>JBIJDX010000136.1:0-7974 GCA_044343855.1 Flavobacteriales bacterium
GTTCGCTCTCCACCAGGTGGAAGCGCAGATCGAACCTATCGCTCAGATGGAGCTTGTCCGCGAACTCCTGGAGCACGGCACTGCGGGAGGTGTCCTCCGGAAGGCCGAGCATGATGCTTCCGTAGCTGGCCTCTCCCAGCTTACGGTCCACCTCCAAGGGCAGCAGCAAGGCCATGCGTTCCGCGGTGAACGGCAGCACCCACACATAGCCCGCCACAATGATGGAGACCAGGGCGAGCAGGAACAGCAGTGGTCCCCGGCGCGCCAGTGACAGGGTGCGGTCGTAGACACCGCGACGACCGGCGAGCTGCATGCGCATCACGAAGCTCTTGATGAACAGCGGATCGCGCACGATGAGCACCTTCCGCGGATGTTCACCGAAGGTGATGCGCAGCATGCTGCCGGAACGCTCCCACTCCATGCCGCCGTGCTCCAGCGGCCAGAAGAAGCGGTCTTTGGGCAGCAGCACCTCCAGCGAACCGGGCTCGCACAGGGCCACCTCGGCCTCCTGCGGGCGGCTCGTGAGCCCGTCGTAGTAATTGGCCTTAAAGATGGTGCTCACAGGAAGATCCCGATGTCCATGATGTCGCCCAGTTCATCGGCGAGCGCACCGCCGTGCTCCAGTTCGGTCTGCACCACCGAATCCAGGTCGGCATCGCCCACCATCCCGGCGTTCGCGAGCACGAAGTTCATCGTCCGCACGTGGGCCCAGGCCAGGCCAATGCCCAGGGTGAAGACCACCAGCAGGAAGTTCACCACCATGAGCTCGAAGTACCCGCCACCCGTGGCCGAGCTCCGGAACTCCAGGCGACGGCCATCGGTGAAGTGCCAGGACAGGTTGTTGACGTAGTAGTTGTAGATGTCGCGCTGCCACCAGAACGAATAGATGCCCAGGGTGAGGATGGAGAGCAGATAGCCTTTCAGGTTCATCAGGAAGAAATCGAGCCCATCGCCCTTGTACTGGAAGTGCGAGTTACCGAAACGCACATGGCCCAGCACGTAGTGGCGCAGGTTCATCTGGAACCAGGCCCCGTAGATACCGAAGGTGATGAGGGTGAGCAGTCCATCGCGGATGCAGATGCCGTAGAGCTCCTTCAGGTCACCGCGGTAACCGAAATGGATGCCGCGCCAGCTGCTGCGTGCCATGCGGTACCGGTAGGTGCCGTGGATGACCAGCGGGGTGATGGCGATGACCGATCCGAAGAGGAGCAGGTAGGCCGAGACAATGGACCAGACCTCCTGCAGCTGCATCAGGTAGAAGAAAACCCCATAGATGACGGCGAACAGGACCACCGCCTTGATGAAACCCACGAAGAGCTCCCTACCCGTGCCGTGGAAGTGGAAGGGATGTCCATCCAGCTCGCTGTGCTCATAGAAGAACTGCAACCGGCGTGCCTTGGCCCACGGATAATAAATGCCCAGCGTGATGAAGGTGAGCAGCCAGTTGACGATGAGGACGGAGAATAGTTCACCGCCTCGGCCCTTGAACGCAAGGAGTGAACGTGGTGTAAGGAGCTCCATGTGCGCGTGGATGGTGGCTGAAGATAGGTGAAGGGCCCATGCGCGCAACTGTGAACAGCAGGGCCTTGCATGGTGCGGTCGTGCTTGGTGCCTGAAGCCCTGGTCCGGCGAACACCCCCAACGGCTGACGGACACACCGGAACAGCTCTGCGGGCGCACCTTCCGACCATGCGGTGATGTATATCCGGACAGCGATGCGGATGCAGGATGAACGGGACCGGTTCACGGCCCCTCCGCCAGCGCCTCCTCCGTTGCCACATGCACCTTGGCCACAAAACCGGCCACTCCTTGTTCCGTGAACTGGTGGAAGAGCACCCGGGGCTCACACAGCATGGGAAAGTCTATTTTGAAAAAATAGAACGCCTCATCCTCAACGTAGAAAATGATGGACTGTTGGATGGTCCATTCCGACGGCATATAGAACGTGGATTCGACTCTGGTCGGTGGACGGACTTCCGCCGTGGCGAAGCTGAAGTTCAGTCCGGTGATGGTCCCGGCACACAGGTCAAGGGTCACCGTATGCTGCTGTGGGAAGACGCTTGTTGCCCAGACATCCTCCACCCGTATACTGTCCGACATCGCCAGGAAACCTGGATGATCATCGGTGAAGTAGTAAATGGTGTCGAAGGTCAAATGAACGCGGTTCAGGCAGGTGTCTCCCGGTTGCTGCCGGGCATGGCCCGGAGTTGCAATGAGCGACAGCGCCACACCTGCGGCAAGGTGGGCGTTTCCGGGGAATGTGAACGAAGGCTTGTCCATGCATTACCAACGCAGCATCCACCACGATCAGTACATTGAGCCGACACGATCTCCACACCACCGCACTACGCCAACCCTTGTCGCAATGATCAGGTCAAGCCGCTCGTTCAACATGCTGTGCGCGCGTTGATCGCCCGCCTTATCATCCACCCATGCGACCACACATCCGCATCCTGCTCTTCGCCCTCCTCGGAGGTGGCCTGCTGCTGGCTGCATCCGGCTGGACCCTGTGGCAGCTGATGCGCCATGCCGCAGCGCATGGGTTCTTTCAGGTCCCGGCCCCTCGCCCGGTGAAGCGCCACACATGCCCCTGCAACACCAGCACCGTGAAACTCGGAAGGCGGGACCCGTACGGCCAGCACCTGCGTGCGGCTGTCCGCTGGCCGGGGGCCCGCATCCACCAAGGCCATGAGCTGGCGCAGGCGCGTTCCGACAGCGACCTGGTGCCGTTCGGTCCGTCAACACACAGGCGCATCGCCGGGCTCACCCACAGCCATGACCTGCTTCATCCGGGTGCGGCCGATGTCTTCACCGAACTGGAACACCGCTTCCGCACCGCAGTGGAGGGAACACCCGAGGCCGATGCGCGCATCGTGATCTCCTCCCTGTACCGTACCAGGGAGCAGCAACGGTCGCTGCGCCGGGTCAACAGGAACGCGATGAACGGCCGTTCATCGCACAACTACGGCGCCAGCATCGACATCAAGGCCCTGGAGACCCGCGGCCGTTGCAGCGTGGCGCTCGACCGCTTCCAGGACGTGTTGCAGGGCATGCGCAGGGAAAAACGGCTGCTGGTGATCCGGGAAGGCAACTGCCTGCACCTGACGGCGCGGCGGTGAACGTCCCGGTATCCGTGCCCCCCAAATTCATCATCCGCGAACTGCTCCTCCTGATCCCTGCGCTCGGCTCCGCCATCGTGCTGGCCCACCTCCTCTCCGCGCCCGCCTCATGGTCGAACCTGTCCTCGTTGTGCTCCATCGGTCAGTTGTTGAAGTTGGCAACTTCCTGCCTGACACTCTTTACTGAAAATTCTCATTGTAGAGGTTGATATCCCTGGGAATGCGTTGGGGGTTCAGGTCCACCCACTCCCGTAAAAGTGCCCATTCCAACTCGTTCGGATCACGATTGGCGAACCCCTTTGCTTGCACCACGGCACCGAAGGCCAGCTCAATGGTGATCAGGCGCTTCTCCTCCCCGTCAGGGTAACTGCGGAGTGAAAAGATGGCCACCTGACCGGCCGCACATCTATTGCCGTAGCTCCCAACACAATGCTTGAGGATCCGCCCCTCCATTCCCAGGTCCTTGGGCGTTTCCACCTGTGCGATCCGATAGTCCACTCCCTCCACGTTCCTGCTGAACACCGGGATGCCGCGGCTCTTGAAACGCGGCGTCAATACCTCCACTTCCATCCATTCGATGTCTTGGTGCCATTCCTGGATACGCCTGTTCAGGCTTTGCAGGGTCATGCTCCCTATGTCCACCTTGGTGCCCTGCTCTTCCATCCACCGCACATAGTCGAGGATCTCGCGCAGACCGAGGCCTTCATGCTCCAGCCCGATCAACGCACGACAGGCAACGACCCACCCCTCCTTTGGCCAATGACGCACCTGGGCGGTCGCCAGCTGTGCAAATCGATCCGATGCACCGCAGGCGATGAACTCTGCGAAGAACAACAGGTCCCGCACGCTTCCTGGAACACGCATATCGACGCCATTGCTATAAATATCGCCGGCCTTGCCATGCGCTGAGCAAACGGTGTTGAAGACGTGCGCGGTTCTTCTGGAGAGGGGAAAGGGAAGCTCGGGGGCATCCTTGATGCTGCCACCCCGCAGCATGTGGACCATCCACGCGGTCTCTGCGGCTAGAAGCGGTACGCCGGTTTGGTGAGCGGCATGACGCAATCGGAACAGGAACGGTTCAGGAAGTACTCGGCGTCCCATCAGGGCTTCGATGATCGCGTAGGTACTGCCCCATCCACCGGCCACCACGCGCTGGTCGCGGACCCCATCGAACAACGCCGGCACAGCCTTCCAGATGCCGAACATCCAGCCATGATGGCCCTCGCGGAACAAGCCCTGGAAGACCTCCGGCGCACAGCAGCGCTCAAGGGTCTCCAGGAACTGCGTCATGCAACCAAGCGGCCAGTTCAACTGCTCAAGCAAGGCCACCAGCTCCACACCCGCCTCCATGCGACCCAGCACCTGAAGGCAACGCACCCACAGCGGGATGGCACGTTTACTGCGCATTCCGATGCCCTCCGCACCGCGATGCGCGAGGGGCCAGGGGACCCCTTCCGCTGCGAGCACGGCGCTGAACAGGAACTGCTGTATCGGAACCGCAGGAACGGATCTTTCCTCATCGCAGAACAGCGCAACAGCAGACGGGCTCACACCGAAGGTGAGAGCGGGCAGGGTGGAGAGGTCTCCACCGCCCAGCAGGTGGCAGCACCAGTCCACCTCCTGATCGCTCAGATGCGCGAACTTCTTCCTGAACGCCTTGGGAAGCACCATGCCGCCAGCGAGGCGTTGCACCAGGGCCAGGGCAGGAGTCTTCTCGACAGAGAGGTGCTCCAGCCCCACGCGGCCACGGCGCCCGGCAAAAAGCTTGGGCGTGCGGCACCAGATGGTGTAAAGGGTCTGCAAGCGGCCATCCAGCAGCAGGTGCTGGAAGGCCACCGGGGTGCACACATGACGCACGGCTTCGGTGAAGGCTTCCGCGTCCGGCATCGCACGGAGGTCGGCAAGGCGCCGCTGGAACACCTCCATCGCCCCACGGTCATCGACCATCCACTGCCAGAAGGCGTACAGCTCCATGGGCCAGGGCAGCGCCACAGCGAACTCGCCGAGCCGGAAGAGGAAGGTGCGGTCCGCCTGCCACAAGGCGAACAGCCGTGCCAGCATATCGGGGCGGATGTAGAGTTCGAGGGCGCTGGATGGCACCCGCTCCAGCATTTCGGCATGCGCCGTGAGGAAATCAGGCCATTGCAGGCGGGCCTGTGCGCGCAGGGCGCCCAGCGAACGATGCAGCCGTTCGGCCAGTTGGGGAGGAAGATCCCCGGCAGGCATCTGCTCGGGGCGATGGTCGCGGATGGCCGCGATGATGCGATCACGATGCTCCTCCATGCACAGGGGGGTCCCGGGCACGGCACTCTTGGGGTTGTTCTTGCCGGTGGTCTTGTTCATTCGGTAATGGGGTTGAGGATGAACGGATTCGGAACATGCACGCACGACAACGGGCGGGGCACGCGTTGTGCGCCCCGCCCACGCCCACGTGGGGCGCGCCATTCGGCCCTATGAGGCCGTGCTGTTCCTGATACCGTCCCTCAACTCCATCCACAACCTGCCCAAGGTGTTGGTGCCCTGCACACCCTGTGGCGTGCGACGCGCACCCCAGAACAGGTGGCGCGCACCAGGTCGGTTGCCCACATCCTCATGGATCAGGGCATCTCCCGTGGCCAGCAGGCGCTCCCGCACCACGCGGTGCTGCTCCACCTTCAGCCGCAGGCACAGCCGCATGTTCGCCACATCCGCGGGGCTCATGGGCTCCACCACCTGGAGGTCCTTGTGCTTCTTCGCCTTCATCTTCGCGCCCATCGGGCTCGGCTCCGCGCGGATGAGCCGGCGCAATTCCGGATCCTCGAAACGCAGCGCCTGGAACAGGGCCTCGGTGGTCAACCACCGGTCCCCATCGTACACCACCGGGTAGGGCGCCATGTTACCCAACCAACCATACGGCAGACTCACCTTCGTGAACCAGATCTCGTTCATGTGTTCGGGGTTTACAGGGTTTCGGACAACGTGTTGCACAACGACGGCACCACACACTTCGCACGACCGATCTTGGTGGGGAGCGACCCCACATCCATACCATCACATACCCGTTCCGGAAAGGCACTACGAATACTCCTCACACACCCTTCATCCTTCCATCCGGATGAAGCGCATGCACAGCATTTCCATCCCCTCTCCTCCACCCATTTCGATCACCAACGGGCAGCTACGGGGACAGACACATCAGCCCCTGCGCCGGGTGGCACAGGGGCTCAATACAACGCTACGATACGTGTGGGGGTCGCCAGGACGAATATACAACGGAAAGAGACCTGTGTAAAGTACCTCGACAACCCACCACACACTTCGCACGACAGACCAAACCGGGGAGCGACCCCACATCCATACCATCACATACCCGTTCCGGAACGGCACTACGAATACTCCTCACACACCCATCATCCTTCCATCCGGATGAAGCGCATGCACAGCATTTCCATCCCCTCTCCTCCACCCATTTCGATCACCAATGGGCAGCACTGGGGTCAGACACATCAGTCCCGGCGCCGGGTGGCACAAGGGCTCATTCAAACACTACGATACGCGAGGAGGAGTGGCCAACGAAGATGGAGCGCGGCTCTCACATGGAGAAATCGGGCTGAAAAAGTTGACGAGGAGGGGCTTCTGACGGACGAACGGGAAGGTCATCCGTGTGGATGCTATCATCTCCTCAGGGGTACAGAAGCTGTTGAATGGCAAGGGCACTATCCACACCCACATGCATGAAGAGGCTCGGCGTGAGCAGTACACGTGCACCATGTTCATTGGCGTATTGCTCGACGTGCAATCCAAGCGGATGTAGGACAACCAGGTCGGCATGTGTGAGCGTCGGATTGAAGAGTTTGACCAGGGCGAGTCGCTGCTCTGTGCCCGGGGCACCCACATAGCGGCGGTTGTTCACACCAGCGTAGATCACCACCGTCTTGAAACGCTGGTAGAAGGGTGCGGCCAAGCCAGCCATGAATTGGTGTCGCGGGCCGCCCAACCATTTTCTCAGATCGAATTGAGCCTTGGCCGCGTTCAACGCCACCTTCATGTTCAACTCCGTGATGAAGACCTTGTCGAAGAGCATCCATTGCCATGCCTCGCGCGCAGCCTGATCCATCTGCGCAAGTCCCGCCACCTGTGGTGGTAGCGCTCCCTCGTTCACCGCGAGCCACATGCGCCGGTAGGTATGAGCGCCTCGCGCTGAAACGAGCTGCCAGGTCAATGGGAAGAGCAACGGGTTGTATGGACTGAAGCCTGTGAATGGTTGTGCACGGCGTAGGAGCGCCACATCGCGCCGAGGCACAGCACGATGGTGCAGAACGATATCGCGCCAATGGGCATGGTTGAGCAGCAGCTCATGCGCGATGATCGGCCAGTAGAGCGGATTCGCGGGATCCAGTGCCTTCTCCCGACCAACCAACAGGATATCCGCATCCGGGTTGCCCATGCCGATGTAATCCGGATGATCGCCATTCAGGATACCCTCCATGGCCTTGCGCATCCACACACCGTTGGGCGGTGCGCCCAAGGGGAGCAGCTCCAATTGGCCAAAATTCTGATCCATTTGCATCACGAGATCGATCAACTGCTGGTTCATGTTATTGGGGAGTTAATGGGTTTCGGACAACGTGTTGCACAACGACGGCACCACACACTTCGCACGACCGATCTTGGTGGGGAGCGACCCCACATCCATACCATCACATACCCGTTCCGGAAAGGCACTACGAATACTCCTCACACACCCTTCATCCTTCCATCCGGATGAAGCGCATGCACAGCATTTCCATCCCCTCTCCTCCACCCATTTCGATCACCAATGGGCAGCAACGGGGACAGACACATCAGCCCCAGCGCCGGGTGGCACAGGGGCTCA
>JBIJDX010000138.1:0-7888 GCA_044343855.1 Flavobacteriales bacterium
GATGTATGCGCCTCCGGTGTTGCCATTGTTGCGCTCCAGGGCGGTCAGCAGGTCGCCGATGCCCAGGCCCATGCCGTGCAGCCGGGCGGGGTCAACAGCCACTTCGAACTGCTTCAGGTAGCCCCCGAAGCTGTTGATCTCGGCCACCCCGGCGGTGCCCATCAGCTGGCGGGCGACGATCCAGTCCTGCACCTCGCGCAGCTGCATGGCATCGTAGCGCCCTTCATAGCCGGGCTTCGGGTGGATGACGTACTGGAACACCTCGCCCAGACCCGTGCTCAACGGGGCCAGATAGGGCTGCTCCACGCCGGGCGGCAGATCGGCGCGCACCAGTTGCAGCCGCTCGTTCACCAACTGGCGGGCGAGGTAGGTGTCGAAGGCATCATCGAACACGATGGTCACCTGGCTCACCCCGAAGCGCGAGATGCTGCGCAGCTCATGCACCTCCGGCAGGTTGCCGAGGGCCTGTTCGATGGGGTAGCTCACGAACTGCTCCACCTCCAGGGTGGCCAGTGTGGGCGCGATGGTGATGACCTGGACCTGGTTGTTGGTGATGTCCGGCACGGCATCCACCGGCAGGCGGGTGATGGCACGGGCACCCAACGCGATGAGCACAAGCACGCCCAATCCAACGACGAGCTTGTGCGTAACGGAATAGCGGATGATCCTCTCGATCATGATCGTTCTGGTTGAATGGAACTGGGAACCCGGCAGGTGATATGCACCCGTGCGGTCCGGCCGGAACGATCAGGAAGCCCTCAGGGCAAGCGGTCCGGCCTGGGTTCAGGCCAGCGCACGGGGGGGCTGGAAGGGCGCGGAAGGATGCCCTTGGGAACGGGCTCCATCCTCAGGCGGGCCCTGCGGGCGATCACCCATCAGCTGCGGGAAGCTCACGACAGCGCGGGGAGCACTTGTCCACACCTTGCACGCACAGGCATCCACGCCGCTGCCATGATGGTGGTGGAACGGCAGGCTTTCGTGGCTTTCGTGGTCTGCCTCCTCATGCCCATTGTCCGCGTAATGCAGACCGAGGAACGCGTCGAAGGTCAGATCCTCCTCCGCGCTCCGGTGCTCATTGAAATGCAGCACGAGCACTGGCAGCTTCATCAACTCCGGGGCGAACAGGTACAGCTGGACCCACACCAGCATGACCATCTGCACAACCATTCGGAACATACTCCAAAGGTAGGGAGGGCCCTCCAAGCACACCATGACGAATGTTGGCTCCATGAATGACCAACACCCCAAGGATCGTTCCCAGAGGCGCCAGCCGTTGCCCAACCTACCTGGGGTCAGAGCATCGTCGTGGGGCACACATAATCCGTTCGCTTCACATCTGTTTGCTTGATGGCACTGAAGCCACCTTCCACATCCACGAAATTGTCCCAGCCACGCTGCTTCAGGATGCTGGCCGCGATCATGCTGCGGTAGCCACCTGCACAGTGCACGATGAAGGGGACGTCCTTCGGGAACTGGGCCAGGTGCTGGTTGATCCGGTTCAGTGGCACGTTGATGGCATCCACCACGTGCTCGCTGTCGAACTCGCTCTTCTTGCGCACATCGATGATGACGGGCTTGGTGGCATAGCGCTTCGCGAACTCCTCCGCGCTGATGCGGGACACCGTGTCCACCTCCTTGCCGGCCGCCTTCCACGCGGGGAAACCGCCCTTCAGGAAGCCGATGGTATTGTCATAGCCCACACGGCTGAGACGGATGATGCTCTCCTCCTCCTTGCCGGGCTCGGTCACCAGCAGGATGGCCTGCTTGATGTCGGGTATCATCTCACCCACCCACATGGCGAAGTTGCTGTCCAAACCGATGTTGATGCTGTTCGGGATTAAGCCCTTGGCGAACTCACCGGCCGGACGTGTATCCAGCACCAGCGGACGCTCCTCGTTGGCCACCACTTCGAACGCGACCGGGTCGTAGGCCGTCTTGGCACGTTCCATGATGGTATCCAGGCTCTCATAGCCCTGGATGTTCATCAGCACGTTCTTGGGGAAATAGCCCGGAGGCGCCGTGAGGCCGGTGAGCAGTTCCTTCATGAACTCCTCCTTGGTCATGTCCGGACGCAGCGCGTAGTTGGTGCGCTTCTGGTTGCCCAGGGTGTCCGTGGTCTCCTTGCTCATATTCTTGCCGCAGGCGCTGCCGGCCCCGTGGTTCGGGTACACGATCAGGTCATCGCTCAAAAGCATGATCTTGTTGTGGAGCGAATCGAACAGATGTGCGGCCAGCTTCTCCTCCGTGAGGTCCGCGATCACATGCTGGGCGAGATCGGGGCGGCCCACATCGCCGATGAAGAGCGTATCACCCGTGATGATGCCATGCTCCTTGCCGTTCTCGTCGATCACCAGGTAGGTGGTGCTCTCCATCGTGTGGCCCGGGGTGTGGATCACCCTCACCTTGACCTTGCCCACGTTGAACACCTCGCCATCGGTGGCCACATGTGCCTCGAAGCCTGGCTTGGCGGTGGGGCCGTACACGATGGTGGCGCCGGTCTTCTTCGCAAGGTCCAGGTGACCGCTCACGAAGTCGGCGTGGAAGTGGGTTTCGAAGACGTATTTGATGATGGCCCCATCGGCCTTGGCCTGGTCGATATAAGGCTGTACCTCCCGCAGGGGATCAAAGATGGCCACCTCCCCGTTGCTTTCGAGGTAATAGGCTGCATGCGCGATGCATCCGGTGTAGATCTGCTTGAGCTTCATGGCTGAGATCGATCTTGAACGTTGGACAAGGAAGGCTTCGAGCCCTCTGACCATGCAAAGGTGACGCACTGGAGCACCCGAAAACAGTGACTTTCCTCACAAAATACGCGGCGTGCTTAGCCAGGCTTTGTCCATGACTTCCGTCATGTTCCTACCACTTCACGAAACCTCCCAGAAAGACCTGTCCATCGATCGTTGCACGCAAGGAATAACGGCCCGCCACCAGGTGCCCTACCACAAGTTGATGTGTCTTGCCGATGCCTTGGTGAACCATCACTTCCCGTCCACCAGCATCATGCACCCACAGCTTCACCCACTCGTTCAATGGGACATTCAACAGTACGGTCAACTCGTTCACGCAGGGAACCGGATAGGCGAGCAGGTCGGTATCCACCAATTGACCGAACCGGAGTTGCTTCACGGAACTCGTGCCATCCGACCCAAGTCGGATGCGGTAGTACAGCGTGCCCAATTCCGCGGGATGGCGATCGTCCCATTGATATGCGACCTCCGCACTGGGATCACCGCAGATGCCAGGTATGCGGTGGATGACCTCGAAGGAACTTCCATCGATGGAACGTTCCAGATCCATGCCGTTGCAGGTGTTCCCACCCGCAAGGGTCCATTCCACCCGCACCAGTCCATCGAGCTCGATGAGTTCGAAGCGCGCGATGAACGGATGTTCCGATTGGGCAAGGGTAAGGACGGACCAAAGAACTGCGATCAGCAGGAAGCCAGAACGGAACCAACTGGGCATGGGACGAAAGTACTGTGTTGAAAAGGGAGCCCTGCGAGGCGAACTTGATCGGGTTCCCGAACTTCGCACCGATGTCAACCACGAAGCTGTTCGATGCCTTCCCACCCGCCACACGTGAGCAATGGGAGGCTGTCATCACGAAGGAATTGAAGGACCGCGACCACGCCACGCTGATGGTGGAGGTGGCGGGCGAGCACCTTGCGCCCTTTGGCATGGCCGGTGAAGGGACCACGCAAGGGGATCGTCGGCGTGGTGTGAAGCGAACGGGCAACCCCTGGCGAAGCACCGTGCATATCGATGCCGCTTCACCCGACGCGAACAAGCTGGCGTTGGAAGCCCTGATGGGCGGCGCCGATGCCTTGGAGATCCCTGGCAAGCCCAAGGACCTGAACACCCTGTTGAAGGATGTGTGGGTGGGTGCGATCGACCTCGCCGTTGATGGCGATGCGGCATTGATCGACCAATTGCTCGCACTTCAGCAGCACCAGGAGACGCCTTCCGCAGAGGTGAGCATGTGCCTTGGGCTGCCGCACGATGCCGACGTGCGCGACCTGAAGGACCGCATCGCGAAGCACCCGCGAGTCCGTCTCTTCAGCGTGAGTGATGGTGCATCGCGGAATACGCGGGAAGCCCTTGAGCAAGGCCGGAGGCTCCTGCAGCGACTGCTGGACCAAGGCTACACCATCGACGATGCTTGTGCCCGTCTCCAGTTCCGACTGCACCTCGGGGATGATCTGTTCCTGGAGGTCGCGCGCCTTCGGGCCTTCCGTGAAGCCTGGGCCGCTGTGGTGGATGAATTCAAGCCGGAGCACGACTGCTCGCACAATACGTGGGTACAGGCCGTCGTCTCCTACCCTGCTGAGACCAAGTCCGCGCACGAGAACCTGATCCGCGCCACGCTGCAGGCCGTGTCCGCGATCACCGGCGGCTGCGATGGCCTCACCATCCCCACCCCCACCCTGCCCGAAGGCGATGTGCTGGCCAGGCGCGTGGTCCGCAACATCCACAACCTGCTGCGCGACGAGAGCTTTCTGGGGCGTGTGGCCGATCCGATCGGCGGCAGCTACACGGTGGAGAAGCTGACGGATGCGCTGGTGCAAGCGATGGGTGAAAAGAGTCAGAATGGTAAGGATGGTGAGAACGTGGCGGCATCGCCACTCTCACCACTTTCTCCACCCTCACCCCTCTCACACGGCATTCCCAACAGAGAGGAGATCCCCCTCAAGTCCTTCTACACGCCAGTCGATACGGAGCAGCTCGAGCACCTGCACTACGCCGCCGGCATCCCGCCCTACCTGCGCGGACCCTACGGCAGCATGTACGCCATCCGTCCGTGGACCATCAGGCAGTACGCGGGCTTCAGCACGGCCGAGGAGAGCAACGCCTTCTACCGTCGCAACCTCGCCGCCGGGCAGATGGGCTTGAGCGTCGCCTTCGACCTGGCCACGCACCGCGGCTACGACAGCGACCACCCCCGCGTGAAGGGCGATGTGGGTAAGGCAGGCGTGGCCATCAGCAGCGTGGAGGACATGAAGATCCTCTTCGACAGCATCCCGCTGGACAAGATGAGCGTGAGCATGACCATGAACGGCGCCGTGCTGCCCATCATGGCCTTCTTCATCGTGGCGGCGGAGGAACAGGGCGTTCCACCCGAGCAGTTACAGGGCACCATCCAGAACGACATCCTCAAGGAGTTCATGGTGCGCAACACCTACATCTATCCGCCGGGGCCCAGCATGCGCATCGTGGGCGACATCTTCAGCTACTGCGCGAAGAAGATGCCCAAGTTCAACAGCATCAGCATCAGCGGCTACCACATGCACGAGGCCGGTGCGCCTGCCGACCTGGAACTCGCCTATACGCTGGCCGACGGCATCGAGTACGTGCGCACGGGCATTGCGGCCGGCATGCAGGTGGACGAGTTCGCCAACCGCCTCAGCTTCTTCTGGGGCATCGGCATGGACCTCTTCATGGAGGTGGCCAAGATGCGCGCGGGTCGTCTGCTCTGGGCGAAGCTGCTGAAGGAGGTCGGCGCCACCAGTCCGAAGAGCCTCGCGCTGCGCACGCACTGCCAGACCAGCGGCTGGAGCCTCACGGCGCAGGACCCCTTCAACAACGTGGCGCGCACCACGGTGGAAGCGCTTGCGGCCGTGCTGGGTGGAACGCAATCGCTGCACACCAACTCGCTGGACGAGGCCATCGCGCTGCCTACCGACTTCAGCGCTAAGATCGCCCGCGACACGCAGCTCTACCTGCAGAAGAACAGCGGCATCACCAAGTGGATCGACCCGCTCGGCGGCAGCCACTACGTGGAGAGCCTCACGCACGAGCTGGTGCACAAGGCGTGGGCGCGCATCAAGGAGGTGGAGGAGCTCGGCGGCATGAGCAAGGCCATCGAGACGGGATTGCCGAAGATGCGCATCGAGGAGGCCGCCGCGAAACGCCAGGCCCGCATCGACACCGGCAAGGACCGCATCATCGGCGTGAACGCGTTCCCCGTGGAGGAAGAGACCACCATCGAACTCCTCGAAGTGGACAACGCGAAGGTGCGGGAGCAGCAGATCGCACGGCTGAATGCGATGAAGGCGAAGCGGGACGAGGGGAAGGTGAAGGAGGCCCTTGAAGCCATCACGAAAGCTGCCAGCCTCCAGCCATCGGCTTCCGGCTCGTCGGTGCATGCTTCACCGTTAGCGGGTTCGGCCACCACCTCCTCCGACCAGAGCGCAGACCAGCTGGAAGCCGTAAGCTGGCAGCCCGAAGCGAATCTGCTCGCCTTAGCGGTTAGCGCAGCCCGCGTTCGTGCGACCTTGGGCGAGATCTCCGACGCACTCGAAAAAGCCTACGGCCGTTACAGCGCGGTGATCCGCAGCATCAGCGGTGTTTACTCAGCGGAAAGCATGCAGGACCCCGAGATGAAGGAGGCCATGCGCCTCGCCGATGAATTCGCCAAAGCCGAGGGCCGCCGCCCGCGGATCCTCGTGGCCAAGATGGGCCAGGACGGCCACGACCGCGGCGCCAAGGTGATCGCCACCAGCTTCGCCGACATCGGCTTCGACGTGGACATCGGTCCGCTGTTCCAGACCCCGCAGGAAGTGGCCAGGCAGGCCATCGAGAACGACGTGCATGTGCTGGGCATCAGCAGCCTCGCCGGCGGCCACAAGACCCTGGTGCCCGAAGTGATCAAGGAACTGCGCGAGACCTACAAGCGCCCCGACATCCTGGTGGTGGCCGGTGGCGTGATCCCGCCGAACGACTTCGAGTTCCTGAAGAATGCAGGGTGCTTCGATGTGTATGGGCCGGGGACGAAAATTCCGGTGGCAGCGAAGGGGATCATGGAGGCGTTGGGGAAGCGATGAAGGCCTTCTTCGCTGATGTTGTTTTGGGCGTGCCCCGGCTCATCTCATCGCTTCGCAGAGCCTTCGCTCGGGAGCAGCCGGGTCGCGTGCTGCGCTGTAGTTGACTTGTGCCGATCGGTATCGCATCGGGCTCCGAGGCCTGCTCCTACGTTGCAGTCTCCTCGCTCCGTGCGCTGCTCGGCCGGCCCTGCAGCAAGCTGCCGCTTCGCCCGCTCACGCAGGAATCCACGAGTGATGCACTTGATCAACTATTTTCGACGAACACTCGAAGACCATGGATGACGGTTCAGGACTTGTAGTACTCATTCTTCTCGGAGCGGCGATTTGGATGCTGGTCAAATTGCGGAATGCGCGTCGCAAAATGGGCAAGCTTAAGGCCGAGAAAGAGCACTTGATCAAGGCGAAGGCTGAACTGGAGGCAGAGAATGCACTGCTGGAAACCCACCACCTGAAATTCCAGATGCAGCCGCATGCGTTGAACAATATCCTGGCTGAGTTGAAGGCCGTATCCAAGAAGCTCGAGCGGGGTATGGGCTCCCTATCCTCCACGCTGGAGTACATCCTTTACAAGGGTCAAATGAACCTGGTCAGTGTGACCGAGGAGGTCAGCTTCCTGCGGGAGTACATACGCTTGCACGAGATGTTCGTGAACGGAATGGACGCGATGGAACTGGATGATTCCGGTATCGACCCCCGGTCGCCGTTCTATGATCGCCCATGTATTCCGCATCTCGTAACGGGCTATCTTGTTGAGAACGCCTTCAAGCATGGGGACAAGAACCACCCGGAGTTCCTGCGTATCAAGGTTAAGCTGAACGACAAGTTCTTCCAAGCCCAGGTCTCCAACCGTGTGCTTCCCAAGCCCAGGCATGGCCCCGGCGGGCTTGGATTGCACAACATGAAGAAGCGGATGGACCTGTTGCTGCCCGATCGATGGCGGTTGGACAGCAACCAGGAGGGTGAGGTCTACCATGCCATTCTCACCATACACTTCGTGTCATGAGCAAACTGAAGGTCGCATTGCTGGAAGACAACAAGGCACTCCTCGATGACCTGCGGATGGAGTTGGA
>JBIJDX010000139.1:0-7823 GCA_044343855.1 Flavobacteriales bacterium
ACACCCTTGCCATGCCGCAATTGGCGATGAAGTCGGGGATCACGCTCACCCGCCCATCGGCGTTCTCGGCAATGGGTCCGTAGAAGATCTCCTTGTCGGCGAAGGGCACGTTGGCCCCGCTGCTGATCACCTCCAAACCGGCGGCCACCAGTCGGTCCACCTGGTCCTGTGTCACCAAGCGGCTGGCGGCACAGGGCAGGAACACGTCGGCCCCGATGTCCCAGATGGCGGCGTTCACATCCTCGAAGGACATCAGCCCGGCTGCCCGCAGCTGGTTGCCGCTCTTGTTGACGAAGAGGTCGCGCACTTCCGCTGCGCTCAGTCCTTCCGGACGGAGGATGCCGCCGGCGCGGTCGATGATGCCCACGATGAGGGCACCCTGCTGGGCGAGGTAGTAGCCTGCCGCAGCGGCCACATTGCCCCAGCCCTGCACGACCACTTTCCTGCCCTTCAACGCACCGCCATACACCCGGTAGTAGTGTCGCACGCTCTCGGCCACGCCCCATCCGGTGATCATGTCAGCCACCGCATAGTTGTTGGCCGTTGGCACGTAGGCGGTATCCCCCACGATCTTGCTCACCCCTTCCCGCAGTTGTGCGATGGCCTGCAACTTCACCTCCTCCTGGGTGCCGATGTGGCCGTTCACCACGCCTTCCTGCGGGTGGCGCAGGCCGTAGCGCTCGGTGATGGGGATCACGTCGTGCAGCTCGTCCACGTTGAGGTCGCCGCCGGTGCCGTAGTAGGTCTTCAGCAGGGGCATAACGGCCTTGTACCACCGGTCCAGCACCTCGTTCTTGCGCGGGTCGGCCGGGTCGAAGTCGATGCCGCTCTTGGCCCCACCGATGGGCGGGCCGCACACGCTGAACTTCACCTCCATGGTCTTGGCCAGGCTCTCCACCTCGCGCTTGTCGAGGCCTTTGCGCATGCGGGTGCCGCCGCCCGCCGCACCGCCGCGCAGGCTGTTGATCACCACCCAGCCACGGGCGCCGGTGGGGGCATCGTTCCATTCGAGGACGATCTCGGGGGCACGCTCTTCAAAGCGTCGCAGGGCATCACGCATCACAGGGGCCTGTTGCAGGTGGCGCGAAGGTAACCGCGCTTACCGGGCGGCTGAGCGTGCATGAGGCGGAGGTATACCCGGCCCGATGTTAATTGGCGGGGTACACCGCCCCCCCCACGCTATCCCGGCCGGCCCCCGTGACACTTGCGAGGGCCGTGGCTTCCCCCCGCAGTCGCAGCACCCCCAACAGCGCGAAGATCAACGCCTCCTTGTAGTCCACCGTGCGGGCGTCGGGTACCTCCAATGCCACGCCGCACAAGGCCCGCAGCCGTTCGATCTGGTAGGTGTTGTGCGCCCCGCCTCCGGTCACCAACACCGGCCCGGTGGCGTCCTTCAGGGCGATGGATACCTGCTGTGCGATGTGCTCCACCACGCTGGCCAGCCGGTCCGCCACAGAGATCCGCCGGTCTCCGATGAGCGGCTGCACTGCCGTGCTGTACCAGTCGCGCCCCAGTGAGCGCGGCGGTGGCTGCTGGTGGAAGGGCAGGGCGTTCAAGGCGGCGACCAGCGCGGCATCCACACGCCCGGTGCGCGCCATCGCTCCGTTCGCATCGTAGGGCATCCCTGCTTCACTGGCCAGCTCGTTCAAGGCCTGGTTGCCGATGCACACATCGTACCCAACGACACGTTCCGCCGCATGCAGCGCGATGTTGCAGATGCCGCCGATGTTGAGGAAGGCCAGGTGTTCGGGGAAGAGCAGCCGCTCGCCCAGGGGCACCAACGGCGCACCCTGCCCACCCAGGGCCACGTCCGTGGTGCGGAAGTCGCACACGGTGGTGATGCCGCTCACAGCAGCGATGTGCGCCCCGCAACCCAGTTGAGTGGTCAGGCCTTCGTCCGGCCGGTGGAAGAGGGTATGGCCGTGGGAGGCGATGAGGTGCACCGGTGTACTGCCCACCAGATCGCGGCAGGCCGTTCCGATGAGGCGCCCAAGGTCGCGGTGCAGCCGCGCCAGCTCCAAGGCGCTGCCGTGCATGGCGTCCTTCAGGCGTTGTTGGAAATGCCGGTCATAGGGAACCGTGAGGGCCTCCCGGATGTTGAAGCTCCAATCGCCCGCGTCGTGCACCAGCTCCACCCAGGCCAGGTCAAGGCCGTCCAGCGAGCTTCCGCTCATTACGCCGATCACCTCGAACCGGTCGCGTTCCCGCACTTCCATGGCGCCAAGTTACCCCGTACTTTTGCGCTCCCTTGAAAAGCATGTCCATGTCCCATACCGACACCCTTGCAGGCCTCAATTTCGAACTCTCCGAGGAGCAGATCGCTGCACGCGATGCCGCCCGCGACTTTGCGCAGAACGTGCTGAAGCCCGGCGTGATCGACCGCGACCGCGAGCAGCGCTTCCCCGCCGAGGAGATCAGGCAGCTCGGTGAGTTGGGCTTCCTGGGCATGATGGTGGACCCCAGGTACGGTGGCGGTGGCATGGACACCATCAGCTACGTGCTGGTGATGGAGGAGCTGAGCAAGGTGGACGCCAGCGCCAGCGTGGTGGTGAGCGTGAACAATTCGCTCGTGTGCTGGGGGTTGGAAACCTTCGCCAACGAGGAGCAGAAGCAGAAGTACCTGGTGCCCCTGGCCAAGGGCGAGAAGATCGGCGCCTTCTGCCTCAGTGAGCCCGAGGCCGGCAGCGATGCCACCAGCCAGCGCACCACCGCCATCGACATGGGCGACCACTACCTGCTGAACGGTACCAAGAACTGGATCACCAATGGCGGCAGTGCCAGCACCTACCTGGTGATGGCGCAGACGGATGCGGCCAAGGGACACAAGGGCATCAACTGCCTCATCGTGGAGAAGGGCATGCCCGGCTTCGTGGTGGGGGCGAAGGAGGATAAGATGGGCATCCGGGGCAGCGACACGCACACCCTGATGTTCAACGATGTGAAGGTGCCCAAGGCCAACCGCATCGGCGAGGACGGCTTCGGCTTCACGTTCGCCATGAAGACCCTGAGCGGTGGCCGTATCGGTATTGCCGCCCAGGCCCTTGGTATCGCCAGCGGTGCCTACGAGCTGGCCCTGGCCTATAGCAAGGAGCGCAAGGCCTTCGGAAAGACCATCAGCGACCACCAGGCCGTTGCCTTCAAGCTGGCCGACATGGCCACCGAGATCGAGGCCGCCCGCCTGCTGTGCCTCAAGGCCGCCTGGTTGAAGGACCAGCACCTGAACTACGACCAGGCCAGCGCCATGGCGAAGGTCTTCTCCAGCGAGGTGGCCATGAAGACCACCACCGAAGCCGTGCAGATCCACGGTGGTTACGGCTACGTGAAGGAGTACCACGTGGAGCGCCTGATGCGCGATGCCAAGATCACCCAGATCTACGAGGGCACCAGCGAGGTGCAGCGCATCGTGATCAGCCGGTCCGTGCTGAAGGGCTAAAGGCCCTCCACCAGTGTTTCGAGCCTCGTTCCGCGGGAGCCCTTCACCAGGATCACGTATCCGGTGAGGGGCTTCCGCCTGGATGCCTCCAGTGCGGCGTTGGCATCGGGATAGGTGATGAGGCCCATGCCTGCCAGTTCTGCGAACTCGGGCCCCACGAACACGGCGTGCAGTCCAAGTTCGTTCACTGCCCGTACGATGGACTCGTGCTCGGCACGGCTGTCGTTCCCGAGTTCCTTCATGCCGCCGAGAATGGCCAGCTTGGGCCGATCCGTGCGCATGGCCGCGAAATTCTCCAGTGCCACCTTCATGCTGCTGGGGTTCGCATTGTAAGCGTCCAGTATCAAGTGGTTGCGACCGGTGTCGCTGAACTGTGAACGGTTGTTACTGGGGGTGTAGGCCGTCAACGCTTCAGCGATACGCTCGTCCGGCACCCCGAAATGCTGACCGATGGCCACGGCGGTCAAGGCATTGGCCAGGTTGTAGTCGCCGATGAGCTGCGTGCTCACGTGGTAGGCCTTGCCATCGTTCCCCGCGAACACGAGTGCCATGAACGGCCCTGCGGATGCGGTATCGCCCGAGGTGTCTGCATCGGCCGAGCGCCCATAGGTGATGCGCTTGAGGCTTGAGCTTCTGTCCATGAGCAGGGCGTCATCCGCATTCACGAACAGCGTGCCATCATGCACGCCCAGGAATGCGTACATCTCTGTTTTGGCCCTGATCACGCCTTCGTAGCTGCCGAAGCCTTCCAGGTGCGCCCTGCCGATGTTGGTGATCAGGCCGTGCGTGGGTTCGGCGATGGCCACCAGCTCGGCTATGTCGCCCACATGGTTCGCGCCCATTTCGATGATGGCGATGCGGTGCTCGGCGTTCATCCGCAGCAGGGTGAGGGGTACGCCGATGTGGTTGTTGAGGTTGCCGCTGGTGGCGAGGGTGGGGCGGTCCCCGGCCAGCACGGCATGCACCAGTTCCTTGGTGGTGGTCTTTCCGTTGGTGCCGGTGATGGCCACCACGGGGATGGTGAACCGCCTGCGATGGTGGCGCGCCAGGTCCTGGAGGGCCTTCAATACATCGGGCACCAGCAGGTGGCGCTCGTCCACGGCCACGCCGGGGTCGTCCACCACCGCAGCGAGCGCACCCTTGCCCAGGGCTTCGGCCGCGAAGGCATTGGCGTTGAAGTTGGGTCCCTTCAATGCGAAGAACAGGCAGCCGGGCGTGATGGCGCGGGTGTCGGTGCAGGCGCCTGTGGAGCGCATGAAGTGGCCGTGAAGGGTCTCGATGCTGGTCATGAACGGACGAGCCCCCGGACAGGCCGGGGGCTCGCAAGATAGGATCGGTGCGTGTTACCGTTCGAGTTTATCGCGGCGCTTGTCATCGCCCATGCCCTTGGGGCTGCCAACGCGCGTCATGGCGCAACGGAACCCGATGGTGGGGGTGCTCTGCCGCTCGTCGAGGTGACGGCGGGTGGCAGGGTTGGCCCAGTAGATGCGGTCCGCCCAGCTGGCTCCCTTGTAGACGCGGCTGCGATCGTTCACCAGGGTGGTCTTGCCCCAATCGTACATCGCGTTGCCCTCGAAATCAGGCTGCTCGAAGTAGATGCTGCTCTCCAGGTCGCCATCGCGGTAGTCGATGTTGTCGCTCTGGCGGTAGTTGCGACGGTCGATGTTCTCCTCAACGGTCACGTTGCGCATGCGCACATCGCCCGGCTGGTCCGCCTGGTAGTCACTGATGCCGCTGAGCAACTTGGGGCAGATCTGCAGGTCCTTGCCCTTGATGTTGTCCACCATGTCCTGCACGCGCTGCATGGCGGCATCCTGCTTGCGGGTGTTGTTGAACTCGATGGCCTGATCGATGGCGGTGAGCAGCTCATCGATGAGCGAAGCCTCCTCATCCGTGGCCCGGCCCTGCATGGCGGTCTGGAACTCGGTGAGATAGTACTTGATGCCATCCACATCGTACACCACCAGGTCATGTTTGTCCTCCACCACACCATCGCTGTTCAGCACCTTCGTCTTGAAGACATTGCCACGGAAGGGGCGGAAGTCATCCTTGTCCTCCGGGCTGAGGGGGCGGTAGACATCCATCACCCACTCGCTGACATTGCCTGCCATGTTGTAAAGGCCGAAGTCGTTGGGCCAATAGCTGAACACGGGGGACGTCACGTCGGCATTGTCGTTCAGGCTGCCCGCCACACCCATGTAGTCTCCGCGACCGCGCATGAAGTTGCCGCGGAAGTCACCGAAGAACTGACCACCTTTCTTGCGGCTGTCATAACGCACCCAGTGGCCGTTCCAGGGATAGATGCGACGCTCCACGACGCGCTCATCAACGGTATTGCCCACTAGTCCGTACGCCGCGTACTCCCACTCGGCTTCAGTGGGCAGGCGGTAGCGCGGAAGAAGCACGCCATCCTCCATCTTGATGTTGCGCGTGTCCTTGTTGGGGTCGAAGTCGGTGACTCCGTCCACTTTCTTGCCGCTCTCGTACTGGCCTGCCAGGTAGGCGTCGGTGGTGAAGTGGTCCTCGTTGATCTGGTTGGGGTAGTGCTCGAACAATCCTTCGCGGATGAGGATGGTCTCGTTCACCCGGTCCGTGCGCCAGGCGCAGTAATCGTTCGCCTGCAACCAGTTCACGCCGACCACGGGGTAGTCGCGGTAGGCCGGGTGGCGCAGGTAATATTCCACGTAGGGTTCATTGAATGCCAGTTTGCTCCTCCACACCAGGGTGTCGGGCAGGGCCTTCTTGTAGATCTCGGGGTAATCAGCGGAGAAGACCCGGTCCAGCCAGTAGAGGTATTCCAACCAGTAGAAGTTGGTCACCTCCACCTCGTCCATGTAGAAGGAGGAGACAGTGACGGTGCGTGGGATGTTGTCCCACTCGTGGTTGAGGTCGTCTGAGACCCGGCCCATGGTGAACTGACCGCCTTCGATGAGGATCAGTCCGGGCCCGGTCTCCTGTTCCTCGAACGCGGTCTTTTCGAAACCACCGTTCTTGGAATCATTGAAGTTCCATCCTGTGGCACCGCTCTTCTCGAACTGGCAGCTGCTGAATAGCAACGCCCCCGACGCGAGGATCCCGAGGTTCCGTGCAATGCTCATGGTCTTCCGGTATTGCTGGTTCAGAAGGTGGGGCAGGCAACCACCCTGAACCTCCTTTTCTTGGGTTTGCAGTTGAATTGCAGTTGCAGGCTCACCTCATGTGACCCTGCGGTGGCGGTGGTCAACTTGGATGTGGTGATGTCGTAACTGTAGCCGAACTTGAATTTCTCGGTCTGGAATCCGATCAGGGCGATGAAGGCGTCGCGCGTGCGATACCAGACACCAGCGGTGATGGGGCCATGATCCACGTACATTCCGATGTTCAACTGACGGAACGCCGCCTGCTGCTGGTATAGTATGTTCGGAGAGATGCGGGTCTTGGCCTCGCCATACTTGCCGCTCATACCCAGCGGTATGGCAGCACCGCCATGCGCGGTGATCTTCATGGGAAGCTTGCTGGTCCCCACGATAAGGGATTCGTTCGGCTGGGTGAGGTGGTGCGCTGCGAAGCCCACGAAGAAAACATCACTATAACCGAGCACACCGGCGCTGAAGTCGGCGTTCCCCACCGTGCCTCCGCGGGGTACGTCCTGGGTCTGGTAGATGAACCCCCGCCGTGGGTCGATCTGGTCGCCGAAGGTGAGCTTGCTCCAATCCAGCGATTTCTGGAAATACGTCGCCTGGAATCCCACTTTCATGGAGAACTTGCGCGAGATGGCCTGCTGGTAGGAATAGATGCCACTCACCGTGGTGGTGTTCAGGGTGCCCTTGCCGGCCTGGTCGTGCATCACAAGCAGGCCGAGGCCGCCCATCATGCCGTCCACATGCTGATCGAAGCTCGCACTGGTGGTCACGAACGTGCCTGTCAGCGCCGGCCATTGGTTCCTGTAGTTCATCACCACCCGCGGGCAGCGTGCCGTACCTGCAAAGGCCGGATTCAGGTAGAGCGGGTTGGCATAGAACTGCGTGAATTGGGGGTCCTGTGCCTTTGCACCGAAGCCCATGAACACAGCCATTCCAAGGCACACTATCCCTCGCCTAATGGTCCATTCCATCATGCTCTCAGTATCGATCAAGGCGTTCGTCCCGGCGCCAAGTATACGCATCCCACCGCATTCCGGTTCATCGCCCAACGAACAATGATCATGAACCACTGCCGTTACTGGGGTGTTTCCGGTATGTGAGGGCCAAGGTAGTACTTTCGGTCCGATCGGTTGATAACTTGTTGATGGTCGAATGAAGATCCGCTGCGCCTCGCTCCTCTCAATTTCGCTGTTCATCCTGTCCCCGCTGTACGCCCAGCGTTCCACGCAACATACCCTCGAATGGCGTGGCGGTGTTCATGGGCAGGC
>JBIJDX010000140.1:0-7809 GCA_044343855.1 Flavobacteriales bacterium
CGGTTCCACGTTGGCAACGCTCAGCGAAGCGTAGTAATGCAGGCGGATGCCAGGGTCGATGATGACCTTGCCCAGGTTCTTGCGGTAGTTGAAATAGCCGGCGATCTCCGAGGTGTTCTCCTCCTGAACGAACCGGGTGCCCACACTGCTGAAGAAGCTGAAGTTGGTGCGGAAGCCGAGGATCTCCACCCCATAGCGCGCCTCGTCATCACCCATGAAGTACTTGAAGTTCAATCCTGCATTGAAGCCTGCGATATCGCTCGTGCGCGGGTCCAGCGAAGCCTCCTGAAGGCTGATGCCGTAGTTGCTGAAGGCGAACGTACCGTCGATGAGCACGGCGGAACCTGATGGTACGAGCACGAAGTTGGTGCCGGCGCCCCAGTTCTTCCACTGCAGGTCGCTCACGCCCTGGTAGTTCACACCGTCCGTGAAGTTGAAGCCGAACAGGTTCACCTTGCTGCCGTTGGCACCATTGAAGGAAAGCTTGCCGTACAGGTCGGTGAAGTAGAACGGCAGGCCGGCCGTGTCAACGAACGTGTAGAAGGTCCTGCTGCTCTGGTCGAGGTAGGAGTGGCGTGCGTTCAGCAGGAAGGATGAGGACCCGGAACCCGGCTCGGTCTGTTTCTTCAAGGGGCCTTCCAACATGGCCTTGGCTGCGAAGGTGCTTGCGCCGACCTTGCCGCTCAGGCGTGTCTTGTTCCCGTCACGGGTGGTGATGTCCATCACCGAGCTCACCCGGCCGCCATGCTCTGCATTGAAGCCCGCAGTGTAGATGTCCGCGTTGCGGATGATGTCGTTGTCGAACACACTGAACAGTCCGATGCTGTGGAAGGGGTTGTAGAGGACCATGCCGTCAAGCATCACCTTGTTCATGATGGGCGATCCGCCGCGCACGTACAATTGCCCCCCCTGGTCACCGGTGAAGATGACCCCGGGAACCACCTGGAGGTATTGGGCAAGATCCGCCTCCCCGCCCACGGAAGGCATCCGCTCGATCTGTTTCGGGGTCAGTTTCGTCACGCTCATCCGCACCTGCGTCTGGGCCTCCTGCTTTTCGCCCGACACCTCGAACTCCTTCATCTGGATGGCGCTCTTGGACAGGAATAGCTTCTCGGTGATGATCTGGTCGCGCGCCACGGTGACCTGTTTCTGAAGGGTGTCATAGCCCAGGTAGGTGACCATCAGCGTGTAGCTGCCGGGCTGCACCTTGCTGATGGAGTAATAGCCGTTCACATCCGTGGCGGCCCCGGTGGTGGTGCCTTTGAGGATCACGTTCGTGAATATCACGGGTTCCCCGCTGGCCTTGTCGTAGACGAAGCCGCGGATGGTGCCTGTCTGCGCCCATGCTTCGATGGAGAGAAGGATGCAGAGGGCGGGAAGTACCCGGCGTAGTAGGAGGGTCATGGGGGCTTTTCCTTGCAAAGGGGCGCTAAGGTAGCGGAACGCTGCGGTAGCCGCCGCCGCGGTTGCAAGCACCATTGGAAACCTTGCCCGTTACCGGCAATGGTCAGGACATGGCCTTGGCCAAGAACTCCCGCAGGAGCTCCCCGTCGCCCGCGCTGGCACCGCCCACGCCCTTGCTCTGCAGGTCGCACTGCCGGAGGTGGCGTTGGATCTCCACCAGCCGGGCAAGCGGATAATTCCTGGCGGCGGCCTGGTAGTCCTTCAGGAAATAGGGGTTGACCTTCAGTGCATTGGCCATCTCCTGTGGGCTTTTTCCGGCGAGCGTATGCACCATCGCCACCTTGCTGAAATAGGTGTTCAGGAAGCCGATCGTGAGCACGAGCGGGTTGTCCTTGGGATCTGCGGCAAAGTGCGCGGCGATCTGCTGTGCCTTTGCAGTATTGCGCTGGCCGATGGCCGCCTGCAGCTCGAAGACGTTGTATTCCTTGCTGATGCCGACGAAACGCTGGATGTGATCGCTGCTGATCTGGCCTCCTTCCTCCGTCACCAGGCACAGCTTCTCCACTTCCTTCACTGCTTTTGCAAGGTCGCTGCCAAGGTGGCTGGCCAGCAGTTGCGCCTCGGTCGGACCCAGGCGGCGCTTCTGGCTCTTGGCCACGCTCATCAGCAGGTCTGGCAACTTGTCCTCCTTCACCTTTTCACTCAGGAATACGCTGCCTCCGCCCTTCTGCACGGCCTTGATCACGCCCTTGCGCCCGTCGACCTTCTTGTGCTTATGACACAGTACCAGTATCGTGGTGGGGGTGGGCTTCACCAGGTAGGACCCCAGCTTATCAAGTTCGTCGATGCGCCAGCTCTGAAGTTCGCGCACGATGACCAGCTGCCGCTCGGCCATCATCGGGAATCGCAGGCAGGTGTCCTTCACCACCTCATGGTTGGCATCCCGCCCGTACAGGATGGTCTGGTTGAAGTCGCGCTCGTGGTCGGCCAGCGACAGGTGCTCGATCTCGTCTGCGATGCGGTCGATGAAGAACCCCTCCTCTCCGTGCAACAGGTATACGGGCTTGAAGGTGCCGGATCGCACCTCGAGCATCAACTTCTTGTAATCGTCGATGACGCTCATTCGAAGCGCAGGTGTTTCACGCTCCGGCCCTCGTTGATGATCTCGCGCAGGGCGGCAATGCCCACGCGTACATGGGTCTCCACGAATGAGCCGGTCACCTTGGCGTCACTGGCACTGGTCTTCACCCCCCAGGGCACCATCGGCTGGTCGCTCACCAGCAGCAGCGCACCGGTGGGGATGCTGTTGGCGAATCCGGTCATGAACAGGGTGGCGGTCTCCATGTCGATGGCCATGCACCGCATGAGCCGCAACCGTTCCTTGAACTCCACATCGTGTTCCCAGACACGCCGGTTGGTGGTGTACACCGTGCCGCTCCAGTAGTCCAGGTCCATGTCGCGGATCACGCCGCTCACCGCGCGGTGTATCATGAAGCTCGGCAGGGCCGGCACCTCCTGTGGGAAGTAGTCGTTGCTGGTACCCTCGCCCCTGATGGCTGCAATGGGCAGGATGAGGTCGCCGAGCTGGTTCTTCCTTTTGAGCCCTCCGCACTTGCCGAGGAAGAGCACCGCCCGGGGGTCGATCGCGCTCAGCAGGTCCATCATGGTGGCGGCGTTGGGACTTCCCATGCCGAAGTTGATCATCACCATGTCCTCCGCCACCCCCACCTTCATGGCCTTGTCCTTCACTTTCACCTCCGCACCGGTCTGCTGGCAGAAGATGTCCAGGTAGTTGTCGAAGTTGGTGAGCAGGATGTGCGGCCTGAACTCTTCCAGTGCCAGTCCGGTGTATCGGGGCAGCCAGTTCCGTACGATGTCGTCCTTGGTGTGCACTTTTGCAGGGATGTCGACCGGTATGCAACAACTCGCGCTACCCGACCATGGGGTCAAACTTAAGCAGGAGGCGGGCGCCGTCCTCCTCTTCGACCCCCTGCGCCGCAGATGGGTTGTTGCAACGCCTGAGGAATGGGTGCGCCAGCACTTCCTGAACCACCTGGTCCATGACCTCGGCTACCCGCCCGGCCGCATCGCCGTTGAACATGGTCTGAAACTGAACGGAAGGGGACAGCGGACCGATGCGTTGGTGTTCGATGCCCGGGGACTTCCGCTGCTGCTGCTGGAATGCAAGGCGCCACAGGTGGCCATCACCCAGCGAACCTTCGATCAGGTGGGGCGTTACAATTCCGTGTTCCATGTGCAGTACCTGATGGTCACCAACGGATCGTTGCATTTCTGCTGCCGACTCGGCCCTCAGGAGGGCACGTTCGATTTTCTGCCGGAACTTCCCCGCTATGCGCAATTGGAACAGCCCGGGGGCAACGTAACTTCGTAACCATGACTCGCCATCTGCTCGTCGTCGCAGTGTGCCTGAGCGCCATCTTGGTGCAGGGGCAGTATGCGCAGAAGATGAATTTCCCGCTCCAGGCCTTCCTCAAGCAGCATCACGCACCCGATGCAGAAGTGGATCTCTTCGTACGGGGTCCGCGAGATGCGGCTGCTGCAGCGGTTCTGCTGCACGGAGGGCGGGTGAAGATGAGCCGCGATGGGGTGGTCAGTGCCCGCGTGCCCGTGGCCCGTGTGCATGCACTGGCACTGGAACCTGCGGTGCATTTCTTCGAGTTCAGCCTCGACAGGGGCGTCACCCTCAACGACTCGATGCGCGTGAAGAGCCGCGTGAACGAGGTCCAGCGCGGTGATGCGCCCTTGCTGCAAGGCTACACGGGGGAGGGTGTCATCCTGGGCATCATCGATTCGGGCATGGATCCGCAACACCCCGATTATCGCGCTGCGGACGGGTCGACCCGCATCCTGAAATACTGGGACCAAACGCTCGGTGTCCACCCCACGCGCACTCCCCAGCCATACGGCTATGGCCAGGTGTGGACCGCAGCGGATATAGACAACGGGGCGATGACGTCGGTGGATCAGGCCGGATACAACGGCCACGGCACTTCCGTTACGGGCATCTTCGGGGGTAATGGTGCAGCCAACGGCAGGCACAAGGGGGTTGCCCCCGATGGTGACTTCCTCGTGGTGTCCTCCAAGTTCAATGCGCCCAATTGGCGCAGCGTGGTGGCCGATGGCGTGAAGTACATCTTCGATGAAGCTGCTGCCCTTGGCAGACCCGCTGTCATCAATGCCAGCCTTGGCACCTATTTCGGCTCCCATGATGCACTCGATGCCGCAGCGCTGTTCATCGATGACCAGCTGCTTGCACAAGGCGGTCGTGTCATGGTGTGTGCGGCAGGTAATTCCAACGACCTGGCCCCCTATCATCTGCGCATGCAGGTGGACAGCGATACAAGCTGGACATGGTTCCGCAGGAATGCCAACAGCGCGCTCGGGTATCCGGCCGTATTCTTCGACCTGTGGGCCGATGCCGGGGACCTGGACAACGTGCGTTTCGCGGTCGGTGCCGACCGTCCCACACCACTCCGCTACCGCGGTCGCACTCCTTTCCGCACCATTGCCGAGGTGCTTGGGACAGTGGTCACGGACACCCTCTGGAGCTTCAGCGGCAACCGTATCGGTGTGGTCGACTATTACGCCGTGCAGCGTGGAGGCCAGTACAACATGCAGGTCCACATGCGCGAGCCGGATTCGACCAACTACAGGTTCCGTTTCATGACCACCGGCTCAGGCATGTTCGATGTCTGGAGTTCGGCCAGCTTCGGATACTCCTCCATGGATGCGGTCGCTCCCAGCACCACCACACTGCCTGCCGCGGTGCATTATGTGCTGCCGGACCGTGATCAGCACATCGTTGATTCCTGGGCCTGTTCACCCCATGTGCTTACCGTTGCCAATTACCAGAACGAGACCTCCTACATCGATTACCTCGGGGCTCCTCAAACCGTTCCCGGCCGGGAGGATAGCATCGCCTCACCTTCGTCAGCCGGGCCTGCCCGTAACGGGCTCATGAAGCCGGATCTGGCCGCTCCGGGCAGCATCATCTTCACGGCTCCCACGCTGGCCATTCTCCAGGCCAGCATCGCAAGCAACCCCTTCACCGTGGATGCGGGAGGTTGGCACGTGCGCGGTGGAGGCACGTCCGCAGCATCCCCTGTGGTGGCAGGAACCGCAGCATTGTACCTCCAGAAGTGTCCGGGAGCCACCGCAGCTGAGGTGAAGAACGCGCTGCTATCGACCGCCCGCACCGATGTGTTCACCGGCGCTGTCCCCAACACCCGTTGGGGCGCAGGCAAGTTGGATGCCTTTGCCGCCCTCACCTCCAGCGGGCCCTACCCTGTGCTCCAACTTTCCGGTGATGTTCCATTCTGCCCGGGGACCACGGTGGAGGTCACCACCTCGGAGCCCATGAACACCTACGCATGGAGCACCGGCGATGGCGGCCCGTCCATCGTGGTGGACACCACCCTCAGCGTGAGTGTGCAGGTCACCAATGCATCCGGGTGCATCGGCCTCAGCGACACGCTTCAGCTGGACATGCTACCCGCACCCCCGGTACCCGTGATATCGGAGAGTGAGGGCCTGCTGACCAGCACGGAGGCTGCAGGCTTCCAGTGGTTGCTGAACGGATCTCCGATCGCCGGGGCGACCGAGGTCTCCTATGCGGCGGGGTCCGGCGGGTGGTACCAGGTGCTGGTGTTCGATGAAAATGGATGCACCAGCACCAGCGACAGCCTCCAAGTGATCATCACGGGGGTGGATGCCACGGAAGCCTCCGCCCCGCGTGTGTGGCCCAGTCCCGCCGGCTCCGTGCTTTACATGGAGCTGGCGTCACCCGGCGAGATTGAGGTGATCGATGGAGCCGGACGGTTGGTCTTGCGCACCCGTTTCGATGGGGCCGGTGCACAGCCGCTCGACATTTCGGGTATCGCGCCCGGCAGCTATCTGCTTCGAAGTCCTTACGCGGAATGGCCGCCGATCCGGTTCACCAGGAACTGATGTTCATGGCAGCCCGAGGTGGAACAGGGCATCACCTTGGTTCACCACAGGGGCCGTGTTCACGCAGATGATGTGACCATCGAACGGAGCACGCACCTGCCGCACCGATTCTCCGTAGGGGTCGCTCACCAGGCCCAGCACCATCCCCTTGTCTACCTTGGTACCGTTCTCCATCACCGGATGGAACAGGCCTGCCATCGGTGCGCGCACCCATTTGGATGAAGATAGAAGCGAGGTGCCGCGAGTTGGGTCCGATGGTCCGCTCCAGAGTCCCAGGTGCTCCATCACGCGCGTTATGCCACGATGTGCTTCGCGCACGGCATCCTCGTCCAGGCTTCGGGCCTTCCCGCCTTCAAAGAGGATGTATCGCTTGCCCAGTTGATTGAGGTGTGACCGGATCGATTTCTCCCTGATCGGCGCACGCAGCACCAATGGGGGATCGAACGCCTGCGCGATGCCCCACGATCCCTCGTCGCCTTCGGTGAACCGCACATGCGGATGGTTGTAGCGCTGGTCGGCACCGCTGTGCAGGTCGATGACCACATCCACGGCCGGCAGCACCTCGGTCACCAGCGCATGGGCCAGTCGGCTGGCCAGCGATCCGTTCGGAGCTCCGGGAAAGAAGCGGTTCAGGTCACGTCCATCCGGCAGTTCGCGTTGCATCGCCAGGAAGCCGAACACGTTGAGGATCGGTATGGCCACCAAGGTGCCCCGTTCCAACGGACGTTCCGACAGGTCCGAGAGGATGCGCCGCGTGCTGTCGATGCCGTTCACCTCATCCCCATGGACCCCTGCAAGGACCATCAATACCGGCCCGTCGGCAGGTGCACGGTGCACCACCACCGGTATTTCAACGCGGGTGCGTGTGTACAACCTGGCCACCTGCAGGTCCAAGGTGCGCGTCTCGCCCGGTCGCACGGACTCGCCCAGGATCTGCACCAGGGTGCACGTACCCTGCTCCTGGTTCTCCGATCTGCGTGCGCTCATGCTCTGGATCGAGTGGATAGTTCAGGACCGCTCCAATGCGCAGGTTGCCACTTCGCCCATGGTCATGCTCCGCATGACACCGCGCTCATGAAGGCGGCTGAAGTGAACCAGTATGCTTTCCAGCATGCGCATGTTCTCCTCGAGATGCTTGCCGAAGTTGTGCGGATGCCACCACAGGTGATAGATCCCTCCGCTGGCCGCGGCGCGGTCCATGGCTGCGGTTATGCGCCGTCTTTTCAAAGGCTCCAGGAATGCGGTTCGGGGGGCGAACGGACGGAGGAAGCGGCTGGCGGGTACATTGACCGGCAGCTCGTTGCGCGCGGGGAATGCATGCACGTTCGCACCGCTCACTGGAAGCCAGGTGTCCAGCAGGCGCAAGCTCCGCCTGAACAGCGATTCCTCTTCGGCGTTGCGTGCCGCATACAACCAACTCGTCTCGTTGCCGCGGTA
>JBIJDX010000141.1:0-7747 GCA_044343855.1 Flavobacteriales bacterium
GCGGCCCACGCGACCCGGAACCCCGGACTTCGCGTCGATCAGCATCAGGTTGCTGATGTGGATGGGGCCCTCCTTGTCCACGATGCCCCCCTGAGGGTTGGCCGTGGTGGGCTTGCTGTGCTTCTTGTTCATGTTGAGGCCCTCCACGAAGGCGACCATGCGGCTGCGGTCCACCTCCAGTACACGGCCCTGCTTGGCGCGGTCCTCACCGGCGAGCACCTTCACCATGTCGCCCTTCTTGATGTGCGTCTTCTTCATCGTCGTCCGCATTAGAGCACCTCGGGTGCCAGGGAGATGATCTTCATGAATTTCTTCTCACGCAGTTCCTTCGCCACGGGGCCGAAGATGCGGGTGCCCTTCATCTCGCCGGCGGCGTCGAGGATCACCACGGCGTTGTCGTCGAAGCGGATGTAGCTGCCGTCCTTGCGGCGCACCTCCTTCCTGGTGCGCACCACCACCGCCTTGTGCACGGTGCCCTTCTTGGCGCTTCCGTTGGGCATGGCGTCCTTCACGCTCACCACGATCGTGTCACCGATGCGGGCGTAGCGGCGGGCGGTGCCTCCCAGCACCCGGATGCACAGCACCTCCTTGGCGCCGCTGTTGTCGGCCACATTGAGCCGGGATTCCTGTTGGATCATCGCAGTGTCTGTTCTTTACTTGGCGCGTTCCACGATCTCCACCACCCGCCAGCGCTTCTGCTTGCTCAGCGGACGGGTCTCCATGATGCGCACGGTGTCGCCGATGTGGGCCTCCTCCTTCTCGTCGTGCGCCATGAACTTGCTGCTCATCTTCACGAACTTCCCGTACTTCGGGTGCATCACGCGGCGCTCCACCAGGACCACCACGCTCTTGTTCATCTTGTCACTGGTCACCACACCCACTCGCTCTTTGCGCAGGTTGCGTTCCACCGGGGTCGCGTTCGTGCTCATTTGCTGTTCGTATTGGTGAGCTCACGCTTGCGGAGCTCGGTCAGGATGCGGGCCACCTCCTTGCGCTTCACCCGCAGTTGTATCGGGCTTTCAACGGGGCTCACCGTGTGGTTGAAGCGCAGCTTGGTCAGCGCGGAGCGCTCGTCCTGCAGCTTGTCCTGCAACTCGGGCACCGTCAGGTCCTTCAGTTCGGTTCCTTTCTTTTTCATGGCTCCCTCTTATTGGCCGTCGTAGTCCTCGCGGGTCACGAACTTGGTCTTGATGGGCAGCTTCTGGGCTGCCAGGCGCAGGGCCTCCTTGGCGGTCTCTGTGGGCACACCGTCCACCTCGAAGATGATCCGGCCTGCGTGGCAAACGGCCACCCAGTGGTCCAGGGAACCCTTGCCCTTACCCATGCGCACCTCGGCGGGCTTGCTGGTCACGGGCTTGTCGGGGAACACCTTGATCCACACCTGGCCTTCACGCTTCATGAAACGGGTCAGTGCGATACGGGCCGCCTCGATCTGTCGCCCGGTGAGCCATACGCTGTCCATCGCCTTGAGGCCGAAGGATCCCAACGATACTCGATGTCCGCGCTGGGCCACGCCTTTCATGCGGCCCTTGTGCATATTGCGGCGCTTGCTACGCTTCGGTTGCAACATGGCTCTTAGTTGTTACTGCGGTTACCTCCACGACCACCACCGCGGCGATCGCCTCCCGGACCTCCGGGGCCGCGACGATCACCTCCGGGACCGCCTGGGCCACGACGATCACCTCCCGGACCTCCGGGGCCACGACGGTCCCCGCCGCGACGCTCCGGACGGTCGCCCATCGGACGGCCACCAGGGCCGCCGGCGGTCTTCAGCTGGCCTTGGTTGGGGCTCAGGTCCTTCTTGCCGTACACCTCACCGCGCATGATCCAGCACTTGATGCCGATGCGGCCCATCTTGGTGTGCGCCTCGGTGATGGCGAAATCGATGTCGGCACGCAGGGTGTGCAGGGGCACGCGGCCCTCGCGGTAGCTCTCGGTGCGTGCGATCTCGGCGCCGTTCACACGGCCGCTCACGGTGAGCTTGATGCCTTCGGCACCCATGCGCATGCTGCTGGCCACGGCCATCTTCATGGCGCGACGGAAGCTGATGCGTCCTTCGAGCTGGCGGGCGATGCTGTCGGCCACCAGGCGGGCATCCAGTTCAGGACGCTTGATCTCGAAGATGTTGATCTGCACGTCCTTGCCGGTGAGCTTCTTGAGCTCCTCGCGCAGCTTGTCAACCTCGGCGCCGCCCTTGCCGATGATCACGCCGGGGCGGGCGGTGTTGATGGTGACGGTGACCAGTTTGAGGGTGCGCTCGATGATGATCCGGCTCACGCTCGCCTTCTTCAGGCGGGCCATGAGGTAGGAGCGGATCTGCTCATCCTCCACCAGCTTGTCGGTGTAGTTCTTGCCGCCGTACCAGTTGCTGTCCCAGCCCTTGACGAAGCCAAGGCGGTAGCCGATCGGGTGTACTTTCTGTCCCATGGGGGTCTTTCTCTTGGCTCTTAGTTGGCGGAATCGACGATGAGGCTCACGTGGTTGCTGCGCTTGCGCATGCGGTAGGCGCGGCCCTGCGGAGCGGGAAGCATGCGCTTCAGGCTGCGGCCCTCGTTCACCTGCACGCTCTTCACCACCAGGTCCGCCTCGTCGGCCTTGCGACCCTCGTTCTTGGCCTCCCAGTTGGCAACTGCGCTCATCAGCAGCTTTTCGAGGTCACGGCTGCTGTGGCGGGTGCTGAAGCGCAGGATACCCAGCGCCTTCTCCACCTTCTCACCACGGATCAGATCGGCCACCTGGCGCATGCGGCGCGGGGAGGTGGGCACGTTGTGCAGCTTCGCGATGGCCACCGTCTTCATGGCCTCCTTGCGGGCGTCCGCTGCGAGTTTCTTGCGCTGTCCCATGATCGTGCTTAGTTCTTCTTGTTACCAGAGTGGCCGCGGTAGGTACGGGTCGGGGCGAACTCGCCCAGCTTGTGCCCCACCATGTTCTCGGTCACATACACGGGGATGAACTTGTTGCCGTTGTGCACGGCGATGGTCAGGCCCACGAAATCAGGGCTGATGGTGCTTGCGCGCGACCAGGTCTTGATCACGTTCTTCTTGCCCGAGGACTGTGCCTCACCCACCCGCTTGGCGAGCTTGTAGTGGATGAACGGCGGTTTCTTGAGTGAACGGCTCATGTGCTATGCGGGGATCAGGCGCCCTTCTTGGCGTTGATGCGTTCGATGATGAACTTGTTGGACCGGTTCTTCGGTGCGCGGGTCTTCTTGCCCTTCGCCAGCAGGCCCTTGCGGCTGCGCGGGTGTCCACCGCTGGCGCGACCCTCACCACCACCCATCGGGTGATCGACCGGGTTCATGGCCACCGCACGGGTGCGGGGGCGACGGCCCTGCCAGCGGCTGCGACCGGCCTTGCCGCTCTTCTGCAGCATGTGCTCGGCGTTGCCCACGGTACCGACGGTGGCAAGGCAGGTCACCAGGATCATGCGCACCTCGCCGCTCGGCATCTTCACCGTGGCGTAGCGGCCTTCCCGGGCGCTGAGCTGCGCGAAGGTGCCGGCGCTGCGGGCGATGCTGCCGCCCTGGCCGGGTTGCAGCTCGATGTTGTGGATGATGGTGCCCACCGGGATCTCGCTGAGCGGAAGGGTGTTGCCCACCTCGGGGGCCACACCGGTGCGGCCGCTGAGGATGGTCTGGCCCACCTGGAGGCCGTTGGGGGCCAGGATGTAGCGCTTCTCACCATCGGCGTAGTTCAGCAGGGCGATGCGCGCGCTGCGGTTGGGATCGTACTCGATGGTCTTCACCACCGCAGGGATGCCGAACTTGTCGCGCTTGGTGTCGATGACACGGTAGCGCTGCTTGTGACCACCGCCGATGTAGCGCATGGTCATCTTGCCCTGGTTGTTACGACCACCGCTCTTGGTGGTGCCGCTGGTCAGCGACTTCAGCGGCTGGTTCGTCGACACCCCGTCGAAGTCGGTGATGACCCGGTGACGGGTGCCCGGGGTGACGGGATTGAGTTTGCGGATGCCCATGGCTTAGATGCTGCTGTAGAGGTCGATCACTTCACCGCTCTTCACCGTCACGATGGCCTTCTTGAAGCTCGGGGTGCGTCCCTTCAGGATGTTGGTCTTGGTGTAACGGGTGCGGTTCTTGCCGCGGCAGATCATGGTACGCACACCGGTCACGGTGACGCTGTACTCCTTCTCCACCGCCTGCTTGATCTGCACCTTGTTGCTCGTCTTGGCGACAACGAAGCCGTAGCGGCCTTCCTTCTCGCCCTGGGCCGTCATCTTCTCGGTGATGATCGGACGGATGATGATCTGGCTCATGGCTTACTTGCTCAGGGTGTTCTCCAGGGCGGGGATCGCGTCCTTCACGATCAGCACGCCATGGGCGTTCATGATGTCGTAGGTGCTCACTTCACTGGCCACCACCACCCGCGCACAGCGGATGTTGCGCACGCTCAGCAGCACGTTGTCGTCCTTGCTCGGCACCACCACCAGGCTGCGGCGGCTGCCCAGTTCGAAGGCGCTCAGCAGGGCTGCGAAGTCCTTGGTGCGGGGAGCCTTCATGCTCACCTCGTCCAGCACCTTCACGGCACCGTCCTTCACCTTGTAGGTGAGGGCACTGCGGCGCGCCAGGTCCTTCACCTTCTTGTTCAGCTTGAAGTGGTAGTCGCGCGGCTGTGGGCCGAACACGCGCGCTCCGCCCTTGAACAGCGGGCTCTTGATGGAGCCCTTGCGGCTGCCACCGGTGCCCTTCTGGCGGTGCAGTTTGCGGGTGGAGCCGGAGACCTCGCTCTTCTCGAGGGTCTTCGCGGTGCCCTGGCGCCTGTTGGCCAGGTGCTGTTTCACGTCCAGCCAGATGGCGTGGTCGTTCGGCTTCTCGATCGCGAACACCGCGTCGTTCAGCTTGGCCTTTTTGCCGGTGGACTTGCCGTCCTTTCCGTAGATCTCCAGTTCCATCTTACTTCCAGATGATCACGTAGCTGCCCTTGGCACCGGGGACGGTACCACGCAACAGCAACAGGTTCTTGCCACTGTCCACCTTCACCACCTTGAGGTTCTCGGTGGTCACTTTGTTGCCACCGGTGCGGCCGGCCATGCGCAGGCCCTTGAACACACGGCTGGGATACGAGCTGCCGCCCAGCGAACCGGGTGCGCGGCTGCGGTCGTGCTGACCGTGGGTGGCTTCACCCACACCGCTGAAGCCGTGACGCTTCACCACACCCTGGAAGCCCTTGCCCTTGCTGTGGCCGGTCACTGTCACGAAGCTGCCCTCCTCGAAGAGGTCGACACCGACGGTCTCCCCGAGCTTCAATTCCTGCTCGAACTCCTTGAACTCGTGGGCCTTCACCTTGGGGGTGGTGCCGGCCTTCCTGTAATGGCCTGCGGCGGCCGCAGGCGTGTTCTTCACGCGACGCTCACCGGCGGCCAGCTGAACCGCCGCATAGCCGTCCTTCTCCACGGTCTTCAACTGGCTCACCACATTGGGTTCCGCCTCGATCACCGTGCAGGCCACCAGGGTCCCGTCCGTATCGAACAGGCTGGTCATTCCGATCTTCTTTCCGATCAATCCGCTCATGGCTGTGTGGTGTTATCGGTCAGACTTTGATCTCCACGTCCACGCCGCTGGGGAGTTCCAGCTTCATCAGGGCATCGATCGTCTTGGAGGACGAGCTGTAGATGTCCATCATGCGCTTGTAGCTGCAGAGCTCGAACTGCTCGCGGGCCTTCTTGTTCACGTGCGGAGAGCGGAGCACGGTGAATATGCGCTTGTGGGTGGGCAGGGGGACCGGTCCACTTACCACGGCGCCCGTGCTCTTCACCGTCTTTACGATCTTCTCGGCGCTCTTGTCGACGAGGTTGTGATCGTAAGACCGCAGCTTGATGCGGATCTTCTGGGTCATCGCTGTTGGCGTTAGGCTGATACTTTTCCACGCGCCTTGGCCAGCACGGCTTCGGTCACGTTGTTGGGTGCGGGGTCGTAATGGCTGAACTCCATGGTGCTGCTGGCGCGGCCGGAGCTCATCGTGCGCAGGCTGGTGACATAGCCGAACATCTCGCTCAGGGGCACCAGGCCCTTGATGGCCTTTGCTCCGGAGCGGTCCTCCATGCCCTGGATGGTACCGCGGCGACGGTTGAGGTCACCCACGATGTCACCCATGTTCTCCTCGGGCGTGATCACCTCGATCTTCATGATCGGCTCCATCAGCACCGGCTTGCACTTGGGCAGCGCGGCGCGGAAGGCGCTCTTCGCGCAGATCTCGAAGCTCAGTGCGTCGGAGTCCACGTTGTGGAACGATCCGTCGTAGAGGGTCACCTTCAGGCTTTCCATCGGATAGCCGGCGAGCACACCGTTCTTCAGCGAGGCCTCGAAGCCCTTGGCAACGGGCTGGATGAATTCCTTCGGGATGGAACCGCCCTTGATCTCGTCGATGAACTCCAGGCCGGTCTTCTCCGCATCGGTCTGGGGCTCGATGCGCACGTGGATATCGGCGAACTTACCGCGACCTCCGGTCTGCTTCTTGTACACCTCGCGGTGCTCCACACTGCCGCTGATGGCCTCCTTGTACTTCACCTGGGGGGCGCCCTGGTTGCATTCCACCTTGAACTCGCGCTTCATGCGGTCAACGAGGATCTCCAGGTGGAGTTCGCCCATGCCGCTGATCACGGTCTGTCCGGTCTCATCGTCGGTGTGCACCTTGAAGGTGGGATCCTCTTCGGCCAGTTTGCCGAGGGCCTGGCCCATCTTGTCGAGGTCGGCCTGTGTCTTGGGCTCCACGGCGATGCCGATCACCGGCTCGGGGAAGCTCATGCTCTCCAGAACGATGGGCTTGTCCTCCGCGCACAGCGTATCGCCGGTGCGGATGTCCTTGAAGCCCACCGCCGCACCGATGTCGCCCGCTTCGATCACCTCCACGGGGTTCTGCTTGTTGGAGTGCATCTGGAAGATGCGGCTGATGCGCTCCTTGTTGCCGGTGCGCATGTTGCGCACATAGCTGCCGGCCGGCACTGCACCGCTGTAACAGCGGAAGAAGGCGAGGCGGCCCACGTAGGGGTCCGTGGCGATCTTGAAGGCCAGCGATGCCATGGGCTCGCTGGCATCGGGCCTGCGGGAGATCTCCTCGCCGGTGTCGGGGTCGGTGCCGGTCACCGCCTCGATGTCAACGGGGCTGGGCAGGTAGGCCATCACCGCATCGAGCATGGTCTGCACACCCTTGTTCTTGAACGCACTGCCGCAGAGGATCGGGGTGATGCTCATGCTGATCGCGCTCTTGCGGATGGCGTTCATGATCTCGGCTTCCGTGAGGCTGTCGGGATCGGCGAAGTACTTTTCCATGAGGGTGTCGTCGCTTTCGGCAACGGCCTCGATGAGCTTGCCACGCCACTCATCCACGGTATCCTTCAGGTCGGCCGGAATGGGGACCTCGTTCCAGGTCATGCCCTGGTCGGCCTCGTTCCACACCATGCCGCGGTTGTTGATGAGGTCCACCACGCCCTTGAAGTCCGCTTCGGCACCGATGGGCACCTGCAGGGGAACCGGGTTCGCACCCAGGCGCTCGCGGATCTGCTTCACCACGTTGAAGAAGTCGGCGCCGCTGCGGTCCATCTTGTTGACGAAGCCGATGCGGGGCACCTTGTACTTGTTGGCCTGGCGCCAGACGGTCTCGCTCTGGGGCTCCACACCACCAACGGCGCAGAAGAGCGCCACAGCACCGTCGAGCACGCGCAGGCTGCGCTCCACCTCCACGGTGAAGTCCACGTGGCCCGGGGTGTCGATCAGGTTGATCTTGTACTTCTC
>JBIJDX010000142.1:0-7742 GCA_044343855.1 Flavobacteriales bacterium
CTCCGTGGCGCTCCCGGCTTCCGTTGCAAATGGGTCCGAGATCCGCTTCCGCTGGGTGGACGATAATGCGGACCAGACCTCTCCTGACCAGACGATCGGGCTGGACGACCTGAGCATAACTGCGGGTGGTTCGAGCGGCGGCTGCAACACACCGGCAGGCCTGACGGCCTCCTCCATAACAACCACAGGTGCCACGCTGGGATGGTCCTCCGTGGCAGGCGCCACCGCCTACAACCTCCAGTGGCGGCTCGCCTCATCAAGCACCTTCAACACGGTAAGCAACCTGGGTGGCACCTCCTATACGCTCACCGGCCTGACGGCGGCCACCTCCTACGTATTTCAAGTACAGGCCGTTTGTGGCACGACGAGCAGCGTCTATTCGGCCACCAGCTCCTTCACCACGGGTTCAACCGGCGGTGGTTGTGCCACTCCCACCGGTCTCGCAACCTCCTCCATCACCACCACGGGAGCCACGCTGGGATGGTCCTCCGTGGCAGGCGCCACCGCCTACAACCTCCAGTGGCGGCTCGCTTCATCAAGCACCTTCAACACGGTGAGCAACCTGACCGCCAATTCGTACACGCTCACCGGCCTCACAGCTGCCACCTCCTACGTATTCCAGGTCCAGGCCGTTTGCGGCACCACCAGCAGCACCTATTCCGCCACCAGCACCTTCACCACCTCCTCATCGGGCGGCGGACCTGCCAATGAGGTCATCTACATCTGGAGCGGAGCTCTTCAGCCGACCACGGCCACGGTGGTGGCGAAGATGACCAGCGCGTCGACCACCTGTCGGGCTGTGGTGAGCACCTCCCAAACGCTCAGCAACCCGATCTATTCAGCATTCGCCAGCGCTTCGAGCAGCAATAACTTCATGGCCAAGATGAACATCACCGGTCTTGCGCCGGGCACCATCTATTACTATGGTGTGGAGTCGAACGGTCTTGTGGACAGTTCCTCCGATGACATCGGGCGTTTCACCACCCCATCGGCCGGCGCGTTCTCCTACACTTTCACGGTGGGTTCCTGCTCGGGAACGGGGAACCATGGGGTATACACGGCCATGCAGAACAAGGATCCGCTGTTCTTCATGCAGACCGGCGATTTTCACTATTCCGACCCCAATTCGAGCAATATCAATACGCACCGAACCCCCTATGAGACCAGCATCCTGAGCCAGACACCAAGCCGGAACTTCCTGAAGAACACAGGGCTCGCATACATGTGGGATGACCATGACTATTGTGGCAACAACAACGTGGGCAGCGGACTCACAGGAACCGCCAACGCACGCCAGGCATACCAGGAATACATCCCGCACTATCCCCTGGTGGCTGGCAGCGGCAATGTGCCCATCTACCAATCCTTCACCATCGGCCGCATCCACTTCATCCTTGCCGATCTGCGCAGCATGCGCACCAGCACGAGCATGTTCGGCACCACCCAGAAGAACTGGTTCAAGCAGCAGTGCCTGTTCGCACGCGACAACTGCCTGATGATCGCATGGGTATCGGGCACCTCCTTCGGCGGCAACCAATCCGACAACTGGGGTGGCTTCACTGCAGAGCGAACCGAGCTGGGCAACTGGTTCCGCGACAACAACATCCAGAACATGTTCATCATGAGCGGTGACGCGCACATGCTCGCCATCGACAACGGCAACGGCCACGACTTCTCGACCGGATCCAACAACCCGAACAAGTACCCGGTGCTCCAGGCGGCCGCCCTCAACAAGAGTGGATCCAACAAGGGCGGCACCTACAGCCAGGGCGCCTACCCGAATCCAAGCTCATCCAACGGCCAGTACGCAACGGTGACGGTTTCCGACAACGGCGGCGCCTCCATCGGCATCTCCTTCAGGGGATATCGTACATCGGGCAACAACACCACTGAGTCGGTCGTTGTGAGCTACTCCTTTGAACGCACCCTGTGCACCCCGGCGGTCAGTTGCGGCACACCGACCGGTCTCACTGCAACGGGCGTGACCGGGACCGGTGCCACCCTTGGCTGGGGCGCGGTAACGGGTGCCACGAGTTACGACGTGCAATGGCGGACCTCCTCAGCATCCACGTTCACGACCATCGCAGGTGTGACCTCGACCAGCACCGCGCTTACCGGCCTGACCGCCGGCACCGGTCATGTGTTCCAGGTCCGGGCCAATTGCGCAGGCGGAAGCAGTTCGTATTCTGCGCTGGGCACCTTCACCACCACGGCGACGGCGGGCCCCCTGAACGAGACCGTGTACATGTGGAGCGGGGCCATCCAGCCCACCAGTGCCACGGTGGTGGCCAAAATGACCAGCACCTCAACCTCGTGCAGGGCGGTGGTGAGCACCTCGCCCACCCTCTCCAACCCGGTGTACTCCTCCTTCACCACGGCGGGTACCAGCAACAACCGAATGGCCAAGATGAACATCACCGGACTGCAACCCAATACCACCTATTACTACGCTGTGGAGTCCAATGGGCTGGTCGACAACTCGAGCGATGATATCGGGCGCTTCAAGACCCCTGCGAATGGTGCCTTCTCATTCAAGTTCGGAGTTGCTTCGTGCTCCAACACGGGCAACCATCAGGTATATACCGCCATCGCCAACAAGGATCCCCTGTTCTTCCTCCAGACCGGCGACTTCCACTATGTGAACCCGAACTCCAGCGACATCAACGTGCACCGCGATCCGTACGAATCGCGCATCCTGTCCCAGTCTCCGAGCGCCACCCTCTTCCGCAACCATGCACTGGCCTACACCTGGGACGACCACGACTACTGTGGCAACAACAGCAGCGGCAGCGGCCTCACCGGTTCTTCCAACGCCCGCCAGGCCTACCAGGAGTACATCCCGCACTACCCGCTGGCAGCCGGCAGCGGAAATGTGCCGATCTACCAGGCGTTCACCATCGGACGGGTGCATATCATCCTGATGGACGGACGTTCCGCCCGTGTGCCCGGGACCAGCATGATGGGAACCACGCAGAAGAACTGGTTCAAGCAGCAGTGCCTGTTCGCACGCGACAATTGCCTGATGACCGTGTGGGTGACGAGCACCATGTGGGGCGGTGATGCGGGCTACACGGACAATTGGGGCGGCTATCTCAGTGAGCGCACCGAACTGGCCAACTGGTTCCGCGACAACCAGATCGCCAACATGCTCGTGCTCAGCGGCGACGCCCACATGCTCGGCATCGACAATGGCACCAACCACGACTTCACCACAGGTGCTGCCAACCCCTATCCCCTGGTCGTCATGACCGCGGCATCATTGAACACGAGCGGCAACGATGCAGGACCCAATTTCAGCCAGGGCAAGTTCGCCAACCCGAGCAGTTCCAACGGGCAGTACGGCATGGTGGAGGTGACCGATACGGGTGGCCCGTCCATCTCCATCACCCTGCGCGGATACCGCACCGGCAGCAACTCCTCCACCGATTCGCAGTTGACGAGCTACACCTTCAACAGGACCATTTGTCCCACGGCCGGCATGACGACGAGTTCGCTATCGGTGCAGGATGCAGGTGGCACGAGCGGCATACAGCTCGCATGGGATGTGCGCAACGTGCCACAGGGTGTGCAGCTGCTGCGCAGCGCCGACGGAACCCATTTCGAAAGCCTGCGCAGCGCGGCTGAAGGCGTGGAGTCCCACCTCGATGCAGCGCCCCACACGGGGTGGAACCATTACCGCCTGGTAAACGGGGCGGGAGAGGTGCTGCAGGAAAGGAGCCTGTTCTATAAGGGGAGCGGTACCGTGCGCCTGTTCCCCAACCCCGCACAGGAAATGGTGAACGTGGAGGTGGTTGGCATCGATGCCGCCATGGAGGGGCGCTACCTGGTCTACAGTGAACGCAAATCAGTGCTCCAGGGCGATATCCGCATGGAGCGCGGCCGCACCGGTTTCCAGATAGACATTTCCGAACTGGCTTCCGGAACCTATACGGTGGTGATGCAGTTGAACGGCATGGAATTGGCGGAGAAGATAATCGTGGCGCGGTGATGGATGTTCCAGGCAAGGCCCGGCGCGCTGCTGTCATGGCGTGCCGGGCCTTGTTGTCGGGCAACGCCATCGGAGGCCTGCCGCACGGCTGGCTCATGAGGGCCATCGGTCTCACCCTGCTGGTCATGGTCCATCCCACTGCGCAGGCGCAGCTGGACACCATTCATTGGATACCGCCGATGCACGGAAACCTCTTCGGCCCCCAGTACGATCATTTCATCTACCTGTCCACGCCATCCGCAACGGAGGTCCCTTACACGATCAGCACTCCCGATGGGGCGATCCTTGTGTCAGGTACGGTAAGCAACGTGGCCTCCGTGAAGCATGCATTCGGCAGCAATGACCAAGGCCCGCTCTTCGTTCCTGCAGATTCACTTGGTCTGGTGTTACGACAGAAGGGCGTTGTCATCCGGGCGCAGGCCCCACTCTATGCCAATTACCGCAACGCCTCACGGAACTCGCAGGGGCTGCCTTCGCATGCCACCATCCTCACATGCAAGGGTGCTGCTGCCTGCGGCACGGAATTCCGCATCGGCGGTTCGCCCAACAGCATCAGCTCACCAGCCGCCACGGCGCAGCGCTCCTCCTTCTTCAGCGTGATGGCACTGGAGGATGGCACCCAGATCGCGGTGACCGGATTTCGCAGCGGCACGGTGCTCATGGGGCCGACACCACAGGACGCAAGTGAATACAGCACACTGCTGGATGCCGGTGAAAGCGTAGTCCTTAGCGCCTACGTGAACGCGGTGCACCCTGCGAACACCGAACCCTTCCTGGGTGCGTTGCTCACTTCGAATGCACCGGTTGTGCTGACCAACGGTTTCTTCAAGGGGTTCTGCTGTGCCGGACCTGCCACGGGACATGACATCGGCATCGACCAAAGCGTGCCCGTGGACCGCATCGGCACGGAATACATCCTCATCCGCGGTGAGGCAGCCAACCCGGACCATGAGCGCCCCATCATCATCGCCCACGAGGATGGCACGGAGGTGTTCGTGAACGGAGACCCGGTGCCCTTCGCCACCTTGAACAGCGGCGCGTACCTGCTGCTGCCGGGATCGCTGTACTCCGCTGCCGGGAACCTGTACATCAGAACCTCGCGACCGGCCTATTGCTACCAGCACCTACTGGGCGCGGCGAACCCGGTATCGGCAGAACTGAATTTCATTCCACCCCTGTCATGCAGCATGCCGCTGACGGTGGACCGCATACCCAGTGTGGACACGATCGGCAATGTGGCGTTCAATGGCGGTGTCACCATCATTTCACAGGCCGATGCAGAGCTCGTTGTGACCGACCAGGTCGGATCCACACCGCTGACGGCATCGAGCGGATCACCCGTAACCGGGAACACGGGGTGGAAGACCTGGAAGCGTTACGGGCTGCACGGTGATGTGCGCATCAGTTCAACACGCCCGATGGCCGCAGGCATCTTCGGCGGGGTCAACGATGCCGGATACGCCGGCTACTTCAGTGGTTTCGATCCCGTACCGAGCGCTGCCATGGTTGTATACCCAGGAGGATATTGTGACACTGACAGCACCCTCGTCGTATTCGATGGCACAAGTCCGCCGAACACCCTTCAGACATGGGACTTTGATGGGGCTTCAGTGCTTTCGGGCGAAGGGCAGGGACCCTACCTGATCCAATGGCAGGACACGGGCACCTACACCATCTCATTGCTGCTGGAATTGCAGGGATGCCGTGACTCGGTGGCACAGGAATTCACGGTGAGCGATTGCACGGTGCTGCCGGTGACATGGATCGGGTACGATGCCTCCCCTGATGAAGGGGGGATCACCGTTGTCTGGACGGTGCCACGCCTGCAGACGGCTGAAGCCTTCGAGGTGCAGCGCTCGAATGATGGCATGCACTTCCACGCGCTTTCAGGCCGCCTCGCTCCAGGCGGAGGTCCGGTCACCACCCACACCCATGCCGATCGCTCACCCATGCGGGGCGCCAACTACTACCGAGTGGCCTGCATCCACGCCGATGGTGCGACCGAATACTCCAAGACGCTGGCCGTGCAATGGCCGCCCTCGCTTAGCGGCATTCAGGCCTGGTTCCATCCGGAGAGCGGAGAACTCATCATCCACGGACCTGCGGAACCGGCGGACCTTGAACTATACAACAGCCTTGGCCAGCGAGTGGCAGGCGGACACGGTCGCGCGCTCAGGGGCGGGGCTGCCCGCAGTCTTCCCGCAGGCTGGTATCTGCTGCGTGGCAGTAACGTGCGCATTCCGCTCATCAAGCGTTGACCGGCGGCCACACTGCAGACCGCATTACCTCACCATCGAGCAGCCCATGGAAGCGGAATCCCATGGACCTGCGCGATGCACATCAGGGGTTGGGCAGGTTCACGTGCCCACCGGGGTGGGCCGTGCGCAACACCTTCACCGTGCGGTTCCGGCCGGGCGATATCCATCGGTGAGCGTTCGCAGGAAGGCAACGATCGCCTCCTCCTCTGCTTCCGTGAGCTTCAGGTCACCCAATTCGTCGCCGTTGACGTTGAACGGAACCTCGGGGGCGCCGATGGTGGGGTCCACATCACGCGCATTGTAGAAATGCACCACCTCCTCCAGGGTGGAAAAGGAGCCGTTGTGAAAATAGGGAGCCGTAACGGCAACGTTCCTGAGCGTGGGAACCCTGAACTGCCCCCTTGCCCCGGCCATCCCGGTGGTCGCCTCAAGCCCCACATCAGCCAGTTCGCCAACGGTGGTGGATGCGTCCGGATCCACCCCATTCGGTCGACGCGGCACTCCGATGTTGTCATACGTGTGGTCGGTGAACAGCACCCTGCCGTGCACCGGATCGGGTTCCATCGTATGGCAACTGGCGCATTGTGCCCTCGCGGTATCCTTGAACAGGGCCATCCCTTCGGCCTCGAGGGGGTCCAGCGATACCTCGCCGCGCAGGTAGGCGTCGAACTTCGAACTGAACGGGTTCACTTCAGCGGAACGCTCGAACGCCGCGATGGCATCAAGGAGGTGATGCAGAAGACCATCATCCCCGTCCAGGGGCCCGTAGAGCGAAACCAGCTCATCGTAGTACCCGGCCCCCTTCACTTTCAAGACCAGGTCATGCACTGCTTCATTGTTCATCTCCCGGGCATCGAAAAGCGGTTCCCTTGCCTGCTCATGCAGCGAATTGGCCCGGCCGTCCCAGAAAAGGCCACCCACGTGGGTGGAGTCGATCGCATTGTAGTGCAATGCCGGCGTGTACATCGCATAGCTGATGGAAGGGGTGTTCCGGCTGCCGATGACATCCTGCCTGCTTCCCCGTGAGACGACCGCATTGCCTGGATCGGCGAACGCGGTGCTCGGCGCGTGGCAACTCGCGCAGGAGATGCCCTGTGGCTCCGACAAGCGCGCATCGAAGAAGAGGCGCCGGCCAAGCTCCTGCTTCCGCTTTTCCAGATCTGTTGTGCTGTGCAGGTCGGTTCGTGCGGGCATCGCCTGCAGGAGGGAAAGCACGATGACAAGACAGGATGCATGGACCGCTACCGCACCCATGTGCCGACGCACGGATGGCCATAGGGGTTTATCCGTCGGTGGGGTGGCGTTGGGGCCGGTGCCGGAGGAAGTTGCGCGCGTCATTGGCCTTGTTCGAAAGGTCATGTTCCCTTGGGTGCAGGGTCGGCAAACGAGCCGCACCCCCTTGAAAACCTGCCCATCACTCCCTTATCACCATGGTGGTGGCTTGCACACCGGAGGGACCTTCCAACCGGAGCAGATAACCGCCAGGCGCCAGTCCC
>JBIJDX010000143.1:0-7675 GCA_044343855.1 Flavobacteriales bacterium
TACTGGGAACGGCATGGTACCTGCAACGTGTGGCGCTCAAGGGGCGTGATATGCGTTACAGCTATGGATATGGGCGTTACAGCATGCTCGGCGGCTGGCTCACCAGCCTGGTGCTCGTGGCGGGTGCCTTGGGCATGCTCATCATCACACTCCCCGCACTGGCGGCGCCTTCCATGCCACACACCACGGGCATGATCGGCATTGCGCTGTTCGGGCTCCTGATGAACGGGCTGGCGGCATGGACACTGCATGCCGGCCACACCCTGAACGAACGCGGGGCCTACCTGCACCTGCTCGAGGATGTGCTCGGCTGGTCGGCCGTATTGCTTGGTGCCATCCTCATCCACTTCACGGGATGGTCCATCATCGACCCCCTGCTCAGCATCGGCATCAGCCTCTTCATCCTGTACAACGCCGTGGGTACACTGCGAAAAGGCACCCGCATACTCATGCAGCAGGTGCCCGAAGGCATCGACCTGCAACAGGTGCGTGAACGGCTTCTCGCCATCCCGCATGTGGTCGATCTGCATGATCAGCACACGTGGACCCTCGATGGAAGTTTCATCGTGCACACCATGCATGTGGTGGTGGGCGATGCGGACCTCCAACAGGCGCTGGACATCAAGTGCCGTGCACGGGAGGTCCTCCGCGCATCAGGCATCCACCATGCCACCATCGAACTGGAATGGAGGCAGGAGAACTGTGGCACCACCTGCCGTTGAACCCACCGCAATGCACAAACAACTCTTCCAACTCCTTGCCCGGCTCAACAAGCTGTTGCTCCCCAAGCTATGGGACAAGGATCTCAACCGGCTCACGCCGTTCCAGAAGGGCCTGGTCGCATGGCGGTACTGGGTCACATGCAACGCACTGGGGAACTGATCGTGCTCAACGAACACCTGAAGCACCTGCTGCCGATGCGGTCGATCCCCTTCCTCATCGGTGTTTTATGCGCAGCTGCATTACACGGCCAGCAGGGCTTGGTGATCAACGAGGTGCAGGCCGCCAACCGGACCACCCTGGTCACCGGGAACGGGCGCACACCGGACTGGATCGAGCTGTACAACCCGGACCGCCATGCCCGTTCGCTCAAGGGCATGCGACTGCGGTCGGGAGCGCGTGTTCATCACTTCGAACATGAGCTGCGGGTACCCGGCAGGGGACACCTGTTGCTGTATGCGGATGAGCACCTGCCCCAAGGTCCGGAGCACCTTGGCTTCCGACTGGACCGATCGGGTGGCAGCCTGTTGCTGCTGGATAGTGATGGGAGCGGTATCCTGGACGTGTTCACCTACGGCGATCTGCCCACCGACCGGTCCATGGGAAGGATCGAGGACGGCAGCGCTGTATGGAGCCTGTTCACCATGCCCACCCCCGGCCGTGCCAACATGGCCCCGGACGAGGGTGTACTGCACGCCATTGCGCCCGCCCCCCTATGCACGCCCCACCCGGGCCACTACGCCACAGCCCCGCTCGTGAACATCACCGTGCCCCATGGCTGCAGCCTGCACCTGAGCACGGACGGCTCGCCCCCCGATCGTGCGGCAGCGATGAGCGGCGCATCACTGACAGCCGTCCACGGCACCATGCTGCGCGCCATCACCCGGTGCCCGGGCATGCTGGCGAGCGAGGAACTGGCGGGCACCTACACGACGGGGACAACCGGGGCGGCATCGATCGCCATCATCGCCACACCGGACGACCTGTGGAGCCCCGACCGCGGCATCCTTGTGGAGGGCCTGCACGACAACCATTCGCGGGGAGGTGAGGACTGGGAGCGGCGTGTGCTGATACAGCGGGGGAACGGCCCGGCCATGGCAGCAGGCATGCGCGTGAGCGGCAGCGGATCACGAAGCCTGGCGAAACGCTCGCTGAAACTCCATGCACGCGACCGCCATGGAAGTGCGGACAGCGCCTGGACCCACGCTGACGGAAGCCGGTGCGACGAACTGATGCTGCGTGCCGATGCGAGCCCCCATGCCTTCCTTTCGAACCTCCTGATGGAGGTGCTGGTGGAACGATCGGACCTGGCACTGGAGCAGCAGCCATCTCAGGCCTGCAGGGTCCTTCTCAACGGGCAACCCTGGGGACTGTACCGCATGATGCCACCGAAGGATGCCCAATGGCTGCAGCAACGGTCCGGCGCAGATGCGGTGGATGTCCTCGAGGGCCCCTCGTTCACCGCGCTCAGCGGGGATGACGCGCACTTCCGGCATGCCCTGGAGCAGCTGGAACGGCGGGCGCCGCTGGACAGCCTGAACGCCATCCTCGACGTGGGCAGCCTGATCGACCTGGCCTGTGTGGACCTCTTCACCGGCCGCGCAGATCACGACCTGAACGTGCGGTGCTACAGGCCACGACAGCCCGGGGGCCGCTGGCGATGGGTGCTCTTCGATCTGGACCTGTGGTCGCCGCACGACGAACCCGTGCTGACCCGGATGATGGGCGGCGATCCGCATGCAGCTCCATTCCTGCCGCTGCTCATGCAGCACCCTGAATTGCAACCCCTGTTGCTGGGCCGCATCAGCACGCTGCTTGCCACCACCTTCCGCCCGGCAGAGGCATGCCGGACATTGGACAGCCTGTTCCATCACCACCGGAACGGACTGGAGGAGGACCATGCGCGGTGGCTCAACGAAGTGAACCGTCCCGCACCTGCCATCAGCGTTGAGCACCTGCGCGCACACCTGGTGCACCGTCCGGCATCCCTGATGCAGCAATTGGCTGCGGTGAGCGGCAGACGTCTGGAGCGGGTTACGCTGGATGTGCCATCCGAACATGAAGGTCGGCTGCTGCTCAACGGGCGTCAATTGCCACCCGGCAACCAGCACGTCGCATGGTTGAGCGGCGTGCCGGCCGTGCTTGAATTGATCCCTGATCCCGGATACATCGTGGACACGCAACGGGAGGCCTCAGCGGCGGTACGAATGGACCTGGAAGACCTTGTGCAAGCGCGGCGTTCGCGGCTGCGGTTCCGCAGTACGGTGCCCTGATCAGGCCGGCACCCCGCGCATCAACGACTCGAACAAGGACCTTCCGTCCGTATTGCCCAGCAACGGATCGCAGGCTCTTTCGGGGTGCGGCATCATCCCGAACACATTGCGCTGGGCATTGCAGATACCCGCGATGTTCTCCTTGCTGCCATTGGGGTTCGCGCCATCGTGGATCTTGCCGTCCGCATCGCAGTAACGGAACAGCACCTGGTCCTTCTCCTGGAGAGTCTTCAGCGTGGCGCCATCGGCATGATAACGGCCCTCGCCATGTGCAATGGGTATGCGCAGGGCCTTGTCCGGCACCGCCCCCGTGAGCAGCGTCCTGCGCGTGGCCGGCCGGATGAAGACATTCCTGGCAATGAACTTCTGTCCTTCGTTATGCAGCAGCGCCCCGGGCAGGAGCCCCGCTTCACAGAGCACCTGGAAGCCATTGCATACACCGAGCACCAGGCCGCCGCGCCCGGCGTGTGCAGCCACCTCCTGCATGATGGGCGAGAAGCGGGCGATGGCTCCGCTGCGCAGGTAGTCACCGTAGGAGAATCCTCCCGGAAGCACCACCATGTCCACCCCCTTGAGGTCGCGATCCTTGTGCCAAAGACGCTCCACAGGCTGGCCGAACAGATTGCCCAGGGCATGGATCATATCCTCATCGCAATTGGAACCGGGGAAGGTGACGACACCGAACTTCATGGAGCATGGGCTTGATGGGCGAAGGTACGGCGCACAGGCCGGGCAGCACGGAACCGGTCAGCCCCATTGCACCCAAAGGGCCACCAGGAACAAGGCGATCATGCCGGCATCCGCCAACTTGACCCAGACGGTTCCCAGGAAGGCATAGGACAGGAGCACGCTCAGGGGCACCGCGACAAGCACGGGCGGAAAGCCATCGTTGAGGAACCATGCACCGGCGATCACCACGGCCGTGGCCGCTCCGAAGCCCAGATACGCCGCCCGAACGTTCTTCACGCGCATGATGCCCCGTTGGTAACCACCCAGGAAGCGGTACAACGCCAGCAGGGTGATGGGCGTCAGCAGCGCATGGAGGATCTCGCGCTGTCCGCGGGGTGCTGGGATAGCGGTAGGCTGTCGACCGCCATCCGCCACGGTGAGGAAGGGGCGCCATGGAGTATCCTCCAACAGGTGGAGCGCTCCCCAGCAGAGATAGACCATGACAGCCGCACCGAAAACGGGAAACAGGTACTCCCGGCCATTGAACGGGCGGATGACCGAGACCGAGGCCCACACCACCACGACCAGGAAGAGGTAAGGCAGGTAGAACAGGCCTGCGATACCGAGCAGCACGCCGGCATCGAACAGCGTGCCAAGGGCCTGACCGCGGTTGCTCAAGGACCAGGTGCGGCGCAACGCCCACATCACGAAAGGCATGCCGGCAAGGGCAGGTTCGAGCATTCCGGCACGGTCGAAGGAGGCCATCAACAGGACCAGGAGAAGGGCCGGCAGGTGGTTGCGCCGTTCCACCAGCTCGGTATCGTTGGCCAGGTTGGTCACCTGCACGGCCATGACCCCGAGCAGCAACACATACAGCGCGCCGACCGCCCAGGGAGCATCGGCCAACAGGGTGCGCAGAAGGCCGTACAACGGCATCACGGGGCCGGACAGCATGCCACGTTGGAACTGAGGTCCGAACAACAGTGCCAACAGGGGTGCCAAGGCCAGCAGGATGGCCGGGCGATTGCTGCGGAAGGGACCTGCGAGCATGGCTGGTGCGGGGATCGGGCAGGGACCTATCTTTGCCCAGCCTCAAGCTTACGAACGATGCAACAGATCTCCTTCGCCATCGGGCACTTCCTGGAGTGGACCTTCACCATCCTCAGCGCGCTCGGATGGCTCCCGGTCATTGGCATCTCGTTCCTGCTGTTCTTCGCCATCGTGTACTGGCTGCGCCTGCAGGGTGTATACAACCGGCGTGCGAAGCGCGACGGGACCATCGCCTGAACCACCCGCTAAACGGGTTGCTGCGCCGTGTTGCGTGCACCCCGCATGCGCACAAGGTCATGGCCGATGTCGCTGCGCATGGTGCGCCCCTCAAAAGCGATGAGTGAGGCGCTTCGGTAGGCCGCTGCGATGGCCTGCTCCAGGTCCTTGCCGAAAGCGGTGACGGCAAGAACCCTCCCGCCCCTGCTCACGAGCCCGTTCTTCTCTGCCGTGCCGGCCTGGAACACATAAGCCTCACGCACCAGTTCCAGCCCTGCGATATGCTTGCCGTCGTTCACGCGGCCAGGGTATCCTTCGGAGGCAAGCACGATGGTGACGGCGGTGCGGTCGTCCACATCCACATGGCGCTCGCTGAGCGTGCCCGTGGCAATACCTTCAAAGAGGTCAAGCAGATCGCTCCGCAGACGCGGCAGGATCACTTGTGTCTCGGGATCGCCCAGCCGTACATTGTATTCTATGACATAGGGTTCACCGTTCACGTTCATCAGGCCCATGAAAAGAAAGCCGCTGTACGGTATCCCCTCCTTCTTCAGTCCACGAATGGTTGGGGCGGCGATGCGGTCGTGCACCTTCTGCATGAATTCCTTGTCGGCGAAAGGGGCGGGGCTCACGGCACCCATGCCGCCGGTGTTGGGTCCGGTGTCGCCATCGCCGATCCGCTTGTAGTCCTTGGCGGCGGGCAGCATCTTGAAGGCCTCGCCATCGGTGATGAGGAAGGCACTGAGTTCCACGCCCTGCAGGAACTGTTCGATCACCACTCGCTCACCGGCAGCTCCGAAGCTGCTCCCATCGAGCATGCCCTTCACCGTGGCCAGCGCTTCCTTCCTGTCGCTGGTGATCACCACACCCTTGCCGCTGGCGAGTCCATCGGCCTTGATGACATAGGGTGGTTGCATGCGCTGCAGGTGATCCTCCACCTCCTTCATCTGGCCCTTCACGAACGTGCGGTGCGCAGCGGTGGGGATGTTGTGGCGGAACATGAACTCCTTGGCGAAGTCCTTGCTTCCCTCGAGCCTTGCAGCCTCCTTCCTGGGACCGATCACGGTGACCTTGCCTGCCAGTTGGGCATCGTCGGCGATACGGTCATGCAGTCCGTCGACCAAGGGTCCTTCAGGGCCCACGACCACCACGCTGATGCCCTTCTCCAGGAGGAAGCTCCGAAGCTTCCCGTGGTCGTTGATGTCCAGGTCCACCGGGCGACCGTGACGGGCGCTGCCGGGATTGCCCGGGCATACGTAAAGCTCATCAAGCAGGGAACTCTGTGCCAGCTTCCATGCCATGGCGTGCTCCCTTCCTCCCCCACCGATCAACAGAACGTTCATGCCAACTGCCTTTCCACAAAGGAACAATGTCGCACAGGCGAAGCGAAGTATTGTTTTCAACAAATGAACAAGGCCGCGTCCCTTGCGGCAACGCGGCCTCGCTCACCGGCACAACGCCTCAATGCCTGTGGGGCATGCGCTTGATGCTGCAGCCCACGTTGCGGGTCGTGGCGGGCTCTATGGGTGCCCCCGAGGCCAGCGCGTCAATGGCCTTGTTGAGCCACTGCTCCTTGACGGCTGCTGCGCTTCCCACGTTGTCATCGATGGCGCCCTTGTACGCCAGCTTCAGCTTGCTGTCGAAGAGGAACACATGCGGTGTGGTGCGCGCGCCGAAAGCATCGGCGGCTTTGTGGCCGGCATCGAGCAGGTAATGACCGCCGTACTTCTTTTCCTTGTAGCGCTGCTGCATATCCGCGAAGGATTCGCCGTGATCACGCTTGGCCTCGTTGCTGTTCACAAAGGCCACGCCCACGCCAGATCGGGATGCGTAAGCGGCCAGCTCCGGATAACGGCCCTCCCATCCTTCGCTACCCTCAGAGCCCACCACGAACGGACAGGTGTTGCTGGTGAAGATCACGAGCAGGCCCTTGGAACCGGCCAGCTCCTTCAGGCTGAACTCCTTCCCACTGACGTCCTTCATCCCCACCTCGGCAGCCGGCAGTGCCGAGCCGATGGTCAGATCGGGAGGAGGGTCATGGGGTGCAGCGAGCAGGCCCAGGGAGCCGTACAGGAGCGCGTGGAAGAGCATGGGAGCGTGTTTGGTTAAGGAGTTGAAAGGTAGGAACGTGCGTGGGTGAACAAGCAACCACCGGCCCTCGTTCACGCACATGAACGCTTCGGGACCATCTTCCGTTCACAACCAGTGGACCACGGCGAACGGGCTGCGTAACGGCACATCGTTCAACAGTGCTTCCAGGATGTAACGCCCCGCCGGGTAGGCTGCAGTCCCCACCTGGTGCACCGCTCCCCCTGGCCAGATACCCTGATCGACCACGCGGCCAAGGGCATCCAGCACACGCCAGCGCACCGGGCCGGCCCCACGGTCAAGGGACACGTGCAACACCTCGTTCGCGGGGTTGGGAAAGAGGCGCACAACACCAGCACCACCCACGATCTCCGGCACGGCGGTGACCAGGTTCCCTGCGCTGAGCAAGCGGATCTCCGGATCGATGGCAACACTATCCACCAGAAAGCCGGGAACCACGCTGAAGGTCTGACCGCTGAAGGAGTGGTCCAGCACAACGATGGTGTCCTGTGTGGCGTTCCAGAGACGGACGGGCACGGGCATCTCGAAGAAATCCACGCTGGGGTGAGACTGTGCCTGCTCCAGCAGGATGTCCAGCTGACCGAGTTCGCTCTGGCCCCAGGTAAGGGTGTAGCTGGGATGTCCTTCACCCACGTACC
>JBIJDX010000144.1:0-7664 GCA_044343855.1 Flavobacteriales bacterium
TTGTCCAGTTTGTACTTGCTCACGTTCATGCCGAAGCTCAGGCCCTTGTTCTCCACCAGGTCCTCCAGCTCGGTGAGGCTCTTCTTGCCGAAGTTGCGGAACTTCAAGAGGTCGTTCTTGTTGTAGCTCACCAGGTCACCGAGCGTCTCGATGTCGGCCGCCTTGAGGCAGTTGAGGGCGCGCACGCTGAGGTCCATGTCCACCAGCTTGGTCTTCAACAGCTGGCGCATGTGCATGCTCGTCTCGTCGAACTCGTCACTGTCGCCGCTGCCGCTGGCGCTGCTGACGATGGCACCGCGGTCCTCCACCTCCAGGCTGATGCGCTCATCGCTGAACAGCATGAAGTGGTGGATGAGGATCTTGGCGGCCTCCTGCAGCGCGTCCTTCGGGGAGATGCTTCCATCCGACACCACCTCCATGGTGAGCTTCTCGTAGTCGGTCTTCTCCTCCACACGTGTGTTCTCCACGGTGTACTTCACGTTCTTGATGGGCGTGAAGATGCTGTCGATGAAGATGGTGCCGAAGGCGGCGCCCTCCACCTTGTTCTCGTCAGCGGGCACGTAGCCGCGGCCCTTGATCACAACAAGCTCCACGTGCAGTTTCACACCGGGCTCCATGTGTGCGATCACCAGCTCGGGGTTGAGCACCTGGAAGCCGGTGGTGTGCTTGCCGATGTCGCCGGCGGTGAAGGTCTCCTTGCCGGTAATGGTGAAGGAAACCTTCTCGGTGCTGACATCATCCAGCTGGCGGCGGAAACGCACCTGCTTGAGGTTGAGCACGATCTCGGTCATGTCCTCCATCACACCCTTGATGGTGCTGAACTCGTGGTCCACCCCATCGATGCGCACCTGGCTGATGGCATGGCCTTCGAGGGAGGAGAGCAGGATGCGACGCAGCGCGTTGCCAATGGTGATGCCGTAACCGGGTTCAAGCGGACGGAACTCGAAGGTGCCGCGCTTGTCGTCGGATTCGATCATCGTGACCTTGTCAGGCCGTTGGAATTCTAGGATCGGCATGGATCGTCGGCGGGGTTAGATGGTTACTTCGAGTACAATTCCACGATGAGCTGCTCGCGGATGTTCTCCGGGATCTGGGCACGCTCGGGCATGGCGATGAACTTCCCGGTGAGCTGTCCCGGGTTCCATTCCAGCCAGTCGAAACGCTTGCTGTTGACGGCCACGCTGTTGGAGATGGTCTCAAGGGAGCGGCTCTTCTCGCGCACGGCGATGGACTGGCCCGGACGCAGGCTGTAGCTGGGCACGTTCACAACGCCGCCGTCAACAGTGATGTGGCCATGGCTCACCAACTGGCGGGCCGCCCGGCGCGTGGGTGCGATGCCCAGGCGGAACACGGTGTTGTCCAGGCGTGCCTCGCACAGCTGGAGCAGCACCTCACCGGTGATGCCACGCTTGCTGGCAGCGGTGTCGTACATCTTCTCGAACTGACGTTCAAGCACACCATAGGTGTATTTCGCCTTCTGCTTTTCGCGCAGCTGCACCGAATATTCGCTTTCCTTCTTGCGGCGCTTGGTGGGGCCGTGCTGTCCGGGAGGATTGGGCTTCCGCTCCATCCACTTGTCCGGACCATAGATCGCCTCGTTGAATTTGCGGGCGATCCGGGTCTTGGGTCCTGTGTAACGTGCCATGGTCTCTTTCTTTTCGGGTGCGGCCTTTGTTTCCCGCACCAACTACGGGGCGTGCGTCCTTCACCCCCCTACAGGTTATTGGGTTTAAACGCGGCGCTTCTTGGGCGGACGGCAGCCGTTGTGGGGCATCGGGGTGATGTCGACGATCTCGGTGACCTCCACGCCGCTGTTGTGCAGGGCACGGATGGCGCTCTCACGACCCGAACCCGGGCCCTTGACGAACACCTTCACCTTGCGGAGACCCAACTCGTGGGCCTCGCGTGCGGCCTCCTCCGCGCTCACCTGACCGGCATAGGGGGTGTTCTTCTTGCTCCCGCGGAAGCCCTGCTTGCCGCTGGAGGACCAGGAGATCACCTCGCCCTTGTTGTTGGTCAGCGATACGATGAGGTTGTTGAACGTGGCATGGATGTGGGCCTGTCCAAAGGCTTCCACCACCACGTTCTTCTTCTTCTTCTTGCCGCTTTTCTGATCTTGCTTTGCCATGTGTCGTTGTGTATTGGCGGGGTACCTGCCATCATCGCCCTAGCCGGACGAGGCGTGCCTCACCCTTACTTGGTCGCTTTCTTCTTGTTGGCCACCGTCTTGCGCTTGCCCTTGCGGGTGCGGCTGTTGGTGCGGGTGCGCTGGCCACGCACCGGCAGACCGGCGCGGTGACGCAGACCGCGGTAGGAGCCGATGTCCATCAGGCGCTTGATGCTCAGCTGGACCTCGCTGCGCAGCGCACCTTCGGTCTTCACCTGCTCGTTGATGTACTGGCGGATGCGCGCCTGCTCGTCATCGGTCCATTCCTCCACCTTGGTGTCGGGGTCCACATCCGTGGCCTGGAGGATCTCCAGGGCGGTGCTGCGGCCGATGCCGTAGATGTAGGTGAGGCCGATGCAGCCCCGCTTGCTCTTGGGTAGGTCGATGCCTGCGATACGTGCCATGCTCGTTCGTTTGTCAGCCTTGACGCTGTTTGAACTTCGGGTTCTTCTTGTTGATGATGTACAGACGCCCCTTGCGACGGACGATCTTGCAATCCGCGGAGCGTGGTTTGAGGGAGGCCCTGACCTTCATGGTTTCCTGGGTTCTTCTTAGCTTTTGTATCGGAAGGTGATCCGTCCTTTGCTCAGGTCGTACGGACTCATCTCCACCTTCACCTTGTCGCCGGGCAGGATCCGGATGTAGTGCATCCGCATCTTGCCGCTGATGTGCGCGATGATGACGTGTCCGTTCTCCAGCTCGACACGGAACATGGCATTGCTGAGCGCCTCCTTGATGACGCCATCCTGCTCTATCGTTCCCGTCTTGCTCATGCCTTGCTGCCCGTGCCTTGTTCGTTCTTCCGTTCATTCAGGAGCGCATCGCGCTCCGTTTTTCCAATTCCATCCCACGTTCCTTCAGCACATCCTCGATGTGGCTGAACGTTGAAAGGACCTCCGCCCTGCCGGGGCGCACCGCGACATTGTGCTCGAAATGGGCGCTCGGCTTGCCGTCCCGTGTCACCACGGTCCATCCGTCGCCCAGCTGCTTCACCTCCTTGCTGCCCATGTTGATCATGGGTTCAATGGCGAGCACCATGCCCTGCTGCAGCTTGCTGCCGTGTCCGCGACGCCCGTAGTTGGGCACTTCCGGGGCCTCGTGCAGCTTGCGCCCCACGCCGTGCCCCACCAGCTCCCGCACCACCCCGTAGCCGTGCGCTTCGGCATGGTGCTGGATCGCGTGACCGATGTCGCCCGTGCGGTTGTTCGTCACCGCCTGGGCCACACCCAGTTCAAGGCTTTCCAGCGTCACCTGCAGCAGCTGCTTCACCTCCGGCGACACCTCCCCCACCATGAAGGTGTAGGCACTGTCGCCGTAGAATCCGTTCATCAGCACGCCGCAATCGACGCTGGCCACATCGCCCTCCTTCAGCACACGCTTTCCGGGCAATCCATGCACCACCTGCTCGTTCACACTGATGAGCAGGGTGCTCGGGCACCCGTACAGGCCTTTGAAGCCCGGCACACCGCCATTGTCCCGGATGAACGTCTCCGCCATCCGGTCCAGCGCATCCGTGGTCACCCCCGGTGCGATGTGCCTTGCCACCTCGGCCAAGGTCCTTCCAACAAGCAAAGAACTCTCCCTCAACACTGCGATCTCGTCATCGCTCAGATGGACCACGGGCTTCCCCATGTCCCTATCCTGCCATGCCGTAGGCCGCTCCTCCACTCCGCCCCTTGATGCGCCCGGTCTTCATCAGGCCGTCGTAATGACGCATCAACAGGTGGCTTTCGATCTGCTGCAGCGTGTCCAGCAACACGCCCACCATGATCAACAATGATGTTCCTCCGAAGAACTGGGCGAAGCCCTGCTTGATGCCCATCATGCCTGCAAAGGCGGGCAGGATGGCCACCACACCCAGGAAGATCGCCCCGGGAAGCGTGATGCGCGAAAGCAGGTCGTCGATATGGCCGGCGGTAGCCTTGCCCGGCTTCACCCCCGGAATGAAGCCCCCATTGCGCTTCATGTCATCTGCGAGCTGGTTGGGGTTCACCGTGATGGCCGTGTAGAAGTAGGTGAAGGCCACCACCAGCAAGAACAGGGTGAGGTTGTAGAAGAAGCCCTGGCTGTTGGCGATGCTCACAAGCCATGTGGGGGGCTCCTCGAACGCCTGCGCCACGTACATGGGCACCAGCACGATGGCCTGCGCGAAGATGATCGGCATCACCCCGGCGGCGTTCACCTTCAATGGGATGTAGTTGCGCACCCCGCCATATTGCTTGTTGCCCTGGACGCGCTTGGCGAACTGCACCGGGATGCGGCGCGTGCCCTGCACCAGCAGGATGCAGCCGGCGATGATGAGCACCCACAGCACCACCTCCACCAGTAGCAGCACCAGACCACCGCCGCCGGGACCCATGCGGCCAACCACCTCCTGCGCAAAGCTCTGCGGCAGCTGGGCGAGGATGCCGATCATGATGATCAGGGAGATGCCATTGCCCAGGCCGCGCTCGGTGATGCGCTCGCCCAGCCACATCACGAACAGCGTGGAGGCGCTGAGGATGACGATGCTGGTGAACATCCAGAACTGGCTGTCGGGCCGCGCCTCGGGCTCGATGGTGGCGTAGATGTAGCCGGGTGCCTGGAACACGCAGATGAGGATGGTGAGGTAGCGCGTGTACTGGTTGATCTTGCGGCGGCCGCTCTCCTCCTGCTGCATCTTCTGCACCCGCGGGATGGCGATGCCGGCCAGCTGGATGATGATGGAGGCGGAGATGTAGGGCATGATGCCCAGGGCGAAGATCGATGCACGCGTGAAGGCACCACCGGTGAAGATGGAGAGGATCTCCACGATACCGCCGCCGCCCGCGCTGCTGGCGGCCATCATGTTGCTGTCCACGCCGGGCAGCACGATGAAGCTGCCGATGCGGTACACCAGCAGCAGACCCAGCGTGATGAGGATGCGGTTGCGCAGCTCCTCGATACGCCAGATGTTCTTGATGGTGTCGATCAGGTTCTTCATGCCTTCTCAGCTACGCTGGCAATGGTCGTGACGCTTCCGCCCTTGGCCTCGATGGCCGCCTTGGCGGTGGCGCTGAACGCATGCGCGGTGACGGTGATGGCTCCCTTCAGCTCGCCACGACCAAGTACCTTGAGCTTGTCGTTGCGGGCGATGAGGCCGTTCTCATAGAGCACGGAGGGATCGATCGCCTTGAGGCCCTTGGCCTCGGCCAGGGTCTGCAGGGTGTCCAGGTTGATGCCCTTGTACTCCACGCGGGTGGGGTTGGTGAAGCCGAACTTGGGCAGGCGGCGTGCCATGGGCATCTGGCCACCCTCGAAGCCACGCTTGCGGTTGTAGCCGGAGATGGCCTTCTGGCCCTTGTGGCCCTTTGTGGAGGTACCTCCACGACCACTGCCCTGGCCGCGACCGATACGTTTCTCCTTCTTGGTGGCCCCTTCGGCCGGTTTCAGTTTGCTCAGGTCCATTGCTGTTCGCCGCTCGCGCAGCGCGGTCTTTGGATCGTTCTACTTCGTTCTGTATCAGGCCTTGGTCACGGTCACCAGGTGATGGACCTTCTCCACCATGCCCAGGATCTGCGGGGTTCCCTCCACCTCGGCGCGCTTGCCGATGCGGCCCAGGCCCAGGGCCTTCAGGGTGTCCTTCTGCCGCTTGGGGCACTTGATCTGGCTGCGGGTCTGGGTGATGATCAGCTTGCTCATGGTCTCTTCGTCCCGTGGGGAACGCTCTCTGCTTATCCGTTGAACACTTTCTTCATCTCCACACCACGCTGGCGGCTCACCTCATTGGCGTCGCGCATGCTGGTGAGGGCCTGGATGGTGGCCTTCACCACGTTGTGCGGATTGCTGCTGCCCTTGCTCTTGGCGAGCACGTCGGTGACCCCGACGCTCTCCAGCACGGCACGCATGGCACCTCCGGCGATCACACCCGTACCGTGCGCGGCGGGCTTCAGGAACACCTGGGCCCCGGCGAACTTGCCCTCCTGGCTGTGGGGGATGGTCCCCTTCAGCACGGGCACCTTCACCAGGTTCTTCTTGGCGTCGTCGATGCCCTTGGCGATGGCCTCCTGCACCTCCTTGGCCTTGCCCAGGCCGTGGCCCACCACACCGTTCTCATTGCCCACCACCACGATGGCGGCGAAGGTGAAGGTGCGACCACCCTTGGTCACCTTGGTCACGCGGTTCAGCGCAACGAGCTTGTCCTTCAGCTCGAGGTCACTGCTCTTGACCTTCTTGGTATTCGTCTCAGACATGTGTGTCGGTGTGATCAGAAGTTGAGGCCTGCTTCGCGGGCGGCTTCGGCCAGTGCCTTTACCCGGCCATGGTAGAGATATCCGTTGCGGTCGAAGACGACCAGCCCGATGCCGGCGGCCTTCGCCTTCTCGGCGATGGCCTGCCCCACCAGCTTGGCCTGTTCCATCTTGGGGATGCCGTTGGCCTTCTTGTCCTTCAGCGAGGAGGCGCTCACCAGCGTGCGGCCGGCCTCATCATCGATGATCTGGGCGTACATGCCCACGTTGCTGCGGTAGATGGACAGGCGGGGACGGGCAGGGGTGCCATGCACCTTGCGGCGGACCCGTGTCTTGATCTTCTGTCGGCGTGCGATCCTATCGAATGCCATGGTCGTTCTTATTTGCCTGCGGCTTTACCGGCTTTGCGACGCACCAGCTCACCCACGAAGCGCACACCCTTGCCCTTGTAAGGCTCAGGCTTGCGCAGCGAACGCAGCTTGGCGGCCACCTGGCCGATGAGTTGTTTGTCCGCACTTTCCAGGCGGATGATGGGGTTCTTGCCCTTCTCCTGGGCGGCACTCACCTTCACCTCCTTGGGAAGGTCGAGCACGATGGCGTGCGAATAGCCAAGTGCCAGCTGAAGCTGCTGGCCCTTGGTGGTGGCGCGGTAACCCACACCCACCAGCTCCTGCTCGATCACGAAGCCCTCGCTCACACCCTTCACCATGTTGGCGAGCAGGGCGCGGTAAAGGCCGTGCTTGGCGCGGTGCGGCTTGGCGTCGCTGGGGCGTTCCACGGTTACCACGCCGGCGTCGTGCTTCAGGGTCATGTCCGGGTCCACACGCTGCTCCAAGGTGCCCTTGGGTCCCTTCACGGTCACCAGGTTCTTGTCGCTGATGGTGATCTCCACCCCCTTGGGCAGACTGATCGGTGCTTTTCCAATGCGGCTCATGGTCCTCGGTCTTAGCTCACGTAGCACAGTACCTCACCTCCCACGTTCAGCACGCGTGCCTCCTTGTCGGTGACCACACCCTTGCTGGTGGAGATGATGGCCACGCCGAGGCCGTTGAGCACGCGGGGGAGATCCTCCACGTGGGCGTACTTGCGCAGGCCGGGCGAGCTCACACGCACCAGTTCCCTGATGGCGTTCTCCCGGGTGCGCGGGTTGTATTTGAGGGCGATCTTGATGACGCCCTGCTTGCCGTCGTCCTCGGTTTTCCAGGACAGGATGTAGCCCTTGTCGTACAGGATGCGCGTGATGTCCTTCTTCAGGTTGCTCGCGGGCACCTCCACGACCTTCTTGCGCG
>JBIJDX010000016.1:0-21452 GCA_044343855.1 Flavobacteriales bacterium
CACAGGGTGGTGAACCGCAACGGCATGCTCACCGGCAAGCATCACTTCGCCACACCGACGCGCATGCAGGAACTACTCGAGCAGGAAGGGGTGAAGGTGCATGATGATGTCGTCGTGGACCTCGCTGCGCGCTTCTGGGATCCCGCGGTGCATCTGGATATCTGAGCGCATCCGTACCGCACGCGGCCATTAGCTTTGCACTTCTCCAATGAGCATCAGCAAGGAAGCGATCACATCCATCCTTTCGCGCATCATCGAGCCCGACCTCAAGAAGGACATCGTGGCCCTGGACCTTGTGCGCGACATCAGGATATCCGGCAACACCGTGAGCGTGCACGTGGAGGTGAGCAACCCCGCCATGCACAGCCGCAAGCGCATGGAGGAGGCGGTCACCTTCAACCTTAAACAGGGGCTCGGGCAGGATGTGGCCGTGATGGCCACCGTAACACCCCTTAGCGGTGAGCGCGGTAACCTGCGCAAGGTCCTCCCCGGTGTGAAGCATATCGTGGCCATCGCCAGCGGCAAGGGTGGTGTTGGCAAGAGCACCATCACCGCCAATCTCGCTGCAGGCCTCGCCGCCCGTGGCCTGAGGGTGGGGCTGGTGGATGCGGACATCTACGGCCCCAGCATGCCACTGATGTTCGATGTGCTGCATGAGAAGCCCGCAACGGCGGAGAGGAACGGCAAGCACTGGATCGTTCCGGTGGAGAGTTATGGTGTGAAATTGCTCAGCATCGGCTTTTTCGCCCAGACCGATCAGGCCATCGCATGGCGCGGTCCCATGGCTACGAAGGCCCTTGAGCAGATGATCAAGGACGTGGACTGGGGTGAGCTGGATGTGATGCTGGTGGACCTGCCACCGGGCACCGGTGACATCCACCTTTCGCTCGTGCAGGCCGTGCCCCTCACGGGTGCGATCATCGTGAGCACACCGCAGAACGTGGCACTGATCGATGCCCGCAAGGGCGTTGGCCTTTTCCGCCTTCCCAGCGTGAACGTACCCGTGCTGGGAATTGTGGAGAACATGGCCTGGTTCAGCCCCGCCGAGATGCCTGAGAACCGTTATTTCATCTTCGGGAAGGGTGGCGCCCGTGCCCTGGCCGGAGAATTGAACGTGCCCTTCCTAGCCGAGGTGCCATTGGTGCAGAGCGTCCGTGAGGCCGGTGACGTGGGCCGTCCCGCCGTTCTGCAGGGGAATACACCTGCCGCCCGCCCGTTCGCCGATCTTTGCGGTGATTTCATGCAGCGCCTGCAGGTGCTGGAGAACGAAGAGCCCCATCCCCTTCGCTGAACCATGGACCTCCAGGAGACCATCCATCGCATTGAAGCAGCGCTCGCAGACCTGCGACCCTTCCTGGAAGCCGACGGCGGTGACATCACCCTGGATGAGGTGACAACCGATGGGGTCGCCCGGGTGCGGCTTCATGGCGCCTGCACCAACTGCGCCATGAGCCCCATGACCATGAAGGCCGGTGTGGAGGAGGCCATCAAGCGTGTTGCCCCCCAGATCAAGGCGGTGGAAGCGGTGAACATCCGCGCTGACGCCTGAGCCACTGAACGATCCGGTCGGTCAGGTGTTCCACACGGACGCCGTGATACAGGTCACGCACCACCCGGCCCCGCGCCTACCTTTGCCGCGCTTTTCTACATGGAAACACCCACCCGGACCAAGACCGTTGAGGAGCGGAGCAATGTGGTCATCCTCTTTGCCGGTGACAGCGGTGATGGCATCCAGCTTACGGGAAGCCAGTTCACCGATACCAACGCCCTCTTCGGCAACGATGTAAGCACATTTCCCAACTTCCCCGCGGAGATCCGTGCGCCACAGGGCACCCTCGCCGGTGTGAGCGGCTATCAGCTTCACTTCGGAAGCACCGAGATATTCACGCCCGGGGACGAGTGTGATGTCCTTGTGGTGATGAACGCGGCCGCCCTCAGGGCCAACCTTGGCAAACTGAGGAAGGGGGGCGTGATCATCGCCAACAGCGATGGCTTCGATGCCAGGAACCTGCGCCTTGCCGGTTACGCCGACGGACAGGAACCGCTCACGGACGGAACCCTTGCCAACTATTCCGTTCATGCGGTGGATGTGACCAAGATGACCCGGAATGCCCTTGCGGACACCACCATGGGCATGAAGGAGAAGGACCGCTGCAAGAACATGTTCGTGCTCGGGTTCATCAACTGGATGTACAGCCGAAGCCTTGATAACAGCGAACGGTTCCTCGCCCAGAAATTCGGCAGGAAACCCGAACTGCTCGAGGCCAATCGCAAGGCGCTCCTTGCCGGCTTCAACTACGGCGACACCAGCGAGACCTTCACCACACGGTTCGAAGTGAAGCCCGCGCCGCTGCCCAAGGGCACGTATCGCAGCATCACCGGCAACCAGGGGGTCGCGCTGGGGCTCGTGGCCGCTGCGCAGAAGGCTGGGCTCGACCTCTTCTACGGCAGCTATCCCATCACGCCGGCCAGCGACATCCTGCACGAACTGGCGCGCCACAAGAATTTCGGGGTGAAGACCTTCCAGGCCGAGGATGAGATCGCGGCCATCTGCTCCGCCATCGGGGCAAGCTATGGCGGGGCGCTCGGTGTCACGGCCAGCAGCGGCCCGGGCATCGCGCTCAAGGGCGAGGCGATGGGGCTTGCCTTCATGCTGGAGATACCGCTGGTGATCGTGAACGTGCAGCGCGGTGGCCCCAGTACCGGCCTGCCCACCAAGACGGAACAAGCCGACCTATGGCAGGCCATCCACGGCCGCAATGGCGAAGCCCCCATCCCCGTGCTGGCGGCCAGCAGCCCGACGGATTGCTTCGAGATGGCTTTTGAGGCCGTCCGCATCGCCGTGGAGCACATGACACCGGTGATCCTGCTCAGCGATGGCTACATCGCCAACGGTTCTGAACCGTGGCGTTTCCCGCAGGCGGACGACCTGCAGCCCATCAGGCCGCCATTCGCCACGCCACGTGAGGCGGATACGCCGGTCGACACCGCGCCGTTCATGCCCTATGCGCGGGATGCGAAAGGTGTCCGCCCCTGGGCGGTGCCCGGCATGAAGGGCCTCCAGCATCGGATCGGTGGTATCGAGAAGCAGGACGGGACCGGGAACATCAGCTATGAACCGCTGAACCACGAGAAGATGGTCCGCCTGCGGGCCGAGAAGGTGCGCAAGGTGGTGGAGGGTGTGCCCCCGCTGGACCTGAGCAATGGCGTGGAGAGCGGCGATCTGCTCATCATCGGCTGGGGCAGCACCTACGGTGCCATCAAGACGGCCGTGAACGAGCTCTGTGCCGAGGGTCGGTGTGTGGGCCATGTGCACCTGCGCTACCTCTTCCCCTTCCGCAAGGAGCTGGGCGAGCTGATCTCCCGCTTCAAGCGTGTGCTGATCCCCGAGATGAACAGCGGTCAGCTCCGGCAGCTCATCCGCGCCGAGTTCCTCGTGGATGCCAAAGGCCTGAACAAGATCCAGGGTATGCCCTTCACCGCTGCGGAGATCAAGGCCGCCGCGCTCGAACACATCAAGCAATGACCACGGCCACCGAAGTGATCAATGGCAGCAGTGCCCCGGCAAAGCTGGACTATGCCTCGGACCAGGAGGTGCGCTGGTGTCCCGGCTGCGGGGATTACTCCATCCTGAAGCAGGTGGAGACAGTGCTCAAGGAGAAGGGGCTTCCCAAGGAGGATATCGTGTTCATCAGCGGCATCGGCTGCAGCTCGCGCTTTCCGTACTACCTCGACACGTACGGCATGCACAGCATTCACGGTCGTGCCCCCGCCATCGTAAGCGGTCTGCGGGCCGTGCGTCCGGACCTCAGCGTATGGATGATAACCGGTGACGGTGACTCGCTCAGCATCGGTGGCAATCACCTCATCCACCTGCTGCGCCGCAACGTCGACGTGAACGTGCTGCTCTTCAACAACGAGATCTACGGCCTTACCAAGGGGCAGTATTCCCCCACATCGCCCGAAGGCGCCGTGACCAAGAGTACGCCCATGGGCAGTGTGGACCATCCCTTCAATCCGCTCGCCCTGTGCAAGGGTGCCGACGCCACCTTCCTTGCCCGCGGAATGGACCGTGATCCCAAGCACTTGCGCGAAGTGCTGCTGGCCGCTGATGCACATCGCGGCACCAGCCTCGTCGAGATCTACCAGAACTGCAACGTTTTCAATGATGGTGCCTTCGAGGTCTTCACCGAGAAGGCCAGCAAGCCGTTCCACACGCTCTTCGTGGAGCACGGCAAGCCGTTGGTGTTCGCCAATGGCACCAAGGGCATCAAGCTGGATGGCATGACGCCGGTGATCATGGACCTTGCCGATGGCACCGCCTCGCCCGCGGACCTGTGGATCCATGACATGCACGACAGCTTCAAGGCCTCCATCCTGGTGCGCCTCTTCGAGGATCCCCGCCACGAGGGGGCCATGCCCCGCCCATTCGGTGTGTTCTTTGTGGCCCGGCGATCCACCGTGGAAGAGCGCATCAATGCGCAGGTGGAAGAGGCCAGGGCAAAGAAGGGGGCCGGTGACCTTGACGCCCTGTTGAGCGGGGGTAGGACCTGGGTCATCGGGTGAGTGAACACCGGCCCTGTGCCCTCATCAGCGTCCGGCCTTGTTGGATGAGGGCCTCATGCCCGCGTTGCCATGGAGGCTCCCGAACCCTTCAACCCGTGAGAGCGCTGATCAGCCCTTCAAGGCCGGGGGAATGAGGCAAACGGGGATGGGCACCATCTTGTGCCTGTTGGCCGCACGGCGCTTGTCGAAGATCGCGAGCACGGCGCGTTGACGCGCGCTCAGGCCTTCGGTGCTGCCCCCGTTGTCGCGCAGGTCCATCGCCCACTCCAGCTCGGGATAGGTCGCGCCGATCTGGTCCTCATCGGTGCGGCTGTCGCCGAAAAGTCCGTCGGTGGGCGCTGCGTCGAGGATGCTCTGTACGATGCCCAGTTCCCGTGCCACGGCGTACACCTCGCTCTTGGTGAGGTCCGCGATGGGGGAGAGGTCCACGCCGCCGTCTCCGTATTTGGTGAAGAAGCCCACGCCGAAGTCCTCGATCTTGTTGCCCGTACCCGCCACAAGGAGGCCATGCAAGCCGGCGAGGTGGTAGAGCGTGGTCATGCGCAGGCGGGCGCGGGTGTTGGCCAGGGCCAGCTGTTGGATGGCGTCGTCTGGGCCATCGGGTAGGACCCGCGACAGTGTATCGAACGTTGGGGTGAGGTCCACGCGCGCCAGTTGCACGTTGCCATGCCGGCCCTGCAGGTGCGCCACATGTTCCAGCGCACGCGACACATGGCTGGGCGCCTGGTGGATGGGCAGTTCCACGCACAGGGTGGACAGGCCGGTGCGTGCGCACAGGGCGCTGGTCACGGCGCTGTCGATGCCTCCGCTCACACCCACCACGAAGCCACGCTGATGGCTGGCGGTGCAATAGTCCCTCATCCAGGTGGTGATGTGGTCGATGACCGCTGCTGTCCTCATGGTGTAAAAATGCGAAGCCCCGTCCATGTGTTCACGAACGGGGCTTCGGATCGGGTTGCCGGGTCAGAAGAACATCCCTACGGTGAGCTCCAGGTAGTTGTTGAGCAAGCGTGCCTTCTTGCCTCCCGGTGCCTCGAAATTCGCGATGTTGGTGAATCCATTGTTGTAGGTGATGCCGAAGAGCAGGCTGGTGTTCCCGCTGAAATTGTATTCGGCACCGGCACCCACCACGAGGCCCACGCGGAAGAGGTTGATGTCGTCCTGCACATTTTCATTCTCGAGTTCCTCGAATTTCTCGACCAGTGTAGTGGCGTTCTGGAAGTATACGGGCTGCACGATATCGGCCTTGGCAGCGATGTTGAAGCCGGCACTGAAGCCCACCTGCGCGAAGTAGCGCATATAGCCGATCTCGTTGGTCATCAGCTTCACGGTCAATGGCAACTCGATGTACTGCAATTTGTAGGTGGTCTCCAGTTCACGGACGAGCGGGGTGGTCTGGCCCGGCTGATCGAAGTAGTTGAACTCGGTGGAGGTGGCACCGCCGGTGTTGAGCAGGCTCAGCCCCGTGGCGAAGCGGTAGTTCCCGTTATTGCCGATGGGGAACTCGGTGATGAGGCCGAAGGTGTACCCGAACTTGTTGCCGGATGCCTTGATCTCCTTGGTCTCCGAGCGCAGCATGGAGAGGTTCGGACTCAACTTCAGGCCGAACCGGACACCGGGGTCATCCTGGGCAAGCAGCGAAGGGGCGGTGAACAGGGCGATGGCCGTCATCACGGCGATCGTTCCAGCGGTCCGGTGCAGCGGGGTCTTCATAATTTTGTGCTCTTGGTGGTCCGTCAAAGGTAAGCTGTTGAACAAACGTGTTCCGTTCCTCGCGCTGGGTGCATTGATGGCGCTGTGGACGTCGTGCACCCACAGCGGACGACCCACCATCGATGCCGCTGATGTGCAGTTGCATCTGCCCATCGAACGGCTGGACAAGGCGTTGTTCCACGCGGACACGGCGCAGTTCAAAAAGGTACTTCACAAAGCGCATGCCGGATCGGGGTCCTTTTTCCGGCTGTATGTGGAACATATCCTGCAGGGGCCGCCGCTTGAGGATCCCGGCATGCACCGCATGGTGCGCGCCTTCGTGGATGACCCCGACTGGCGCAGCGTTCAGCAGGCGGCCGACAGTGTGCTGGGAGACCTTGTGCAGGAGCAGCGCGCGTTCGAGGAGGCCTTTGCACGGTTGAAGGTGGCCTTCCCCGACAGCATCACCCCGCGCCTGGTCGCCTTCAACTCCGGTTTCAACTATGGGCTTTTCCCCACGGACAGCGTGCTCGGCTTCGGTGTGGAATGGTTCGTGGGCAGCGGGCATCCCGTGGTGGCCCGCCTGGCACCCGAGGCCTTCCCACAGTTCGTGAAACAGCGCATGGTGCCCGCCATGCTGGTGCCCAGTGCGGTGAAGGGCTGGCTGCTGGTGCATTACGCGCAGCCGATGGAGGGTGCCAGCCTGCTGGGCCACCTGGTGGAGACGGGCAAGGTGATGGCGCTCCTGGACGCTCTGTTGCCGGATACGGAGCCGTCCCTCAAGTTCGCCTTCACTCCGGAGCAACTGGCCTGGTGCGAAGCAAACGAATCGCTCATCTGGCGTGAACTCGCAGGCCGTGAACTGCTCTTCAGCAGGAAGGCGGATGACATCGGGCGCATCATGAACGATGGCCCCTTTACCAACGGCTTTCCGCGTGAAAGCCCGGGTCACATCGGTGAATGGGTGGGCTACCGGATGGTGAGCAACTACCTTGAGGCGCATCCGGGCACCACGTTTCCAGACCTCTTCGGCATCCGCGACCCGAACATCATCCTGAAGAGCTATCGTCCGCGTTGAATCCGGTCACCTGAACAGACCCGCCCATGAACACCTCCGAGATCAAGTTGACCGTGCAGTTGGATGAGAACAAGGTGCCTGAACGCATCGATTGGGAGGCTGAGGATGGCGCCACGCGCAGTTCCAGCAAGGCGGTCCTGCTTTCGCTGTGGGACGAGCAGGAGCGGAACACCTTGCGCATCGATCTGTGGACGAAGGAGATGACGGTGGAGGAGATGAAGGCCTTCTTCCACCAGAACATCCTCACCATGGCGGACACCTTCGAGCGGGCCACCGGTGAGGGCAGGATGGCTGCTCAGATGCGTGATTTCGCCGGCTATTTTGCCGAGCACATGCTGCCGGACCTGAAGAAGTAGGGCGGCGTGCCTTCGGTGGCGGGTTGGGCTCGTCGTGCCCGACATCCCGCTCAGCGGCGTTCACCGGCCGTGGTTTACCCGCCACCCTGCATTCACCTCCTCGATGTAGTGAAGCAGTTCGTCGCGGCCCTTGGAGGTCTCCGAACTGGTGATGAAGATGGGTGGCAGCTCCTCCCAGGTCTCCTTCAGCCTGCGCTTGAACCGTGCCACGTTGCTATCCACCTTCGGGCCTTTCAACTTGTCGCTCTTGGTGAAGACGATGCTGAAGGGAATGCCATGCTCCCCCAGCCACTGCACCATGTCAAGGTCGTTCTGCTGGGGCTCCAGGCGTGAATCGACCAGCAGGAACACGTTCTGCAGGCTTTCCCGCTCCTTCAGGTAGGTCTGTATCATGTTCTCCCATACGGCACGCTCGGCCTTGCTGGCCTTCGCGAATCCGTAGCCGGGCAGGTCGGCCAGCATCCAGGGCAGCCTGCTGGTGAGGGTGCCCTCCACCCGGAAGTGCTCCACGTTGCGCGTGCGGCCCGGTGTGTTGCTGACGCGTGCCAGCTTGTTGATGTGGCACAGCATGTTGATCAATGAGCTTTTGCCCACGTTGCTGCGTCCGATGAAGGCATACTCCGGAAGGTCCGTGGAGGGCCAGTCCCGCGCGCTTCGTCCGCTGGTAAGGTGTTGTGCCAGGAGCGCTTTCATGGGGGTGTCGTGGACTGGGTGGTGCCGTTGAATGCCTGCTTCGATGTCCTTTGCGCGACGGGGCTCACCCACGGCCCGTCACTCGCTCGGCTCAGTTCAAACCAAGGGTCTTCGCCAGCCACCTGTCCACGATGGCGTTGAACGTATCAGGGTGCTCCATCATGGCCGCATGTCCGCACTCGTCGATCCAGTATAACTCGCTGTTGGGGATGAGGCTGTGGAATTCCTCGGCCACATGCGGTGGGGTGATGGTGTCCTGTCTGCCCCAGACCAGGCATACCGGCATCTTCAGGTTGGGCAGCTCCCTTGCCATGTTGTGCCGGATCGCGCTCTTGGCAAGTGACAGGATGCGGATCAACTTGGCCTTGTCGTTCACCGTTGCATGGCACTCCTCCACCAGTTCGTCCGTGGCATGGCGTGGGTCGTGGAAGGTGAGCGCGATCTTGCGACGGAGGTATTCCTTGTCCTCGCGGCGGGGGAAGCTGCCTCCGAAGGCGTTCTCGTACAGCCCGCTGCTGCCGGTGAGGGTGAGTGTCCGAACCGTGTCGGCATGTTTCGTGCAGTAGACTAGTGCCACATGGCCTCCGAGCGAGTTGCCCAACAGGTTCACTTCACGGAGGCCCAGGTGCCGGATGAAACGGTCAAGGAAATCCGCCAGGGCCGGCACGTTGGTGTTCAGCATCGGCAGCGTGTACAGCGGCAGCATGGGCATCAGGACCCGGAACCTCCCGCTGAAATGTGCGATGGGGCCTTCGAAGTTGCTCAGGGCTCCGAACAGGCCATGGAGGAAGATCAGCGGAGGTCCATCCCCCACATCGATGTAGGAGAATTCGCCCTCGTGCCTCACGTGTGATCCGTTCGCCATGCCTTCCGACCAAAGGTAGATGGAGGGTTCAATGGTGCGCCGTGTGCGCGCAGGATGTTTGTCGCAGGGTCGTGTGCATAACACGTTCTGCCACGCCCGATGGCCCTGACCGGCATAGGTGGGCGGCTTCCCGGGGGCGCACCCCTGCACGGCGCAGGCAGCCTCCTTCCCTTTCTCCCACAGTATCCCACCGCGCTCCATAGCATATCCGGAGGGTTGTTCATAAAGCACAGAAGGACAGGCATTTGAGAGCAGAGTTCGGGTGGCTTTGCACGAACCGGGTGCGCCTTGGGCCTGGGATCCATGGAGCTTGGATTGTTCATAAAGCTCCCACTTCCTCCCACTCTTGGAATGCCTTATTTTCAGTGCTGTTGCTGTCCTGTGGCAACTTTTGCACACCTTCGCCGTTGAAGAATTATCAACAAAAGGGCAAAAACGGGGGAGATCGTGGGAATAAGTGGGTGACGTGACCTACTTTCGCGACCATTCCGGCCTGCATGCATCATGCTGAACCTGCTCGGGGAATACCCATCCACCTTGGACGCCAAGAGCCGCGTGCTCTTGCCCGCCGCGCTGAAGAAGCAGCTCGGTGGGGAGGTGCCCAAGGGGTTTGTGGTGAACCGGGACGTGTTCAGCGAGTGCCTCGTGCTTTATCCGATGGAGGAGTGGAACAGGACGAGCGCCGATGTGCGTCGCCTCAACCGCTTCGATCCGGACAACGTGGAGTTCATTCGGCGCTTCCTCAACGGGGCCACGCCGCTGGAGCTCGACGCCAACGGACGATTGCTCATTCCCAAGCCACTGATGTCCTACGCCCGATTGGAGAAGGACATCGTGTTCACGGGTATGGGGGATCGCATCGAGATCTGGAGCGAGGCGCTGCACAAGGGTGCATTGGGCGGGAACGTGGACTTCAAGTCACTGGCTGCGAAAGTGATGGGCGGCAAGCCCCAAGCCGATGATCGATGAGTATCACGACCCCGTTCTTTTACAAGCCTGTCTTGACGGATTGAACATCCGCCCCGATGGCATCTATGTGGATGCCACCTTCGGCGGCGGTGGCCACAGCAGGGCCATCCTGCAGCGTCTTGGTCCCCGGGGGCGCCTCATTGCGTTCGATCGCGATCGTGATGCCTGGGTCAATGCGATCGACGATGACCGGTTCACCCTAGTGCGCTCCGATTTCCGCTGGATGCGCAACCACCTGCGCTACCTCCATGCGCTTCCGGTGAACGGCCTGCTCGCCGACCTGGGGGTGAGCAGCCACCAGTTCGACACCGGCACCCGCGGATTCAGCTTCCGCTTCGATGGTCCACTTGACATGCGGATGGACCATCGTTCGCGACGCACTGCAGCGCAGCTGCTGCGCGATCTCGACGAAGCGGCACTGACCCATGTCCTTCGCAGCTATGGCGAGGTGGAGGCGGCCCATCGCGTTGCGCGGCAGTTGGTGAAGGCCAATGCGCACAGCAGCATCGCAACCACCTTCCAGCTGGTGGAGGCATTGGAGCCGGTGACCCCGCGTGCGAAGAGGAGCACCTTCCTCGCACAGGTCTTCCAGGCCTTGCGTATCGCGGTGAACGATGAGCTCGGTTCCCTTGAACGATTGCTCGGGCAGAGCGCCGAGGTAATCGCGCCAGGGGGGATGCTGGTGATCATGAGCTACCACAGCCTGGAGGATCGCATGGTGAAGAACTGGATGCGCACCGGCGACCTCGACGGTGTGGAGTCAAAGGACCTCTACGGTAACCGCAGGCGGCCGTTCAACCCGACAAGCAACAAGGCGATACAACCCACGGAGGAGGAAATGACCATCAACCCACGGGCCCGCAGTGCCCGACTGAGATCAGCGGAACGCACGTGAACAGGATGCGCGAGATACAGGAAGAGGACGCCCCGAAGCCCAATGATGCTTCGAAGGGTGGTGGCGCCGTCCTGCATGGCGGCTTCATCAGTGTGCTCAACGGCTCGTTCCTGACCCGTGACCGTGTGCTCGGCAACATGCCCTTCATCCTCTTCTGCGCCGGGATGATGATCGTGTACATCGCCTATGGATACCACACCGAGCGTGTGGTGCGTGACCTGGACAGCAGTGGATCTGCGCTGAAGGAACTCCGATCGGAGTACATCACCGTGCGCGCCCAGCTGGAGAAACGCGAACAGCAGAGCCAGGTGGCGGCCGGCATCGGATCCCTGGGGCTGCGTGAAAGCCGCGTCCCACCCGTGAAGGTGGAGGTGACCGAGCGTGAACTGAAGGAGACCCGCACGCCATGATGGATATCAAGCAGCTCAGGGCGCGCGCCAATGTGATCTACCTGCTCATGGTGGTGTTCGGGGTGGCCATCGCGGTGAAACTGCTCACCATCCAATTGGTTGAGGGTGACAAGTGGCGGGCGAAGGCGGAGCAGGTGAGCACCACCTACCGCACGGTTCAGCCTGAACGCGGTCACATCTTCAGCGAGGATGGTCGTCTGCTGGCCACCAGTGTTCCCGAATACGATGTGCGCATGGACATGGCCGCGGATGCGCTCACCGATGACCTGTTCCGGGCGCATGTTGATTCGCTGGCCTGGCACCTGGCCAACCTGTTCGGCGACCGCCCGGCGGCCGACTACAAGAACGACCTGCAGCAGGCGCGTGCCCGTCGTGAACGCTACCACCTGGTCAAGCGCAAGGCGGACCACACTCAGGTGCAGCAACTGCGCAGTTTTCCGCTCTACCGCCTTGGTCGTTACAAGAGCGGCCTTGTCACAGAGAAGCGCATGGTGCGCGTTCGCCCCTTTGGCCGCCTTGCGGCACGAACGGTGGGCTATGTGTTGCGCGACAGCAACATGGTGGGGCTTGAGGCCGGATACGACAAGTGGTTGAAGGGAACCACCGGCCGCCGCCTCGAACGCCGACTTGCCGGTGGTGTGTGGATGCCTGTTGATGATGGCGATGGTGTGGATCCGGTTCCAGGGTCCGATGTGCACACCACCATCGACATCAACCTTCAGGACGTGGCGGATGCTGCGCTTGAGCGCCAGTTGAGAAAGCACGGTGCGCAGTATGGATGCGTCATCGTGATGGAGGTTGCAACCGGAAAGATCAAGGCCATCAGCAACCTGATGAAGGGACCTGACAGCACGTATGTTGAAGGATTGAACCACGCCATTGCCGAAGCCACGGAGCCGGGCTCCACGTTCAAGCTGGCCTCCCTGCTCGTGGGCATCGAGGATGGACTCATCGATCCGGCCAGCATCGTTGATACACGCAATGGTGAGGTGCGTTTCCGCGACCGGATCATGCGGGACTCCCACGAGGGTGGATATGGACGGATCACGGTCGAGCGTGCCTTTGAGCTTTCCTCGAACACGGGTATCAGCCTTGCGGTCACCAAGGCTTATGGTGACAGACCGAAGGACTTCGTGGAGGGACTGCGGCGCATGGGTCTCCACCAGCCATCGGGTGTGATGATACCCGGCGAGCCGGTGCCCACACTGCGTGGTCCTGGGGAAAAGGGCTGGAGCGGTGTGAGCCTTCCTTGGATGAGCATCGGATATGAGACGCTGTTCACACCCCTGCAGATCCTCGCATTCTACAACGCAGTTGCCAACGATGGACGGATGATGCAGCCCTACATGGTGGAGCGCGTATCGCGAAATGGGCGCACGGTCAAGGATTTCGATCCGGTGGTGCTGAATGAACGGATCGCCTCGCCCCGCACATTGGGGATCGCACATCGCATGCTGTTGCATGTGGTGGACTCGGGTACCGCGACCAACCTGAAAGGCGCGCATTTCCGAATAGCGGGCAAGACCGGTACGGCACAGATCGCCCGCCTCGGTGGCTACAAGCGGCAGGGGCTGAGCTACCAGGCATCGTTCGCCGGTTATTTCCCGGCCGATGCCCCCAAGTACAGTTGCATCGTGGTGGTGAACGGACCCACGATGAGCGGCTATTACGGCAACGTGGTGGCCGGTCCCATCTTCAAGGAGATCGCCGACAAGATCTACAGCAACCGGCTCGAGCTGCAACAACCTGCACGGACGGAACTCGCTGAAGTGCGGCGCATGCCCGTGAGCCACAGTGGGCATGCGGGGGATCTCCGGATCGTACTGGAGGGGCTGCAGGTGCCTGTTGAGGTGAAGGGGGATGCGGGCTGGGTGACCACCCAGGCGGGGGATGGTTCGGTGCTGCTTGCTCCGCGCGGAATTCCTGAACCCGGGATGGACCGCGTTCCGAACGTGCTTGGCATGGGCCTCAGGGATGCTGTCTACCTGCTTGAGAGTGCCGGCCTCGGCGTGCGTGTTTCCGGCAGTGGCATTGTGAAGCGGCAGTCGATACAGCCGGGAGGAAGTGCAAGACCTGGTACCACCATCCTGATCGAACTGGCATGAAGCTGCTGAAGGACATCCTCTACAAGGTCCGCATCGAGCAGGTGGTGGGTTCCACCAACACTGCGGTGGAGCAGCTTGCCTTCGACAGCAGGGCGGTCACCGCGTTCACGGCCTTCGTGGCCACGCGCGGCACCCAGGTTGATGGCCATGCCTTCATCGACAAGGCTGTGGCGGCCGGTGCCGTGGCGATCATCTGTGAATCCCTGCCCGTGGAGCTGAAGGAGGGTATCACCTATGTGCGCGTGCCGGATGCATCCGAGGCCTTGGGCTTGATGGCCGACAACTTCCACGATCAGCCATCGCGCAAGCTGAAACTGGTGGGCATCACCGGCACCAACGGAAAGACCAGTACGGCCACCCTGTTGTTCCGCCTGTTCCGTGCGCTCGGATACAAATGCGGTCTCATCAGTACGGTGGAGATCCGCATCGGACAGCGTACGATCCCCAGCACGCACACCACACCGGATGCACTTCGCCTCAACGCCCTCCTGGCCGAGATGGCGGCCGAAAAGGTCACGCATTGCTTCATGGAGGTGAGCTCGCACAGCGTGGTGCAGCAGCGCATCGTGGGCCTGCACTTCGCCGGCGCCGTGTTCACCAACATCACCCACGACCACCTCGACTACCACGGTACGTTCGATGCGTACATCAAGGCGAAGAAGGGCTTCTTCGACGTGCTCCCGTCGTCGGCCTTCGCATTGGTGAACGCGGATGATGTGCACAGCGCCGTGATGCTGCAGAACACACGCGCCAGCAAGAGGTCCTTCGCAGTGAAGGGCATGGCCGACCACCGTGCGCGCATCGTGGAGAACCAGCTCACCGGGCTGCACCTGAACATTGACGGACACGACCTGTACGCCCGGTTGATCGGCGAATTCAATGCCAGCAACCTGCTGGCTGTATACGCGGTTGCCGTGTTGCTGGGCGAGCCTGTCATGAACGTGCTCACGGCGCTCAGTGACCTCGAGCCGCCGCGCGGACGCTTCCAGCTCGTGCGCAGCTCCTCCGGCATCATCGGTATCGTCGACTATGCACACACCCCGGACGCACTGAAGAACGTGCTGGGCACGATCAACGAGGTCTGCGGCGAACATGAACGGGTGATCACCGTGGTGGGTTGTGGTGGTGATCGCGACCGCGCCAAACGTCCGGTCATGGCGCGCATCGCTGTGGATCTGAGCGCTCAGGTGGTGCTCACCAGCGACAACCCGCGGAGCGAGGATCCGATGGCGATCCTCAACGAGATGCGCACGGGTATTGCTCCCGGTGATGTGCCGCGCACCTGGGTGAACCCCGATCGTCGTGAAGCCATCCGACAGGCGGTCGGAATGGCACGTCCGGGCGATGTGGTGCTTCTCGCAGGGAAAGGACATGAGACCTACCAGGAGGTGCAGGGGGTCAGGCACCCCTTTGATGATGTGGCCGTGCTGAAGGAAACCCTCGAAATGCTTCGGAAGTAATGCTGTATCACTTCTTCGATGGCATTGGCGCAGGCATCCCGGGGGCGGGTGTGTTCAGCTACATCTCCTTCCGCGCCGCCATGGCGGTGTTCGTGTCCCTGCTCATCTCGTTGTGGTGGGGGCAGGGGATCATCAACCTGCTGCGCCGGCTGCAGGTGGGTGAGACCGTGCGCGACCTCGGCCTCGAGGGTCAGCTTCAGAAGCAGGGTACCCCGACAATGGGGGGGCTCATCATTCTCGCAGCCACCATCATTCCCACCCTGCTTTTCGCGAAGCTCGACAACATCTACATCATTCTGCTCCTCGTCAGCACCGTGTGGCTCGGGTGCATCGGCTTCCTCGATGACTACATCAAGGTATTCAAGAAGGATAAGCGCGGGCTGGCCGGCAAGTTCAAGGTGGTTGGTCAGGTGGGTCTGGGTCTCATCATCGGTGCCACCGTGTACTTCCACCCCGAGATCCACACACGTGTTGAGGTGCCCGCCATCCTTGCCGAGAAGCTCGACCGGGAGCAGCTGCACACCATCACCGAGGATGATGGAACGGTGCATTACATGCTCAACCGGAAGTCGCCCAATACTACGATCCCCTTTGTCAAGGACAACGAGTTCAACTATTCGTCGATACTCGGCAAGCTGCTCGGGAATGAGGCGAGACGCTACACATGGATCGTGTACATCCTCGTGGTCATCTTCATCATCACAGCGGTGAGCAACGGTGCGAACATCACCGATGGAGTGGATGGGCTTGCCACCGGCACATCGGCCATCATCGTGCTTACGCTCGGCATACTCGCCTATGTGAGCGGTAACATCGTTTTCTCGAACTACCTGGACATCATGTACATCCCGGGGTCGGGAGAGCTCGCCGTGTTCATCGGGGCGCTGCTCGGTGCCTGCATCGGGTTCCTGTGGTACAATGCCTTCCCTGCCCAGGTCTTCATGGGTGACACGGGAAGCCTCGCCCTCGGTGGCATCATCGCCACCCTCGCCATCCTGGTGCGCAAGGAGCTGCTGATACCGGTCTTGTGCGGCATTTTCCTGGTGGAGAACATCAGTGTGATGATGCAGGTGTCCTGGTTCAAGTATACCAGGAGGAAATATGGAGAGGGTCGAAGGATCTTCCTCATGTCACCGCTCCACCACCACTTCCAGAAGAAGGGGATCCACGAAAGCAAGATCGTGACACGGTTCTGGATCGCCGGCATCATGCTCGCGGTGCTCTCCATTGTAACCCTCAAGCTGCGGTGACCGTGATGACGCGAACGCGTACATACCCCCTTGTGGTGCTGGGAGCGCAGGAGAGCGGCGTGGGTGCCGCCAGGCTCGCACGTCGCAGGGGGGTTGATGTGTTCGTCAGCGATGCCGGCATCATCAAGCCTGCGTACCGTGCCGAACTGGAACGTCTCGGCATACCCTTTGAGGAGCGCGGACATTCCGCTGAGCTTGTGCTGGCGGCCACGGAGATCATCAAGAGCCCGGGCATCCCCGACACGGCTTCGTTGGTCGCGGCCGCTGTGCAGAAGGGCATACCGGTGATAAGTGAGATCGAGTTCGCATATCGCTACTGCACGGGCCGGATAATCGCCATCACCGGCAGCAATGGCAAGACCACCACCACCCTGCTGACCCATCACATCCTGCAGCGGGCCGGTATCGATGCGGCCCTCGGTGGCAACGTGGGAACCAGCTTCGCCGGCCTTGTGGCGGAGGGTGACCATGAGTGGTATGTGCTTGAGCTGAGCAGTTTCCAGCTGGATGGCATCCGCACCTTCCGTCCGGACATCGCCATCCTGCTCAACATCACACCTGACCACCTGGACCGCTACCAGTACCGGATGGAGAATTACGTCTCCAGCAAGTTCAGGATCGCGATGAACCAGACCGCCGCCGACCATTTCATCCATTGTGCGGACGACCCGGAGACCATGGGTTGGATGGAAGGGCACGCAATGAAGGCCAGGTGCTGGCCCTTTTCCATCGAACGAACGCTCACCCACGGTGCCTGGGTGCAGGACCGGCACATCCACATCAACATCGACCAAACCACGTTCCACATGTCCATCCTCGAACTCGCGCTCAAGGGCCGCCATAACGTCTACAATTCCATGGCCGCCGGCATAGCCGCGCGCGTCCTGGAACTCCGGAATGATGTGGTACGGGAAAGCCTGAGCGACTTCCAGAACGTGGAACACCGCCTGGAGCATGTTGCCAATGTCAATGGTGTGGAGTTCATCAATGATTCCAAGGCCACCAACGTGAATTCCACCTGGTATGCCTTGGAGAGCATGGAGAAGCCCGTGATCTGGGTGGCCGGCGGTGTTGACAAGGGGAACGACTATGCATCCCTGCTGCCCTTGGTGAAGGGCAAGGTGAAGGCGCTTGTTTGCCTGGGAAAGGATAATGGGAAACTTCACAAGGCCTTCGGTCCATCGGTGAAGGAGGTGGTGGATGCGGACAGTGCCGAACAGGCCGTGCTGGCTGCATACGCGCTTTCCGAACCCGGTGATGTGGTGCTGTTGAGCCCGGCCTGTGCCAGTTTCGACCTGTTCGAGAACTACGAGGAACGCGGTCGCCGCTTCAAGGCAGCGGTCCGTTCACTTTGATCAAGCAAACCAAGGACCGGATCATGCCCACGTTCCCTTCATTGAGGCTGGCAGGTGGTCAGCTGCTGGAAAGCCGGGAGGCTGGCCTGCAACGCATCCATGGATGGGGCCATCGCATGGAGCCGGTGACCGAGCGCGATGGCGTGCTTTACGTGAACGACAGCCGGGCCACCTTTCTGGACGCATCACTTGCCTCCATCTCGGAGCTGCGGGGCCCGTTCATTTGGATCGCTGGTGCGTGGAGCGATGAACTCACCGAGGGTGTGGCCCAGGAGTTCGGCTTGGACAGGCTTCGTGCCGTGGTGCTGTTCGGCACCGGCCACGACCGCCATGCATTCAAGGACGGTGGCCGCCTGTTCGTGGCCGACGACGTGCCTACGGCCACCTTCCTTGCCAGTCGGATCGCAGCTCCAGGCGAAGTGGTGCTTTTCAGTCCGGCATGTCCGAGTGGCCAACAGTATGCCAATTACGAGGAACGTGGAACCGATTTCAAGCGCGCTGTGAATGAACTCTGAACGGATGCCATGAGCAACCTGATGGATAAACTCCGCGGCGATCGCGTCATCTGGATGACGGTCCTTTTCCTGGGGCTCGTCAGTCTGGTGGCTGTCTACAGTTCGATCAGTTCGCTGGCCTTCAAACGCGAAGGTGGCGGCACGCTGCATTTCCTCTTCAAACACGGACTGATGCTCGCATCGGGTGCGGCCATCATGTACTATGCATCAACCCTCCGCCATACCTACTACTCCCGATTGTCCATGCTGGCCATACCTGTAAGTGCAGGTCTGCTGCTGCTCACCCTGCTCATGGGCTCCAACATCAACGATGCAAGTCGCTGGATAACCATTCCCGTCATCAATCAGAGCTTTCAAACGAGCGATCTTGCAAAGGTCGTGCTCGTGGTCTACCTGGCCCGGGTGATATCAAGGCAGGGTGATGCGGAATGGTCCCTCCGCGATGTGGTGGTGAAGCTGATGCTGCCCGTCGGAGTGATCTGCGGCCTCATACTGCCGGCCAACTTCTCCACGGCAGCGCTGCTGTTCCTGATCTGTATGCTGATGATGTTCATCGGTCAGGTTCCCATGCGTCATCTCGCGGTGCTCCTTGGGTCGGCCGTTCTTGCCTTCGGACTACTTGTTCTCATCGCAAAGGGACAGCCTGGTTTGCTTCCACGACTTGACACCTGGATGGCGCGCGTGGAGAACTTCGGTGCGACCGACAGCGATGCCAACTACCAGGTTGAGCATGCGAAGATCGCCATCGCTTCGGGAGGACTGCTTCCGAATGGTCCGGGAAGCGGTGCTTCGCGCAACTGGCTCCCGCATCCGTATTCCGACATGATCTATGCGTTCATCATTGAGGAGTATGGCAGCATTTTCGGTGGCCTCGGCCTCATCCTGCTGTACCTGATCCTGCTGCTCAGGGCGGTCCGCATCGCCGGACGCCTCGGCCAACCCTTCGGCTCGCTGACAGCCGCAGGTCTGGGCCTCATGCTTGTGCTGCAGGCGATGGTGAACATGGCTGTTGCCGTGAACCTTGTTCCAGTCACCGGACAACCGCTTCCGCTCGTGAGCATGGGAGGCACCTCCATCTGGTTCACGAGCCTGGCGGTGGGCATCATTCTCAGTGTCAGCCGGAGCCTGGAGGAAACCGATCGATCCCATACCGATGAACAGCGCCCCCGCACAGCCGTCGCTTAGGGTGATGATCGCCGGTGGTGGCACCGGCGGACACATCTTCCCCGCCATTGCCATCGCTCATGCGGTGCGCGCGCGCGAGGCCGCTGCCGAATTCCTGTTCGTTGGTGCAGCGGGTCGCATGGAGATGACCAAGGTGCCTGCGGCAGGTTATCGCATTGAGGGACTGCCGATACGTGGTTTCCAGCGCGGCAGCATTCTGGGGAATCTGACCCTTCCATGGCTTCTGCTTCGAAGCATGTGGAAGGCCCGCAACCTTGTCCGCTCCTTCCGTCCCCATGTGGCCGTGGGTGTGGGAGGATATGCGAGCGGCCCTCTGCTGGCGGCTGCACAGCGCATGGGTGTTCCAACGCTCATCCAGGAACAGAACAGTTTTCCCGGCAGGACCAATGTCCACCTTGCCCGACGCGCAGACCGTATCTGTGTCGCCTACGCCGGTATGGAGCGCTTCTTCCCCAAGGAAAAGCTGCTTGTGACGGGTAACCCGGTGAGGACGGATGTGGTGCGACTCGCAGGCAAGCGCCCGAGGGGCATGGAACATTTCGGCCTCATCGAAGGCAGGCCCATCCTGTTCATTACCGGAGGCAGTCTTGGTGCCCGTGGCATCAACCTCGGTGTCGAAGCTGCCCTGCAACAGTGGAAGGATGCAGGGATCCAGGTGGTCTGGCAGACAGGAACCCCCTTCCTGGCGCAGGCGCGCGCCAAAGTGGAGGCCATCGGTTTCGGTGATTGCAGGGTCCTCGAATTCGTGGATCGGATGGACCTCGCTTATGCCGTTGCCGACCTGGTCGTGGCCCGTGCAGGTGCGATCAGCGTCAGCGAGTTGTGCCTGGTTGAACGACCGGCCATCCTGGTGCCACTGCCCACCGCCGCCGAGGACCACCAGACACACAACGCCCGGGCATTGACCGATCGGGGGGCCGCAGTTCTATTGAGGGATGTCGACGCCATGGACATGTTGGGGACAAAGGTGCTGGAACTGATCCGCAATGAGGCCGCCCTGGAAAGGTTGCGCCATGCCATGGCCGGACTGGGTGTGCATGATTCTGCGGAAGCCATCGCCGCCGAGGTCATCCGACTTGGACGGTCATCACGAACAACACGCAGCAAAGCCGCCTGAACCATGAGCACGCTCAGCGGAAAGAGGTTCTATTTCATCGGCATCGGCGGCATCGGCATGAGCGGTCTTGCACGTTACTTCCGGAGACGGGGTGCCGAGGTGGCAGGGTACGATCGAACACCAAGTGAACTTACCAACCAGTTGATGGCGGAAGGCATCGAGGTGCAGTTCAGCGAGGACCTGCGGCTCATCCCTGATGCATACCGGCAGGCAACGCCGTCCGACGTCATGGTCGTGCGCACTCCGGCGGTGCCTGCATCCAGCCCGTTGCTCGCCTACTGGCATGAGCGTGGCGCACGCATCATGAAGCGGGCCGAGGTGCTTGGGCTCATTACCCGGGACAAGCCCACCATCGCGGTCGCCGGCACGCACGGCAAGACCACTGTCAGCACCATGATCGCACATCTCCTCGTGGATGGAGGGGTGGGGTGCAATGCATTCCTGGGCGGTATCGCGGCAAACTATGGAACGAATGTGCTGCTGAACGACGATGCCTTGGTGAATGTGGTCGAGGCCGATGAATACGACAGGAGCTTCCTGCAATTGTGTCCCACCCAGTCGGTGATCACCGCCATGGATCCCGATCACCTTGACATCTATGGCACTCCCGAGGCCATGTATGAGGCCTACGCTCAATTCGCCATTCAATGCGACGGGCCCATCCTCGTGCATGATCGCATCGCAACGCACTTCAGGGATCGCAGCCAAATGCTCACCTATTCCCTGGATGGAGCCGGCGAGCCTTCAGCTGCCAATGTCCGCGTCGAACAGGGAGCCTATGTCTTCGACCTGCATGCAGAGGGCTTGGTATTGAGGGACCTCCGGCTTGGCATGCCGGGAAGGCATAATGTGGAGAACGCCATCGCCGCATCCACAGTGGCTTTGCGCATGGGCGTTCGTCCCGAGGCGTTGCGATCCGGTCTGGAGAATTTCCGGGGTGT
>JBIJDX010000145.1:0-7638 GCA_044343855.1 Flavobacteriales bacterium
TTTTGACGATGGCATCTACATCCTGCTGAAGGAGGTGCTGGACAACTGCATCGACGAGTTCGTGATGGGGCACGGCCGGAAGGTGGAGGTGCGCATCGATGGCAGCAGGGTGGAGGTGCGCGATTACGGTCGCGGTGTACCCTTGGGCAAGGTGGTCGACGTGGTCAGCAAGATCAACACCGGTGCCAAGTACGACAGCAAGGCCTTCAAGAAGAGCGTGGGCCTGAACGGTGTGGGTACCAAGGCCGTCAACGCGCTCAGCAGTTACTTCAGGATCGAAAGCGTGCGCGACGGTCAGTTGAAGCGGGCCGAGTTCGACACGGGTGTGCTACGCAGGGACGAGAAGCTCGAACCCACCACGGAGTCCAACGGCACCCGCGTGGTGTTCGAGCCGGATGAGCAGATCTTCCGGAATTTCCAGTTCCGTGACCAGCACATCGAGCGCCTCCTCTGGAACTACTGCTACCTCAACACGGGGCTGAGCATCATCTACAACGGCCAGCGCTACCAGAGCAAGAACGGCCTGCTCGATCTGTTGGAGACGAAGATGGACGGGGAGCCCCTGTATCCCATCATCCACCTGAAGGGCGACGACATCGAGGTGGCCCTGACACATGCCAACCACTACGGGGAGGAGTATTACAGCTTCGTGAACGGCCAGCATACCACCCAGGGTGGCACCCACCAGGGGGCGTTCCGCGAGGCCGTGGCCAAGACCATCAAGGATTTCTACAAGAAGGACTGGGAGGCGGGCGATGTGCGCACAGGCATCGTGGCTGCGGTCAGCGTGAAGGTCATCGAGCCGGTGTTCGAAAGCCAGACGAAGACCAAGTTGGGCAGCCTGGAGGTCGAGCCGGGAGGACAGAGCATGCGCAGCTTCGTGGGTGATTTCATCGGTCGTGAACTGGACAATTTCCTGCACAAGAACCCGCAGGTCGCGGAGGTGCTGCAGGGGAGGATCCTTCAGAATGAGCGTGAGCGCAAGGAACTGAGCGGCATTCGCAAGCTTGCCCGGGAGCGCGCCAAGAAGGCGAGCCTGCACAACCGGAAACTGCGCGATTGCCGGCTTCACCTGAACGATGCGAAGAAGGAGGACCGCAAGGGTGACACCACCCTCTTCATCACCGAGGGCGACAGCGCCAGCGGCAGCATCACCAAGAGCCGCGACGTGAACACACAGGCCGTTTTCAGCCTGAAGGGGAAGCCGCTGAACTGCTACGGGCTCACCAAGAAGGTGGTTTACGAGAACGAGGAGTTCAACCTCATCCAGGCTGCGCTCAACATCGAGGACGGCATGGACGGCCTGCGCTACAACCGCATCGTCATTGCCACTGATGCCGATGTGGACGGGATGCACATCCGCCTTTTGCTATTGACCTTCTTCCTGCAGTTCTTCCCCGATGTGGTGAAGAACGACCACCTCTACATCCTGCAGACACCGCTCTTCCGCGTGCGCAACAAGAAGGAGACGATCTATTGCTATAGCGATGAGGAGCGCCAGCGTGCGATCATCAAGCTGGGCAGGACCGCCGAGATCACACGCTTCAAGGGATTGGGGGAGATCAGCCCCGATGAGTTCAAGCATTTCATCGGTCCCGACATGCGGTTGGAACCAGTGATGATCACCAAGGATGCCGCGGTGCAGCATCTGCTCGGATTCTACATGGGCAAGAACACTCCGGAGCGGCAGGAATTCATCATCGGCAACCTGAAGGTTGAGAAGGACCTGGTGGAGGAGGCGGCCGGGGAGCAGGCGCGGGCAAACCTCGTGAAGAACATCGTGCAGAAGCTGGAGGCCAACGAAGTGGAGGAGCCATGAACCGCATGGAACGGTACCTGACGTGCGCCTTCGCATTGGCCTTGTGTGCGGGACATGGGCTTCGTGCACAGGTGACCGGCACCATCCGGTTCGATCTAGCTCCGGCCGGCACCACACGCTATGTGGTGGACGGCAGGTACCGGATGAGCGAGCGTCAGGTGGAGCTCATGGAGGGGCCCCATAGGTTCGTTTTCTGGGCTCCCGAACGGCGCATGCTGGACACCACCATCAACGTGGCCGGCGGCCGCGTCATCGATGTGCCGGTGACCCTGCGTTACTCGGAGGAGTTCATCGCATGGCGGAAGCGCAGTGACCGTGGGCGCGTGGAACGCGCCTGGGCGCGCCACGCGCCCCCCGTGCTGATGGTCGGTGCGGGTGCTTGGGCCATTGCCAGCTACGTCAGGCACGAGCAGGCGTACAGCGACCTGAAGGCGCTCGCCTCGGAATACGCCACATCCGTCGATCCCGGGCGTATCGCGGACATAAAGGCGGAAGTGCTGCCCGAGGCGAAGAATGCGCTCCGGGAAACCGGCACCGGCATGGTCGTCGCCGGCGGTGTGTTCGCATTGGCCACGGCAGCGACCATTTTCTTGCGGATGCGCTACCGGGATCGCGATGTGGAGCCCTTCGAGGACAGGGAGCGACTGCGTTTTGAAGGACTGGTCTGGAGCCCGGTGCCGGGAGGTGGCCTGTTGGGTGCTTCCCTCTCAATGCCACTGCACCGATGAAGGCCTTCATGCTACTGGCACTTGTGGCACTGCTTTCGGCCTGCAGGAAGGATGATGTTCCCATTGCAGCCCTTGACGACAACCCGTTCGACCCCGAATTCACGGGTGAAGAACTGTTCGTGTCCGAGGGCACGGAGTTGATCGTGGAATCGATCCCCACTATCGGTGCGATAGGCCGGCAGGTGATCCATTTCCGCGTGCGCAGCGAGCTGTTCCTGCCCGGCCAGGCCGGCAGACCCTATTCGGTGCGGGTGGTGGACGGATCGACGGGGGTGGTCACCTACCTTGACCGGTCGGGATCCGAGGACCATCGCTTCACCTATACACTGGCCGAGCCGATGCCGGATGAGCAGGTATGTCTTGAGCTGCGGCTGTCGAACAATTTCTCCGTGGCCCGCCCGGAGACCATTTGTGTGATCCTGTGATGAGCGACCGGAACGACGACCTGAACGAGCGGCTGGAGGACCAGCCCGAAGGAACGGATGACAGAACCTCCGGCAAGGGGGTTCCGGGTGCAGGCACAGCAGGCGGTTTCTCCGTGAGCGGCATGTACCGCAACTGGTTCCTGGACTACGCCAGCTACGTGATCCTTGAACGCGCGGTGCCCGCCCTCTACGATGGCCTCAAGCCCGTGCAGCGACGCATCCTGCACGCCATGAAGGATCTTGATGATGGCCGCTACAACAAGGTGGCGAACATCATCGGCCATACCATGCAGTATCACCCGCACGGTGATGCCAGCATCGGTGACGCGTTGGTGCAGCTGGGGCAGAAGGACCTGCTGATCGATTGCCAGGGGAACTGGGGCAACACCCTTACCGGTGACAGTGCTGCGGCACCCCGCTATATCGAGGCGCGTCTCAGCAAGTTCGCGCACGATGTGGTCTTCAATCCCAAGACCACCGAGTGGCAGCTGAGCTACGATGGCCGCAACAGGGAGCCCGTGGCGCTCCCTGTGAAGTTCCCCCTGTTGCTGGCCCAGGGCGGCGAAGGCATTGCCGTTGGCCTCAGTTGCAAGGTGCTGCCGCATAATTTCATCGAGCTCATCGATGCGAGCATCGCCGTGCTTCGCAGGCGACCGTTCGATCTGGTGCCCGATTTCCCCACGGGGGGGTTGGCGGACGTGAGCAACTACAACGAAGGCGAACGGGGGGGGCGTGTCCGCTGCCGTGCCCGCATACGGAAGGAGGATGCCAGGACGCTGGTGGTGCACGAGATCCCCTTCGGCACCACCACGACATCGCTCATCGAAAGCGTGATCAAGGCCAACGACAAGGGCAAGATCAAGGTGCGGCATATCGAGGACAACACCGCCGAGAACGCCGAGATCATCATCCACCTGGCCGCAGGGGTGAGCCCGGACACCACCATCGATGCGCTCTACGCATTCACGGACTGCGAGGTGAGCATCGCGCCCAACGCGGTGGTAATTGAGAACGACAAGCCCCGCTTCGTCGGTGTCAAGGAGCTCCTGCGCATCAGCACGGAGAACACCCTGCGCCTGCTGGAGCTGGAACTGCAGATCCGTCGGGGAGAACTCGAGGAGCAGTGGCACTTCGCCTCACTGGAGCGCATCTTCATCGAGAAGAAGGTGTACCGGAAGATCGAGGAGGCCGAGACCTGGGAGCAGGTGATCGACTTCATCGACAAGGGCTTGCGGCCGCACACAAGGGAGCTCAAGCGCCCAGTGACCGAAGAGGACATCGTTCGCCTCACGGAGATCAAGATCAAGCGCATCTCGAAGTACGACAGTTTCAAGGCCGACGAGCATATACGCCACCTGGCGGAACAGATAGCCGAGGTGCAGGACAAACTCGACCACCTCGTGGATCACGCCGTGGAGTTCTTCAAGGAGCTCAAGAAGAAGTACGGCGCCGATCGCGAGCGCCGCACGGAGATCCGCGCGTTCGATACGATCGTGGCCACCAAGGTCGCCGTGGCCAACCGCAAGCTCTACGTGGACCTACAGGAGGGCTTCATGGGATGGAGCCTTCGCAACCACACCTTCGTGGACGATTGTTCCGAGCTCGATGACATCATCGTGTTCCGCAATGATGGTACCATGCTGGTGACCAAGGTGGCGGACAAGAAGTTCATCGGCAAGGGTGTCCGCCATGTTGGTGTGTTCAAGAAGAATGATGAGCGCACCATCTACCACATGGTGTACCAGGACGGCACCAAGGGTGCCTACTTCATGAAACGCTTCGCGGTCACCGGGGTCACACGTGACAAGGAATACGACCTCACCAATGGCACGCCGGGCTCGGACGTCAAGTACTTCACCGCCAATCCCGATGGTGCCGGGGAGACCATCCAGGTGGTGCTGCGCGCCCGTCCCAATCTGCGCAAGACCAGGTTCGACATAGATCTTAGCAGGCTCGCGGTGAAGGGCCGCTCGAGCAAGGGCAATCTCCTCACGCGGTACATGGTGTCGAACATCGTGCAGAAGGAGCGGGGGACCAGCACCCTTGGCGCCATTCCCATCTGGTACGATGAAACGGTGCGCCGCTTGAATGACACCGGGCACGGTCGTTACCTGGGACGGTTCAAAGGGGATGACCGCATTCTTGCCGTGATGGCGGGTGGTTCCTACCAGCTGTTCCCCTTCGTGCTCAGTACCCACTTCCCGGACGATGTGCAGACAGTGGTGAAGTGGGAAGCCAAGGCACCATTGAACGTGGTCTACTGGGAAGGGGAGAAACAGCAGTACCAAGTGAAGCGGTTCCTTGTGGAGCCCGCCAAGGATGCTGTAAGCTTCATCACGGAGCATCCCGAAAGCAGGCTGGTGCTCCACAGTCTTGTGGACGCCCCCAAGGTGCGCATGAGCTTCGATAAGCGCAGCAACGACAGGCCCGATGAGGAGGTGGACCTTGCGAACTTCATCGCCGTGAAGGGCGTCAAGGCCCTTGGCAACCGCCTTACCCCTTTCAAGGTGAAGGAGGTGGTCCTGCTCGATGCCGTATTCGTTCCCATGACGCCCGAGCGGGAGGAGATGCAGGGCATGCTCATCAGCGCGGACGAGATCGGCAATCTCGATGCCCCGGAGGAGGAGGGCCTGGAGGAGTCGCCCGTGAAACAGTTCAAGCGTTCACAGGCCCAGCAGGAGGTGGAGCGTTCTCCTGATGATCCCCTTGCAGGTTACGAACCCGGAAAGCAGATAACGCTGGGCCTCGACTGAGCATCCACGCACCCTCGCCTGCCGAAGCTGCCTGCGTCACTCCTTCACCATGCGCATCACTTCGGTGCCGTTCGCACTGTGCACGCGGAGCAGGTAGGTCCCTGATGCAAGTCCGTCCAATTGCATGCCTGCCTCAGTGGACATGGGTCGCTGCGTGGCGATGATGCGGCCGCTTGCGTCAAGCAGTTCCAGTGCCGTGATGGGTGTTCCGCCGAGGCGCACCACGAAGCCATCCCGGAACGGGTTCGGGGCAACGATCGTGGATGCCGCAGCGAGGTCCTCCATCTCCGAGCACACCTCCACCACCACCACCGTATTCGCGGTGCCGGGGCAATAACCTTCCTCCACCGCGGTGATCGTTACGGGCCATTCGCCAAGGCCGAGCGACGCGGGGGAGAAGATCACTGACTGGCCCTCACCCACGATGCTGCCGCTCCAGGTGCCTGAATGGGATGCAACGAGTTCCGCCTCCTCACTCGTGACACATACCGGAACGAAGGGCTCTGTGGTCACAGGCAGGTCGTTCCATATCGCAAGGGTGATGACATCCGAGACCAGCTGGCAGTCGTTGGGCCCGGTCCATGTGTACGTTACCGGATAATTGCCGGCCGGGAGGGTGCCCGGTGCGAACTCGCCATCGCTCCATACGGGAGCCGACCATGTTCCTCCCTGTGGCAGTCCCTGCAGGAACACGCTGGGGTCTGTTCTGCAGAAGATCAGGTCCTCCGTTCCCCACTCCACCTGGGCACGATCCAGCACCTCCACGGACCATGTGGCCACCGTGGTGCATCCCAACGCGCTGGTTGCGGTGTAGGTGAGGTTGTTGATGCCCACGTCGAGCAGTTCGGGATACAGCACCTGGTCCACCACGCCCGCACCCGCCCAATCACCACCAGCGGGTGTGGCTTCCAGCGGATATGCCCCACCGTTCTGGCAGAAGGTCGAAACGGCGGGCAGCGTGACGACCGGATGGTCCTCCGCCACCAGGATGAAGAGCGTATCACTGCCGGGGCACTGCTGTGGCCCGGTGGGGTCGGTGCGCAGCACCACGCTGTAGTAACCCGCGCCCTGCGATGGGTCGAACACGGCTTGGAACGGGCTGGAGGAGACGATATCCCCGCTCCATACACCGCCCTGTGGTGGTACGGCAAATGCCGTGATGACCTGCGGACCTGCATCCACGCAGAAAGGGCCTGCCGGGGTGATCGCGGTAGGCAGTGCGTTCCACACCTCAATTGGGCCGAGCAGGGTGGCACAGCCTGCACCGCTGGGGTCCACCATCTCACAAGCCACCATGCCACCGGCGAACTGAAGCGGATCGAGCACATTGCCATCGGCGAGCCCGAACCATGTGGTGTTATCCGGTATGGATGTCATCACACGGGGGGCATCGCTCGAGCAGAGCACGGGAGGCAGCTCGGGGAAGGTGCGAGGTCCGGTGAGGAGCTCAAGGGTGTCCAGTTCGGCCACGGGGCAGCCTGTGGGTTCATAGTAGGTATGTGCGAGCGTCAGGTCGGTGGTGCTGCCCAGGTTCGCCCGATACAGGATGTCGCCATCGACCCACGATCCAGACCAGCGTCCGCCGGCGGGTTCTGCTGCAGGCAGGGGCAGAGGTGCGCCGAAGACACAGTGCGCAGCCATTTCAGGAAGCACAAGGTCGGTGGTGGCTGGCACAGCCACTGACCGATGCCAGAACAGGTCTCCACCACGCTCGATCAGCAGGTCGTCCCTGCCATCGCCATCCAGGTCGGCCATGCCCACCGCGCTTCCGCGCGGAAATTCCGTGATGTCCGTGCGGTATCCGAACTCGTCCAGGACACCCAGCCAGCTCGACCATCGCACCGGCAGGAAGGGGTTCGATGGCACATACAACAATGAAACCCCGTCGCAACCGTTCCTGCCGAAGGCACCGG
>JBIJDX010000147.1:0-7586 GCA_044343855.1 Flavobacteriales bacterium
ACGACGCGATGCGCTCCGGGGACCACACTACGGACGACCGGAGCACGGCCGAGCTGGAAGCCGGTAGTCGGAAGCTGCTGGCTGAGCTCATCGACTTCCAACAACGCCCCCAACCCACCTTCGCAAAAGAGTTCAAGGTGCTCAGCGGCGACCTGCACAACAAGCAGAACGCGGGCTACACCAACCTCATCGCCTGCAACAGCGCGAAGCAGAGCGAGCGCCTATACGCCATCTTCAACGACATGGAGCACGAGGTGGCCTTCACGCCGCTTGTGCTCGACCTTCACGAGGGCTTCATCGATCCCGAGCTGAAGCTGGCGCTCTACACCGACCACCAGATCTTCGAGCGGTACCACCGCTTCCGGCTGAAGGAAGGGTTCCGCAGGAACGCGCAGGCCCTTACGCTGAAGGAGCTCACGCAGCTCAAGCCCGGCGACCTGGTGGTGCACATCGACCACGGGATCGGCGTGTTCAGCGGACTGGAGACCATCGACGCGGGCGGCAGCAAGCAGGAGGCCATCCGGCTGAAGTACCGCGACAACGACATCCTCTACGTGGGCATCCACAGCCTGCACCGCGTGAGCAAGTACAGCGGCGAGGAGGGCGGCAAGGCGCCGAACATCAGCAAGCTCGGCACGCCCGCGTGGAAGAACCTGAAGGAGAAGACCAAGGCCAAGGTGAAGGCCCTCGCCTTCGACCTGATCAAGCTCTACGCGCAACGCAAGAGCAAACCGGGCTTCGCGTACCAAGCGGACAAGTACCTCCAGCACGAGCTGGAGGCCAGTTTCATCTACGAGGACACGCCCGACCAGAACAAGGCCACGCTGGACGTGAAGCGCGACATGGAGAAGCCCACACCGATGGACCGACTGGTCTGCGGTGATGTGGGCTTCGGCAAGACGGAAGTGGCGATCCGCGCGGCGTTCAAGGCGGCGTGCGACGGCAAGCAGGTGGCCGTGCTCGTGCCCACCACCATCCTCGCGTTGCAGCACTGGAAGAGCTTCAGCAACCGCATGAAGGGCCTGCCCGTGCGCGTGGACTACATCAACCGCTTTCGCAGCAGCGCGCAACAGACGGAGATCCTCAAGGACCTCAAGGAAGGGAAGATCGACATCCTCATCGGCACGCACCGGCTGGTGAGCAAGGACGTGGTGTGGAAGGACCTCGGCCTGATGATCATCGACGAAGAGCAGAAGTTCGGGGTGAACGTGAAGGACAAGCTGAAGACCATCCGCGCCAACATCGACACGCTCACCCTCACTGCCACGCCCATCCCGCGCACGCTGCAGTTCAGCCTGATGGGCGCGCGCGACCTCAGCATCATCAGCACGCCCCCGCCCAACCGCTACCCGGTGAGCACCCTACTGCAACCGTACGACGAGGTGACCATCCGCGGTGCCATCGAATATGAGCTCAGCCGCGGCGGCCAGGTCTACTTCCTGCACGACAAGGTGAAGAACATCGAGCACATAGCCGACATGATCCGCAAGCTGGTGCCGGGCTGCCGCGTGGGCGTGGGCCACGGTCAGCTCGAAGGGCACAAGCTGGAGGAGGTGATGCTCGACTTCATCGAGGGCAACACCGACGTGCTCGTGTGCACCACCATCGTGGAGAACGGCCTCGACATCCCGAACGCCAACACCATCATCGTCAACGAAGCACAGAACTTCGGCCTCAGCGACCTGCACCAGCTGCGCGGACGCGTGGGCCGCAGCAACAAGAAGGCCTACTGCTACCTGCTGGCACCCAGCCCGCACCTGCTACCTGACCTGTCGCGCAAGCGCCTGCAGGCCATCGAGCAGTTCAGCGACCTGGGCAGCGGCATCCACATCGCCATGAAGGACCTCGACATCCGCGGCGCGGGCGACCTGCTCGGCGCGGAGCAGAGCGGCTTCATCAACGACATCGGCTTCGAGACCTACCACAAGATCCTGGAGGAGGCCGTGCGCGAACTGAAGGACGAGCACTTCAAGGAGCTCTTCGCCGATGCACAGGAGGGCAGCCACGCCCTCGCCCGCGGTTCACGCCGCGACCAGAGCGACGACTGCATCATCGAGACCGACCTCACCATGCTGATCCCCAACAGCTACGTGAGCGAGACCGCCGAACGCCTCGCACTCTACCGCCGCCTCGACGACATCAAGGACGAGGCCGAGCTGCAGAAGTTCACCGCCGAGGTCACCGACCGCTTCGGACCCATTCCGCCGCTGGTGAACGAGCTGCTTGAAGGCATCCGGCTCCGCTGGCTGGGCCAACGCATGGGCCTGGAGAAGATGGTGCTGAAGAAGGGCACCCTCATCGGCACCTTCATCGCAGACCAGAAGCACGGCTTCTTCGAGAGCGCTGGCTTCAACGCGGTGCTGCGAGCGGTGCAGGCCCAACCGCGCAGGTTCAAGGTGTATGAGAAGGCCGGGACCTTGCGGATCAGCGTGCAGGATGTGAAGAACGTGCACGCGGCGAAGGAGGCGATGGAGGGGGTGGTGGGTAGCACCGTCGCCGTGTAGCGATGCAGCCCCTTCGATCCCTACCTTGCCCATACCATGACCGACGAGAACGCCGTCAAGATCTTCGAAGAGAAGCAGGTGCGCACCGTGTGGGACGAAGAGCAGGAGAAATGGTTCTTCTCCATCATCGATGTGATCGCCGCCCTCACCGGCAACGAGCGCCCCAGGAAGTACTGGAACGACCTGAAAACCAAGTTACTGCGAGAGGGAAGTCAGTTGTCCGATTTTATCGGACAACTGAAAATGAAGTCCTCGGATGGGAAGTGGTACACCACTGATGTAGCTGACACCGAGCAACTCTTCCGGCTGATCCAGTCCATCCCTTCTCCGATAGCTGAGCCCTTCAAACTATGGCTGGCGCAAGTGGCTTCAGAGCGATTGGACGAGATGGCGGACCCGGAGATCACCATCGACCGTGCGTTGGAGCAATACCTGCGCTTGGGCTATTCGGAGAACTGGATCAACCAGCGCCTGAAGAGCATTGAGATCCGTAAAGAGCTGACCGATGAATGGAGGAAACGCGGCATGAAGGAAGGCCTGCACTTCCCCACCCTCACGGACATCATGACAAAAGCCTGGTCGGGCAATACGACCAAGGAGTACAAAGTGCTGAAAGGCTTGAAGAAGGAGAACCTTCGCGACAACATGACCAACACGGAGCTGATCCTGAACATGTTGGCGGAGGCGTCGGCGAAGGACATTTCGCAAGCCACCGATCCAGAAACTTTCGATGACAACAAGGAAGTGGCGCGCCAGGGAGGGAACGTTGCGAAAGTGGCCCGACTGGAGCTGGAGGCTCGCACCGGAAAGAAGGTGGTGACCCCGATGAGCGCGAAGAAGGCACTAGGCGCAGGTAGGACTTCCAAAGGCAGGAAGCCATAGCCTTCCGATCAATGGTACGCTGCGCGCCGTGCAAGCGCAGGCGGGACATTTCAATGTCTACGACAAGGCGGGCACCTTGTCCGCCGTTCGGCGGATGCAGGATGTGAAGAACGTGCACGCGGTGAAGGAGGCGATGGAGAGTGTGGTGGGTATAAAGGTGGCGGTGTGATCTTTGCATCTACTGTGGATGAGGACAGAGCCATGGCGGTGTCCTCCACTGAACCCTCTCCATGCCTCACCTCAACGTCTTCGGCCTTCCCTTGGAACCCTGCTGCTTGGACCCGCTTACCGGGTTCCACCGCGACGGGCGATGTCGTACCGATGACGAGGACCTCGGCCGGCATGTGGTGTGCGCGATCATGACCGCGGAGTTCCTCGCGTTCACCGCCTCACGTGGCAACGACCTGAGCACCCCGCGACCGGAATACGCCTTCCCCGGCCTGAAGCCCGGCGACCGCTGGTGCCTGTGCGCCCTGCGCTGGAAAGAGGCCTGCGACCAAGGTGTGGCGCCGCCGGTGGTGCTTGAAGCCTGTGCAGAAGAAGCGCTGCGCTACGTGGAACTGGATCAGCTCGTACAGCATGCCCACCGCACCCACTGACCTCGGCTGGCGTTTCGACAACAGCTACGCGCGGCTTCCCGAAGGGCTGTTCAGTCGCGTGGAGCCCACACCGGTGAAAGAGCCGGGCGTGGTGCTCTTCCACACCGATCTGGCGCAACAACTGGGCCTGCACACCGAAGGCCTCGACCCGGCAGCGATCGCACTGGTCTTGGCCGGCAATGCACTGCCAGCGGGGTCCGAACCCATCGCACAAGCCTATGCCGGGCACCAGTTCGGGCACTTCACCATGCTGGGTGATGGCCGCGCGGTGCTGCTGGGCGAACAGCTTACGCCGGATGGAAGGCGCTACGACATCCAACTGAAGGGTTCGGGCACCACGCCCTACTCACGCCGGGGCGATGGCCGTGCCACGCTGCGCGCCATGCTGCGCGAGTACCTGATGAGCGAGGCGATGCACCACCTGGGCATCCCCACCAGCCGCAGCCTCGCCGTGGTGCGCACCGGTCAGCCGGTAATGCGCGAGCGACCGGAGCAGGGCGCCGTGCTCACCCGTATTGCGGCCAGCCACATCCGTGTAGGAACCTTCGAGTACGCGCGTCACTTCCGCACTGTGGACGAGTTGCGCCTGCTGATGGACCACACCATCCAGCGCCACCATCCCGAAGCGGCCGACGCCGAGAACCCCGCATTGGAACTGCTGCGGAGCATGATGCGGGGTCAGATCGCGTTGGTCGTACACTGGATGCGCGTGGGCTTCATCCATGGGGTGATGAACACGGACAACATGGGCCTGGCGTGCGAGACCTTCGACTATGGCCCCTGCGCGTTCATGAACGCCTACGATCCGGCCACCGTGTTCAGTTCCATCGACACCGGTGGTCGCTACTCCTTTGGCAACCAGCCTCCGATCGCGCACTGGAATTTGTCGGTGCTGGGCGGCGCGCTGCTGCCCCTGGTCCATCCACAGGAGGAGCAGGCGATCGCGCTGGCACAGGCGGTGCTCGATGAGTTCCCGCCCTTGTTCCGCGCAGCACACCTGCGCATGGCCTGCGCCAAGATCGGCATCGCTGAACCCCAGGCCGGTGATGCGGTCTTGGTACAGGACCTCTACAACACCATGCAAGCCACCGGAGCGGACCACACCAACACCTTCATCGCGCTGATGCAGGAAGGTGCCACCCTCGGCGCACCGTTCAAGGACGACGGCTTTATCGAATGGCAAGGACGCTGGCAGGAACGCATCAAGCAGGCGCCGGGCGGATTGGACGCCGCCGTAGAGCTGATGCGCCGCACGAACCCGACCGTGATACCGCGCAACCACGTGGTGGAACAGGTGCTGGATGCGGCTACGGTGCAGAACGACCTCGCACCCATGAAGGCTCTCCTGGAGGTGCTGAAGCATCCGTACACTACGATCGAAGTGCCCGATCCCTATCGCCTGCCGCCATCACACGGCGATGAGGACTACCGCACATTCTGTGGGACGTGAGTTCGGTATGCCACTACGTCATGGCATGTCGTAGTGACCCACCAGTATCACGCACTACCGCCAACCGCCTCCGAGCGCTTGGTACATGGCCACCTGGGCACCCAGCTGTCGTTGCCGCAGCTCCACCAGTTCCACCTTGGACTCCAATGCATCACGCTGAGTGAGCAACACTTCCATGTAATCCGCACGGGCAGAACGGAACAGGTTGTTGGAGATGGTGATGGAACTCGATAGTGCTGCCACCTGTTCTTCGCGCAGGGCATAGCTCTTCGCCAGGTTGTCCATGTTGGACAGCTGGTTGACCACCTCCACATAGGCGTTGAGCACCGTGCGTTCGTAGTCGAACATGGCCTGTTGCTGCCGAGCGTTCGCACCGAAATAAGCCGCTTTGATGGCATTCCGGTTCACCAGAGGCGCGACCAGATCGCCCGCTGCATTGTAGAGCAAGGCAGCCGGTGTCTCCAGCAGATAAGACCCGTTGAACGCATTGAGACCCGCGCCGGCCGTGAGGCGGAGCGAAGGATAGAAGGCGGCCCGAGCCGAGCGCACGTCCAGTCGCGCTGCCTCCAGCTCCAGTTCAGCGCGACGAACATCCGGCCGTTGACGCAGGAGTTCGGAAGGCACACCGGCCTGTAACACCCCTGGGAGCAATGCAGTGAACACGGCCGGATCACGCTGGATCGGACGGGGATAGCGGCCCACCAGGAAGTTGATGCGGTTCTCCGTCTCCACAATGCGCTGCTGCACCTCGAAGAGCAGGCTCCGGTTGCGCAGCACTTCCGCTTCGAATCGACGCACAGCCAGTTCAGTGACCTTGGCGGCCTGCTTCTCCATCCGCACGATCTCCAGGGCATCCTGCTGGATCCCGATGTTGTTCCGCAGGATCTCCAATTGCTGATCCAAGGCCAACAGTTCGAAATAGCTGTTGGCGATCTCTGCCACCAAGCGGGTCACGGCGAAATTCCGTCCTTCCACGGTGCCGAGGTAACGCATCAACGCAGCCTTCTTCGCATTGCGCAAGCGTCCCCATACATCCAGTTCCCAGGAGGCCCGGGCAGCGACCATCAGGTCGGGTAACGGCTCTGGGAAAGCCTGTTCCTCGGCAATGGGCAGGATGTTCAGCTCCTGGTTGTTCGCCAAGGCGCTGTCGATCAAACTGCGGAGGTGGGGATCCGTGTAGAGCTCCTGCCAGGGCCGTGAAGCGCCACTGCTATCGGCGGTCTGCGCAGGATACCGTGCAGGCAGATCATTCCGTACCGCACGAACCTTCAAGCCGGGGAGACACCCCGTGAGGCCGATGACGGAACCGATGACGAACGCGGGGCCTGCGATCCTATACCACCGCAGTGACGTGCGGCGACCATTCGAACGACGTCCTTGTTCAACGCTCATTGTTCTTGCGTTTAAGCAGTTCCTTGATGCGGGTGTTGAGCGAGCGGATGACCTCCTTGTCGGAGTTGTGTTCTTCCGCGTGTCGGACCATCTCCTCCGAGATCGGTTCGTCGCGCTCGTCCTTGATGAGGGTGCGGCCCTCGATGAGGTTGGCGAAGACGTAGTACAGACCGGGGATGATGAGCACGCCGATCAACGTGCCCACCAGCATGCCACCCATGGCCGATGAGCCGATGGTACGATTACCGATGGCCCCTGCACCCGAGCTGATCACCAACGGGATGAGACCTGCTATGAACGCGAAGGAGGTCATGAGGATCGGACGGAAACGCGCACGGGCCCCTTCGATGGCGGCTTCACGCACCGTGGCACCTGCGCGTTGTCGCTGAACCGCGAACTCCACGATGAGCACCGCGTTCTTACCGAGCAGGCCGATGAGCATGATGAGCCCGATCTGGGCGTAGACATCGTTCGCAAGGCCCATCGCCTTCAGCATCAGGAACGAGCCGAAGACACCGACAGGCAGAGAGAGGATCACCACCAGGGGCAGCACGAAGCTCTCATACTGTGCTGCCAGCACCAGGTAGACGAAGATGAGCACCACGAGAAAGATGGCGATGGCCTCGTTGCCCCGTCGTGCCTCATCGTAGCTCAAGCCCTCCCAGGCAATGTCGTACCCGCGCGGCAGGTGCTCCTTCGCCACTTCCTGAATGGCCTTGATGGCATCACCACTGGTATGGCCCACTGCCGGAAGTCCCC
>JBIJDX010000146.1:0-7586 GCA_044343855.1 Flavobacteriales bacterium
GGCACCGGCCGAAATTACTGCGCACCGTTCAGGGGACCGGGCTGATGACACTGTCGCGACCATGTTAAGTGTTCAAGCATCCCTGGCCGCGTGATGCCCCGGTCGGTCCGCAGGACGCTACCTTCGCGGGCCGACCCATGAGCGACGAGCACACCCTTACGATCCGTTACAGGGAGCATTCCACTCCGGACGCGCTGGACGGGGCGCAGCGCGACCTGCTGGACCAGGCCACAAAGGCGGCCGGACGCGCCTATGCTCCCTATTCACGGTTCCATGTGGGTGCCGCCCTCCTGCAGTCCAACGGCATCGTGGTGACGGGGAACAACCAGGAGAACGCCTCTTTCCCGGCCGGCATCTGCGCCGAACGTACGGCACTCCATGCGGCCATGTCCCGGGATCCGGCCGCCATCGTGGTGGAAATGGCCATCGCAGTGCCATCGGCACCGGCCGGCCGCCCCGTATCGCCGTGCGGCATCTGTCGACAGGCGCTGCTGGAGCAGGAATACCGTCAGGGGGCGCCCATCCGGCTCCTCTTGGCCTCAAGCAACGGCCCTGTGATCGAACTGGAGCGCTCAGGCGACCTGTTGCCCTTCAGCTTCGATGCTTCCTTCCTGCTCCAATGAAGCCGCAGTGAGGCGCAACCATGAAGCTTGTCGAACGCCACAAGGGCGTCCGACCACGGCTATATTTGCCCCTCCACGCAAGCGCCCCGCATGAGCAGCAAGACCGCACCATCGAAGAAATCGACCGCGACGGCCAGCCCCTTCGACAAGGCCACCTACCATCGCTGGTTCAAGGATATGGTGATGATGCGCCGCTTCGAGGAGAAATGCGGACAGCTCTACACCATGCAGAAATTCGGCGGTTTCTGCCATCTGTACATCGGGCAGGAGGCGGTGCTGGCGGGCATGGTGACAGCGATACGCCCCACCGACCGCATCATCACCGGATACCGCGACCACTGCCACCCGCTGGTGCTCGGCGTATCGCCCAGGAATGTGATGGCCGAACTGTACGGCAAGCTCACCGGCACCAGCAAGGGGAAGGGCGGCAGCATGCACTACTTCGACAAGGAACGCAACCTCTTCGGTGGTCACGGCATCGTGGGCGGCCAGATCGGCCTGGGTGCCGGTATCGCGTTCGCCGACAAATACCGCGGTGAGGACCACGCCACCCTGTGCATGTTCGGTGACGGGGCCGCGCGCCAGGGCATGCTGCATGAGACCTTCAACATGGCCATGACCTGGAAGCTCCCGGTCATCTTCATCATCGAGAACAACAACTACGCCATGGGTACCAGCGTTGAACGCACCAGCAACGTGCACGACCTGAGCACCCTGGGCGAGAGCTATGACATGCCCGGTGTGGCAGTGAACGGCATGAGCTGTGAAGCGGTGCACGATGCCATCTCCAAGGCCTGCGATCACGTACGTTCCGGTAAAGGGCCCATCCTGCTGGACATCCGCACCTACCGCTACAAGGGACATAGCATGAGCGATCCCCAGAAGTACCGCACCAAGGAGGAGGTGGAGGAATACAAGCGGCAGGACCCCATCGAACAGGTGCGCGAGACCCTCTTGAAGAACAAGTGGGTCACCGAAGCGGAGCTGGACGCGCTGGACGAGGCGGTGCGCAAGGAGGTGGAGGAGGCTGTGAGGTTCGCCGAGGAAAGCCCCATGGCCACCTCGGAGGAGCTGTACAACGATGTGTATCACCAGAAGGATTATCCCTTCATCATGGACTGAACCCACCGGTGCGGCGCATGGCCGGGAAGGCCGTAGCGTGCACCGAACAACGACCAAGCAGATGGCGGAGATCGTACGCATGCCGAAGTTGAGCGACACCATGACCGAAGGGGTGGTGAGCGCCTGGCACAAGAAGGTGGGTGACAAGGTGAAGAGCGGCGAAGTGCTCGCCGAGATCGAGACCGACAAGGCCACCATGGAGTTCGAGAGCTTCACGGACGGTGTATTGCTGCACATCGGCGTGGAGAAGGGCAAGGCGGCAGCGGTTGATAGCGTATTGGCAGTGTTGGGCAGGGAAGGTGAGGACATCACTGCCCTGCTCGCCGCAGCAGCACAGGCCGCCCCAGCCGTGGTGGAAGCCCCCGCCGCTCCCGCCCCTGCTCCGGCGGTCGAAGCACCCAAGCCCGCGCCTGCAGCCGTGGCCGCTCCGGCTCCGCGCCCTGCTGCGCCCGTCATGGCGCCCCCACCAGCGTCCAATGGGCGCGTATTCGCCAGCCCCCTGGCCCGTCGCCTGGCCGAGGAGAAGGGCATCGACATCGCCCGCGTGAAGGGAAGTGGTCCCGAAGGCCGCATCACCAAGCGCGATGTGGAAGGCCACACCGGTGGCGGCATGGCCTGGAATGCCCCGCAGGTGGAATCCTTCGAGGAGGTGGCCGTGAGCCAGATGCGCAAGACCATCGCGCGCCGCCTGGCCGAGAGCAAGTTCACCGCACCGCACTTCTACCTCACCCTGGAGATCGACATGGCGCGCGCCATGCAGGTCCGTGAGGCCGTGAACAAGCAGATCGCACCGGACAGGATCTCCTTCAACGACCTGGTGATCAAGGCCGCTGCCGTGGCCCTGAAGCAGCACCCCAAGGTGAACAGCAGCTGGCTCGGCGACCGCATCCGCACCAACCACCATGTGCACATCGGCGTAGCCGTGGCCGTGGATGAAGGCCTGCTGGTACCCGTGGTGCGCTTCGCCGATGGCAAGCCCCTGCGCACCATCGGCGCCGAGGTGCGCGACTACGCGAAGAAGGCCAAGGAGAAGAAGCTACAGCCGCAGGACTGGGAAGGCAACACCTTCACCATCTCCAACCTGGGCATGTTCGGCATCGAGGAGTTCACCGCCATCATCAACCCGCCCGATGCGTGCATCCTGGCGGTGGGTGGCATCATGGAGAAGCCTGTCGTGCGCAATGGTGCCATCGTTCCCGGCCACACCATGAAGGTGACGCTGAGCTGCGACCACCGCGTGGTGGATGGCGCCACCGGCGCGGCCTTCCTGAACACCTTCAAGGAATTGCTGGAGGAACCGGCCTTGCTGCTGGGGGTGGGGGCGATCTGAGCCACAGTGCCCTGTCATGTGCCCCTGACCCTGCCGCACGGACCGGCGGGTGTTTTCGATGCATGCCGAAGGGCCTACCTTGCAGGCATGTCCGCTGTACTGCGCCGTCTCCTCCCGGCCGGATTGAGGGCCTGCCTGCGCGAGCAGGTGCTTTCGGGGGACACCGTGCGTTGCCCCCTTTGCGACCGGGGTGCCATTGCCTTCCTGCCCATGGGCACACCGCCCCGGCCACACGTGATGTGTCCCTTCTGCGGATCGTTCGAACGGACACGCATGATGGCCCTCGCACTCAAGGAGCGTGGGCTACCCCGGTCCGGTGACCGCGTGTTGCATGTGGCACCAGACCGCTCCCTTCGTTCCATGTTATCGGCACTGCCCATCACCTATGTGGCGGGGGACAAGATGGAGCCGGGTTACACCTATCTCAGCGGTACCGAATACCTCGACGTAACTGCGATACCCCATCCGGATGACCATTTCGACCTGATCATCTGCTCCCATGTCCTGGAACATGTTCCCGATGACCGCCGCGCGATGCGTGAACTGTGCAGGGTGCTGAAACCGGGCGGCCTGGCCATCCTGCTGGTCCCATTGTCCAATGCCGCCACCACGGATGAAGACCCTGCCGTGACCGACCCCGTCCAGCGCCGGGAACGGTTCGGGCAGTTCGACCACGTGCGCCTTTATGGCAGGGACTATTTCGAGCGCTTGCGCGAGGCCGGTTTCATTGTAACCGTGGAACGAATGGCGGAACGAATGGGGTATGAGGACATGTTCCGTTACGGCCTGAAGGCGGATGAGGAGCTCGTGATGGGCACCAAGCCGGGTGCCGCTGGCACAACCGGGACCTGACGAAGAACCTCCGCCGTTCGCCGGCATCCCCTGCCAGAGCCGTTCCGTGTACAGTACAGGCGCGTTGCACCCAGGCATGGCTCATCCGCGCCGCTGCAATGGCCGGCCCACCGTATCAATGAACGAGGCGGTTTGGTCCAGTGCATGGGCCTGCAATACGTGCATCCTGCGTTCCGCAGCGGTGACCATGGCTGCGCGTTGCACCGGATGTTCCCCCAGGCCCGACAAGGCCGCACAAAGGTCCACCGCATCATGCCAGTCGCCAAGTCCGTCCAACACATCGGACAGACCTGCGGGTCGCGGGGCACCCGGATCCACCAGTTCGAACAGGTGCATCAAATGCTTCAGGTGCTTTCGTATCGCGTGCAGGTGCAGGTGCACATCCGTCGAGCGGGCCAGCCGTGCAGCCTCCTGCAGCTCGGCCCGGACGAACGCCCGCGCCTGCGTCCTGAGCTCGCGCTCCGTGCGCGCCCCGATCATGCGCAGGGCATGGAGCTCCAGCCGCTGGAAGTCCTCGGTCCGCATGCGCGCGAGCGCCTTGCGCAACTGCTTCTGCAGGCTTCGCTCCATGGATGCCAGGTGGGCGATACCGGGTGATCGCGTTGGCGGGGCGAGTGGAAGGCGTTCAAGCGATCGCGTGCTCACCTGCATCTCCCGCACGGCACCTGCAGCGCTGAAAAGCGCCTTGGTGCGGCGAAGGGAACCATGCGGCCCGTCCACACCGCTGTTGAGGAATGCGAGGAAGCGCAGCAGTGACCGCACCCGTTTCATCCGAACCCGCAGCCTGCGGAGCTCCTCTTCTTCCGGCCGGTGGCGGGCGTCCTCCACCGATCTGCGGAACCGACGAAGCGTGCGCATGGCCGTGTCCCTGATCCGCCGCATCCCATGCAAGCTAACAACGGGACGGGCCAAATACTACCTTGGTCCACATTGCTGCTGAGCATGCCCGGGACCCACGCCCTGCTCTCCCGCTTCGAACCCATATCCCTCGGGGAGATGGACGGCGTGAAACTGCAGAAGCGTGTGGACACCAAGTATGTGTTCCCCGGAACCTTGTTGCCCGCCGTGTTGAAGGCCATGATCCCCGACTATCGCCTGCTTCACGTGCAGGGGGCTGCAGGCACCGCCTACCGGACCCTCTACCTCGACACGGCCGATCACCGCCATTTCCAGGACCACCACAACAAGCGCACATTCCGCAACAAGGTCCGCTTTCGCGAATATGTGGGCAGCCATCTCACATACCTGGAAGTAAAACGGAAAACCGGAGCCGGGCGCACGGACAAGGTGCGCATGCGTGTTCCGATGATCCCTGATGTGCCGGACGCGGAGCAGCTGCGGTTCATCCACGAGGCCACCGGCCGCAAGGAGGAGCTGCGCCCTTCGCTTTGGAACCACTTCACACGCTATACATTCGTGAACCGCCATTCACCGGAGCGGCTGACGATGGACCTGGATCTCACGTTCAGCGACCCTTTGCGGGAGCGCTCCCTGGGAAATATCGTGGTGGCCGAGTTGAAACAGGAGCGCGCGGACAGGGGCTCGCCTTTCGTAAAATTCATGAAGGCCAGCGGCATCCGCCCTTCAGGCATGAGCAAGTACTGCATCGGCATGCTGATGCTCGGGCGGCCCGTGAAACACAATGCCTTCAAGGCGATCATGCTGCACCTTGACCGGATGCGAAAAGGCGGCCACCCCAAAGAACACGCCCAACGACCATGAAACTGTTCGGTATGCCCGTCTTCCACAACGATCTGTGGGAGCTGCTCTTCAAGTTCGGCTTGAACGCGGTGGTGCTTTTTGTGCTCATCCGGGTGATCTACTACCCCATCCACAGGAAGAAGGACTACCTCTTCACGTACTTCCTGTTCAATGTCCTCATCTTCTTCCTGTGCGTACTGCTGAACAGTGTGAAACTGAGCATCGGATTCGCCTTCGGCCTGTTCGCCATCTTCGGCGTGTTGAGATACCGAACGGAGCAGATCAGCATCAAGGACATGACCTACCTGTTCGCCGTGATCACCATCGCTGTGATCAATTCGCTGGCGAGCAAAAAGGTGAGCATCACGGAACTGGTCTTCACCGATGGCATGATCCTGCTGATGACCTATGCACTGGAACACCTGTGGCTGACCAGGCATGAAGCGATGAAACAGCTCATCTATGAGCGCATCGATCTGATCAAGCCACAGAACAGGCAGGCGCTCTTCGCAGACCTGCACGACCGCCTTGGCGTGAAGGTGAGCCGGGTGGAGATAGGCAGGATCGACCTGTTGAAGGACACCGCACAGCTGCGCGTGTTCTACTTCGAGGACGAACAGGGGCACGGCACGTTCACCGAACCTGCGGCCGACGACGGCGACGATTGACGGCAGGCTCAGGCCATTCGCTGCACCAGAGCGACAGCATGGGCACAAACGCCCTCCCGGCGTCCCACGAAGCCCATCCGCTCGTTGGTGGTGGCCTTGATGCTCACCGCATCCTCCGTAACCCCGAGCAGCGGGGCCATCGTGGCGCGCATCGCCGGCACATGGGGTAGGATCTTCGGCTTCTCCAGCACCAGGGTGGCATCCACATTACCCACCTGCCACCCCCGTTCTGCGAGCAGATCCACCACGGCTTTCAGCAGCACCTTGCTGTCAGCACCCTTCCAGCGTGCATCGGTATCCGGAAAATGCATGCCGATGTCGCCGAGCGCGACCGCACCGAGAAGGGCATCGCACACGGCATGAAGCAATACATCCGCATCGGAATGTCCCAGGGCACCAACCGGATGAGGGATCAGCACCCCCCCCAGCCACAATTCGCGCCCCTCGGCCAGCTGGTGCACATCATAGCCGAAACCCACCCGCACCATCATTCGACAGCAGGCTTCTTCTTGCCGCCCTTGCCATCGAACCGGAAACCGAGGGTGAACCGCAGAGTGTTCGCCAGGGGACTGCGCTGCGCATTGGCCACCAGGTAGCTGAGGTCCAGCGAGAAGATGTTGTACCGCAGACCCGCACCGATGGTGAAATACTGGCGGTTGCCCTTCGTGAAATGCTCGTAGAAATAGCCCGCACGGAAGGCGAACTGCCTGGCATACCAATACTCCAGGCCGCCGCCGATGTTCACCTCCCGCAACTCCTCCTTCCACCTGGTACCCTCCACCACCGAGAAGGTGCTGTCCTCGTTGACCACCACCACACCGGGCGCATCCGTGAAACTGCCGAACATGCCCTGGGCCACCCCCACGTTGGGATTGCGACCGCTGACCACGGCCAGCTGGTTGGTCTGGGGATCGATGCGGTTGTCCGGATAGTAGACCGGGGGCGTCGGCACCAGCAGCTTGTTCAGGTCGAATGCGAGCGTAAGGCTGTTGTACTCGTCCATGTTCAGCGTGAACGCGGGACCGAGGCGCAGGTTGATGGGAATGAAATCCTGCGTGCCGGCATCCGTGTAGGACATCTTGGCGCCGATGTTCGAAACGTTCAGACCAAGCGCGAAGGAACCTTCGCGGTCACCCAACTGCAGGTCCTTCTTCTGGTAGAAGAACGACACGTCCGCCGCAACGCTCTGGCCCGCCTTGGAATTGGCGCCCTGCACGCTGATGCCCCCCGTGAGGTTGCTGTTCACATAGCGGATGGCAAGGCCGCCGGAGAAGTTCTCGCCGAACTGCT
>JBIJDX010000148.1:0-7576 GCA_044343855.1 Flavobacteriales bacterium
CAAGGACGAAAAGGCCTACTGAACACCTGCGCCCACCGATCTTTTCAGGTGCCGGCCTTGCACAAGAGAAAGAGTTCTATATTTGCGGTCCCTTTCCGGGGAAGGAACATTCCAAGACATGGCCAATCACAAGTCCGCCCTGAAGCGTGTCCGCCAGACCGAGACCCGCAACGAGCGCAACCGCTACCAGCACAAGACCACGCGCAACGCAGTGCGCAAGCTCCGTGGCACCACGGACAGGAAGGAGGCTGAAAAGCTCCTCCCCGAGGTGTCCTCCATGCTGGACAAGCTGGTGAAGCGCAACATCATCCACAAGAACAAGGCCGCCAACCTGAAGTCTTCCGTCAGCTCCCACGTCAACGGGCTGAAGTGAGCGTTCCATAGCCTTACTTTGGACAGGTCCTTTCGGGGACCTGTTCCATTTTGATGGCGACCATGCGACCCAACCAAGCACCCGCCGCGGAAGCCTCCGAGCCGCTCCCGGCGCGACGCAGCATCCGCGATTGGTCGGAGGATGACCGTCCCCGGGAGAAGCTCATGCGACTGGGTCCCGGCGCCCTGTCCAACGCAGAGCTGCTGGCCATCCTCATCCGATCGGGCAGCACCACCCAGAGCGCGCTGGACCTGGCGCGTGCCATCCTGCAGCGTGCTGGCGACGACCTGCACAAGCTGGGGCGCCTCAGCCTCGGGGACCTCACCCGGTTCAAGGGCATGGGGGAGGCCAAGGCCATCGGTATCGTGGCCGCCCTGGAACTGGGGCGCCGCCGCAAGGCCGCGGAACCCGCCGAACGCCCCGGTGTCACCACGAGCGCCTCGGCGCATGAGCTGGTGCGCCACCTCTTCGCGGACCTCGCCCACGAGGAATTCTGGATCATCGCCCTGGACCGGGGCAACCGCCTGTTGGACCGCTGCCATGTCAGCCGCGGCGGCATGCACGGCACGGTGGCCGATCCCAAGGTCATCTTCAAGGAGGCGTTGGACCGACGAGCGTCCGCCATCGTGCTTTGCCACAACCATCCCAGCGGCCAGCTGCGTCCCAGTGAGGAGGACATCCGCCTCACCCGCAAGCTGGTGGAGGGTGGCAGGCTCCTGGACATCTCCGTGTACGACCACCTGATCATCACGGACAGCGGCTATTTCAGTTTCGCAGACAACGGCATGCTCCACTGAGGCCATGACCAGACCCCTCCGCATCCTCACCATCATCGGTGCCCGGCCCCAGATCATCAAGGCCGCCGCCCTCAGCAGGGCAGTTGCAGGACCTTATGCAGGCCGCATCCACGAGACCCTGCTGCACACAGGCCAGCACTATGATCCCGGCATGAGCCAGGTGTTCCACGACGAGCTCGGCATTCCCGAGGCCTCCGTGCAGCTGGCCGTGGGCAGTGGCAGCCACGGAGACACCACGGCCCGGATGCTGCAGGGCATCGAGCGTGAGCTGCAGCGCGGTGTCCACGATGCGGTGCTCATCTATGGGGACACCAACAGTACGGTGGCCGGCGCCCTCGCAGCCGCCAAGCTGCACATCCCCATCGCCCATGTGGAGGCCGGTCTGCGATCCTTCGACAAACGGATGCCTGAGGAGGTGAACCGCATCATCGCCGATCACTGCAGCACATGGCTCTTCTGTCCCACGCGCACCGCCGTGGACAACCTCGTCCGGGAGGGCTTTTCCCTGGATACCGCGCAGGCGCCCACGGCCAACGCCCCGCATGTTGTGGCATGCGGCGATGTGATGTTCGACAACAGCCTGCACTTCGCCGCCTTGGCCGACCAGCGCTCCACGCTGGTGGAACAGTGCGGCCTGTCCGGCAGTCCCTATGCGCTGATCACCGTGCATCGCGACCACAACACGGACGATCCCGACCGCCTGCGTGACCTGGTCCGGAGCTTCCTTGAATTGCATGCCAGCCGTGGCATTGCACTGGTATGGCCCGTGCATCCGCGCGCCCGAAAGCAGCTGGAGGTGCACCTGCCTGCACGGGAACTGGCCGCGTTGCAGGGTGGTGCCGGCATCCACCTGCTGCCACCGGTGGGCTTCCTGGACATGATCGCGTTGGAGCGCCACGCCGCCGTGGTGCTCACCGACAGCGGAGGTGTGCAGAAGGAGGCCTACTTCTTCGGACGGCCCTGCGTCATCCTGCGGCCCACCACCGAGTGGGTTGAACTGGTGCAGGGCGGCCAGGCGGTGCTGGCCGATACCGATCCCGGGCGGATCCTCGAAGCGGCAGGCCATTACCTCGACCATGGCATCCCTGCCGGCGAGCCGCTTTTCGGCGATGGCCATGCTGCGGAGGCCATCTGCGAACACTTGCTCCGACACCGGTGATCCGCTCGTTGATCCAATATGTCCGGTACACTGCGCACGCACTTGGCGATGCCCCCCTGCGCAGGCTGGTGCGCGCGCATTCAGCAGGTGAGCTGCCGCGGGAGGTGCCTGCCGTGTCCGACGCGCTCGGTCAGGTGATCGATCACCTGGTGCGCTGCCAGGCGGCCACCGGCGACGGGGGTGTTGGCAGCTACCACCTGGTCCATGGCCATGGCCGCACCTATCCGGAGACCACGGGATACATCCTGCCCACGCTCTTCGCCGCAGCGGATGTGCTGCATCGTCCCGAACTGGTGGACCATGCACTGCGTGCGGCACACCTATTGCTTGACATCCAATTGCCCACGGGGGGATGGCAGGGCGGAAGGATCGGGGAGGCACGGGGCGAGGTGGTGTTCAACACGGCCCAGGTGATCAGGGGCATGCTGGCTGCACATGCCCGTTCCGGTGATGAGCGATATCTGCGGGCGGCCCGCCGGGCCGGCGACCGCATCCGTGCCGTTCAGGAGGCCGATGGCACCTGGGCACGACACAACTTCCTCGGAGTCGCACGGGTTTACGACGCCTATGTGGACGCACCGCTGATGGCATTGGCGGATGCGACGGGTGATGAGCGGTATGTGGCATCGGCACGGCGCAACCTGCAGTGGGTGCTTGGCCGGCAGCAGGCCACAGGGTGGTTCGCCGATGCCGACAACACCCTCCGCCACAACGACCGCCCGATCACGCATACCATCGCCTACACCATCGATGGGCTGGTGGAGTGCCATGCGCGAGGTGGTGGCGAGGATCTGCTGCATGCTGCGCGCCGCGCCGCCGATCCCCTTCGCGACCGCTTCCTGGAGCAGGGCAGGCTGCATGGTCGCTACGACAGCGGATGGCGTGGTTCCGAGGCGGCCATCACAACGGGTTGCGCGCAGTTGAGCATCGTATGGTGGAGGCTGCACGCCATCACCGGGGAGGAGGCCTACCGGGAGGCCGCCGAAGGCATGCTGCGCTGGTTGCGGCGGGTGCAGGCCCTTGGCATGTGCGGTCCGGAAGCGGCGCGGGGAGCCTTGACGGGATCCTTTCCCCTGTGGGGTCGATATGAGAAGTTCGCATGCCCCAACTGGGCCCAGAAGTACCTCGCGGATGCCCTGCTCTGCAGCATGGGTGTCCTTCCAAGTCATTGACAGTGCAGCTCACCTCCACCGATCCCGTTGCGGTCTTCGATAGCGCCGTGGCCCGCTGGCCGGATCGGCCCGCACTGGACGTCGACGGCAGTGCATACAGCTACCGGCGTCTTTCGGAACTCGCGGATGCCGTTGCCCTGGACTGTGACACCTCGCTTCCCGCGGGAGCCCGCGTTGCCGTGGTGGCACATCGCGCCCCGGCCACCTACGCGGCCGTGCTGGGCATCCTGCGCAGCGGCCGTTCCTATGTGCCGCTCCATGCGGATCATCCGGCAGGGCGCTGGCAGCAGGTGATGGAGCGGGCCCGTGTGGCGGCGCTCGTGGACGGACGATCGGGTTCCGCTGTGCAACGGGTGCATGGCGGCATTCCCGCGCAGGTCAGCGGTGAGGCCTATGTCATGTTCACCTCCGGCAGTACCGGAGGCCCCAAGGGTGTGCCGGTGCTGCGACGTCATGTGGCCGCCTACCTCGCCCATGCACTGGCGCATTTCGGCATCACCGAGGAGGATCGGTGCACGCAGTTGTTCAGCCTTGCCTTCGACCTGAGCGTGCACGACCTGTTCGTCACGTGGGGAAGTGGCGCCTGCCTGTGCGTGAGCAGCGATGCACCGGGTCTTCGTACCGCCGCGCATGTCCATCGTGCGGGCATCACGGCGTGGTTCTCCGTGCCCTCCCTCATCGACCTCATGGCACGCATGCGGGCACTCTCCCCGGGCAGCCTTCCGCGCATCCGCACCAGCTTCTTCTGCGGTGAGGCCCTGCGCTGGGACCAGGTGCGGCACTGGTCGGTGGCTGCCCCCAACAGCACCATCACCAACCTGTACGGTCCCACGGAGGCCACCATCGCCATGTTCGAACAGACCGTCCGGCAGCCGTATCCGACCACCGGCATCGTTCCCATCGGCCGACCCTTCCCCGGCAGTACTGCGATGGTGCGCGACCATGGTCAGGAAGGGGAGTTGCTGCTGGCAGGACCGCAGGTGACGGAGGGCTACCTTGACGATGGTGGTGACCATCCGGCTTTTCTGCGCTCGGCGGACGGCTCGGTGGCCTGGTACGCCACGGGTGACCGGGTGCGGTGCGATGGCGATGGTGTCCACCGTTTCCTCGGGCGCCTTGACGATCAGGTGAAGGTGCAGGGCCATCGGGTGGAGCCCGCCGAGGTGGACCAGGTGCTGCATCCCCTCCTGCCGAATTGCACGTCCGTTACCGTGGCGATCGAGCGCGACGGCTCCGTTCGCCTCGTTACCTTTATCGACGGGCCTGCCGATGCGGTGGCGCTCCTGCACACGCTGCGCGAACGGCTTCCCTCCTACATGGTGCCCGAAGCGATCACGGTGGTGGAGGCCTTCCCGCTGAACCCCAACGGCAAGGTTGACCGGCGGGCCCTGAAGGAACTGGCGAGCCATGGATAGGAGCGAACTGAAGGAGGCGGTGTTGGAGGTCCTGTTGCCGCGTGCGGCGCGGCTGGGGATGGAGCGGAGTGAGCTGGGGGATGACCTGGACCTGCTCCGTTCCGGCCTCCTGGATTCGCTGGGGTTCGTGGACCTGGTGGTGGAACTGGAGCGGCGTAGCGGGCGCGAGGTGGACCTCATGGCAGCGATGGAGCGCCCCGGGGGAAGCACGCTGGGCGGCCTTGTGGATCTCTTTGCACGCAGGCCATGAGCAACAGTGTCATCCATATCGTGCAGGACGGCCGGGATCCACTTCTGGACCAGGTGCCCGCACTGTTCGAGGAACTGCATGCCTCGATGGCCGGCCACGGCATGAACGCCGCACTGGCAGCCAACGGGGCGCACATCTGGCTGGACGGCGTGCGTCGTGGCCTGGAACGCTTCGGCCGGTTGGTGCTCGCCGTGGAGCAGGGCCGTGTGGTGGGCTTCACCTACGGCATGGTGAAGCTCGCTCCCGACTACCTCGGCGGCGCACCGCTGGGCCAGTGGACGCACCTCTATGTGTCACCGGCCCATAGACGGGGAGGTGTGGCCCGTGGCATCACCGCTGCGTTGCATGCCTGGTTCTCCGCCAAGGGTGTGCAGGCCACCGAATGCGAGGTGGTGCACGGCAACCTGCTCTCGCAGGAATTCGTGCGTTCGCTCGGCTACGTGCCGGAACTGTTCCGCTTCCGACGACCCGCATGAGCGTGCTGCCGCCCCTCACCGAATGGCCGGCTGCGCTGGGAGTGGCGCCGGGCTCGGTGTGGATGGTGCAGGCCGATGTCACGCGCATCGCCTGGGCCCTCCGTCGTGCGCGCAGCACGGAGGGGCCGAACGACCTGCTGAACACACTCGTTGGTGCAGTGGGACCCACGGGAACCCTGCTGGTGCCCACGTTCAATCACGATCTGCGGTCGGAGGAATCCTTCGACGTGCGGTACTCGCCCACCATCACGGGTGCCCTGGGTGAAGCGGCCCGCAACAACCCCGCCTTCGTGCGCACGGCACATCCCCTGCATTCCATGGCGGCGGCCGGTGCCGGAGCCCGGGAACTGGTGGCTGCCGATGAGCGATCGAGCTTCGGGCCGAACTCCCCGTTCGCGTTCATGCACCGTAACCGGGCCCGCATCCTGGCCCTCGACATCGATGTCACCTACGCGCTGACCTACATCCATCATGTGGAGGAGCTGGAGCGCGTTCCATACCGTCACTGGCGGGATCTCGCGATCGACCACACCGCCGCCGACGGCACGCGTTCGCTTGCCACCTACAGGCTGTTCGGCAAGAGGCCCGGCCACATGAACAGCACCGCGCGGCTGGAGGCTTCGCTCCTGGAATGCGGAGCCCTGCTGCACGGATCCCTTGGTCCGCTGCGTTACACCGTTGTGGAAGTGGAGCCGTTGCACCGGCTGCTCGCGGACGATATCCGCACAACGGGTGGTGCCCTCATCCATGAATTCAGCTGGCGGCGGTGGCTGCGCGACCACCTCCGTGGGGTCCTTCGGCGCCAGGGACCCAGCCGCTCGCACATCGCCCTCACCGAACATGCTGCTCGTACTCCTCGATAGTGATGGCCCGCGACAGCGCTACATCGTTCGGCACCTGCTGGAGCGCATGCTGGGATGGCCCGTGCGCTTCACCGCCGACGCGGAGGCGTATATGGTCCACAACGGACCCAGGCTGCACTACGGTGCACCCCTGGTGCATGATGTTGGCCATGTGGTAGTGCCGGCCATTCCGCTGGAGGCCGTGAAGCCCGGCATGACGCTGCCTCCGCCAACGCTCTGCGACGGACTCCCCGTGATCCATGGCGACGATCCCTTCGCCGATTCCTTCACCCTGCTGAGCCTGGTGGATGAGCTTGGTGCGGTGGAGCGTGATGCCCATGGCCGCGTTCCCTCTTCGGCGCTCCATGTGGTACGACATCGGTTGTCGGAGCTCGCGTTGGTGGACCGATGGGCGCTACGCCTGGCGGAGCGGCTGGCAGCGCGGTATCCGCAGCTCCCCGCACCGTTGCGGAGGTTCCGTCACGTGCTCACCGTTGACGTGGACAATGGTTTCCGCTACCACGGTCGGCCCGCACTGCGGCAGACGGGTGCCTTGGTCCGCGATGTCCTGCGGATGCGCGCAGCGGATGCCTTGGAACGCATGTCGGTGCTCCTGGGCCGGCGGCGTGACCCCTTCGACCGGTATGCCGAACTGGCGGCCCTTGCCACCACCAAGCCATTGCACCGGGCGATCGCCTTCCTGCTGATGCGGGGAGGTGGTGCGCACGATCACGCGGTGCCCCGTGATGAACGTTTCCAGCAACGGGTGCGCGCTTTGAGCGCGTCCGTGGAGGTGGGGTTGCATCCCTCGTACCACAGCAGTGATGATGCCACCACCACCCTTCGTGAACGCGATGAACTGCAGGCCGTCACTGGCCGGGCTGTACAGGTGAGCCGTCAACATTTTCTGCGCTGGCGGCTGCCGGACACATTGCGGGCCCTTGCTTCTGCGGGCTTTACGGAGGATCACAGCCTGGGCTTTCCCGATCGGGCGGGTTTCCGCGCTGGCACGTGCACGCCCTTCCCCTACTACGACCTGGAGCGGGATGAGGAGACCGGCCTCATGCTGTGGCCCTTCGCCTGCATGGACAG
>JBIJDX010000149.1:0-7510 GCA_044343855.1 Flavobacteriales bacterium
GTTCAATGGCTCGGGGCTGATGAGCGCTGCACACGAACGCGTATACCGTATCCGTGGGGCAGATCACCACACCTCCCGCGTTGAGCTTGTCCACGATGATGCGGACCTTCCTCGGTTCGGGGTCCTTCGGATGGATGGTGATCAGCATGCCTCAGGCCTTCAGCGCCTGGGCGGCCTTGCGATGGTCGGCCAGGAACTTCTCCAATCCGATGGTGGTCAGGGGGTGGTCGAAGAGCGCGGTGATCGCGCTGAGCGGGCAGGTGGCAACGTCGGCGCCGAGCTCCGCACATTGCACGATGTGCAGCGGATGGCGGATGCTGGCGGCCAGGATGGCCGTGCCGTACCCGTAGTTGTCATAGATGGTGCGGATCTGGTCGATCAGCTGCACGCCTTCCTGGCTGATGTCGTCCAGCCGCCCAAGGAAAGGGGAGACGTACGTTGCACCGGCCTTGGCGGCCAGCAGTGCCTGTGCCGCGCTGAACACCAGCGTGCAATTGGTCTTGATGCCCTTGGTGCTGAAGTACTTGATGGCACGGACACCGTCCCTGGTCATGGGCACCTTCACCACGATGTTCCCGTGCAGGGCGGCAAGGTCCTCACCCTCCTTGATCATCCCGGCAAGATCCGTGGCAATGACCTCGGCGCTCACATCGCCGTCCACGATGTTGCAGATGTCCACGTAATGCTGCATCACACGGTCGTGGCCGCTGATGCCTTCCTTGGCCATCAGTGATGGGTTGGTGGTGACCCCGTCGAGGACGCCCAGTTCCTGGGCCTCCTTGATCTGGGCAAGGCTGGCGGTGTCGATGAAGAAGCGCATGGTGGTGTGTGATGGTCAAAGGTAGGCAGGGTGCGGCGATCGTGCAGCACCACCTACCATACCGATCGGCATGCGTCTTGCCGTTGTGGGGCTACCTTTGCAAGTGGATATGATGCGTGCCAACCGTAAGCTCGTTCTGTTGACAGGCCTGCTGGTCGCGGTCAACGCTGCCTTTGGACAGAACCTGACCGACGCGAAAGGACGCAAGCAGGGACCGTGGGTGCGTACCCATGAGAATGGTGCGGTTCGTTACACGGGCCAGTTCAAGGACGATGTTCCGGTGGGGGTCTTCAAGTATTTCGGTCCGGATGGAACACTGACCAGCGTGGTGGCCCATGCGGGCGATGGGGTGACCAGCCGCTCCGTGCACCACCACTCCGGCGGTGGTGTCATGGCGCGTGGCAAGTATGTCGGCCAGGCCAAGGACAGTGTATGGAACTACTATGATCCGGAGGGCAGGCTGCGCAAGGTGGAGCGCTACCGGGCGGGCACATTGCACGGTGAGCGCTCGGTGTATTACCCGAACGGACAATTGGCTGAACGTGAGGAACTGGTGGATGGCCTTCAACACGGGCCCTCCACCAGCTGGTTCGACAATGGAAAGGTGAAGATCCAGGGCACGTATGTGCATGGTGAGCCCGACGGTGCCATGACCTTCTACCATCCCAATGGAACCAAGGAGATCGAAGGCCGACTGGTGAACGGCGTGCGGGATGGTGTCTGGTTCTACTACAACGAGGACGGCAGCCTTCAGTTGCAGATGCTGTATGCCAAGGGCGTGCTGAAGAAGGAGCGCAAGGAGAACGGCGTTTTCCGTGAGTTTTTCGACGATGAACGTCCCAAGCGGGAAGAGACCTACCGTAACGGAAGGCGCGAAGGGCCCTTCAAGGAGTATCACGACAACGGCCAGTGGATGATCAAGCCGATGCCCGCCGACCCGGTTTCCGGAACCCCGCAGGACATGCAGCGTGTGCTGCACGGACAGACCGTGAAAGTGGAGGGGCGCTACGCGAACGACCTGTTGGAGGGAGAGGTGAAGGAATATGACGAGCGGGGCAAGTTGGTGAAGGTGCGTAGGTATGTTGAGGGGGTGGAGCAGTAGGTGGTTGCAGCGTTGGGACTGGAACGTTGGACAGTTGGGGGTTGGAACATCACCCGAAGCCGATCTGGCGGGGAACCCATCGGGTCGCCCAACGGGGACGGGGGGGACATTGGAAACGGATAATTCGGAACATCGGTGAGCAGGCACGGACGGATCTTGGTGGCGATGAGCGGCGGTGTGGACAGCTCCGTGGCCGCCCTCATGCTGCATGAGCAGGGGTATGAGGTCATCGGTGTGACGATGAAGACGTGGGACTATGCCGATGCAAGCGGGGGCAGGCGGATCACCGGCTGCTGCGACCTCGATAGCATCAACGACGCCCGGAACATGGCCGTGAGCCGTGGGTTCCACCATATGATCATCGATATACGTGAGGAGTTCGGTGAAGCCATCATCGGTAACTTCACCAGCGAGTACCTCGCAGGGCGTACGCCCAACCCTTGCGTACTATGCAACACCTTCATCAAGTGGGAGGCTCTGCTGAAGCGCGCTGACATGATGGACTGCGCCCTCATCGCCACCGGGCATTACGCACAGATGGTGCAGACGGACAACCATCGATGGGCGGTGCGCAAGGGCCTCGATCCGGGCAAGGACCAGAGCTACGTGCTGTGGGGCCTTGAACAGGTGAACCTGGCCCGCACCCGCTTCCCCATCGGCCATTTTCATAAGAGCGATATCCGTAAAATGGCCTTGGACAGCGGCTTTCCGGAACTGGCCAACAAGAGCGAGAGCTACGAGATCTGCTTCATCCCCGATAACGATTACCGCGGCTTCCTGAAGCGCAGGGAACCTGCGGCCACCGCCCGGCTGGCCCATGGGAAGCTGGTGAGCGTTGATGGGCGGGTGCTCGGAGAGCATGATGGGTATCCGTTCTTCACCGTCGGTCAGCGCAAGGGGCTTGGCATCGCAACCGGTGAGCCGCTCTACGTCACCGCGATCCATCCCGAAACGAACACCGTTGTGCTGGGCAGCAAGGACGACCTCCAGCAAGTGACCTTCTGGGTGCGCCGCCCGAACTTCCAGTTGGTTGACACGTTGGATGGAGAGATGGAGGCCGTGGTGAAGGTGCGCTACAAGGACAAAGGCACGCCGGCCACCCTCCGCATGGACGGTGAACGGGTGCGCGTGGACCTCCATGCCCCCGTGGCAGGCATCGCTCCGGGGCAGAGTTCCGTCTTCTATGTGGACGACACCGTCCTTGGAGGCGGTTTCATCGATCGCGACCATTCCTGACACCCATCTGTGATGCGTTCCAATCCACTCCTTACGATCGCGGCAATGCTGCTGGTGCTCAGCTCCTGCAGGAAGGATGATGCGCCCACCGTTGATGTGGGCTATGGGTATTTCCCCACCACCGTAGGCTCATGGGTGGAGTACCAGGTCGATTCGGTGTACCGCGAGGATGCTGTGGGCCGCTACGACAGCGTGAGCTACCGCATGCGCCAGACCATCGAGAGCGCCTACATCGATGCCGAAGGTCGACAAGCCTTCCGGGTGCATCGGCTGGTGTTGGACACGGCCGGTGCCTGGTATGTGCGGGATGTCTGGTCCACGTCCGTCAACGGCATCACCGCTGAGCTGACCGAGGAGAACAAGCGCAGGCAGAAGATGTCCTTCCCCGTCAGGCTTGGGCGCGAATGGGATGTGAACGTGTACAATACCGACAGGCCCCTGGAAGTGGGGTACGTTACCGTGGACTCCCCGTGGAGCACGAGCGGACTGGCATTTGAACGCACTGCCCTTGTGGAGAACACGATACCCGCCAACGTGGTCGAACGAAGGGACTGGGTGGAGCGTTATGCGTACGGAGTGGGCCTTGTCCAGAAACGTTGGGTGGAGACGGACACCCAGGGCGGCTTGGTCCGAGGCTTCTACCTGAACATGGTGGCTGTCGCTTATGGCACCAATTGAACGCACATGAAACGCTTGTCGATCATTGCGGCACTTGCATCGGTCTGCATTGCACAGGCCCAGACAGGTCCCGGTCTGTATTGGGTGCAATTCAATGGGAAGGAGGGCACCCCCTTCTCGATCAGTGCCCCTGAAGAGTTCCTTTCCCCCCGGGCCATTGCCCGAAGGCAGGCGCAGGGCATCGCCATCGATGAATTGGACCTACCTGTCGATCCGGCCTACATCAATGCCCTGCTCGCCACGGGTGATGTGGAATTGGTGAATCGGAGCAAGTGGTTCAATGCTGTCACCATCAGGACCTCTGATGCGAACGCACTCGAGGCCATTGCCGGTCTGCCGTTCGTGGCCCAGGTGAGGATGAACGGTCAACGTCCGGGAGCGACACCCCCGGTGGACAAGTTCCGGTCGCCCGCATATCCCTTGGTGGAGCGGGGAGGGGGGGAGGGCCTGTACGGTCAATCCTATCGGCAGATAGAGATGTTGAACGGACATCTGCTGCATGCGCTCGATGCCCGCGGACAGGGCATGTTGATCGGTGTGCTCGATTCGGGTTTCGAACGGGTGAACGAGATCGACGGGTTCGCAGACCTGCGCGGAAGGGAGGGTATCGTTGCCGTGCGTGACATGGTGGACCATGATGGTGATGTATACAACGATCACAACCACGGGCGCAGCGTGTTGAGTTGCATGGCCGCGAACCTCCCCGGCCTGCTCGTAGGTACGGCCCCTGCAGCGGAATATGTCCTGGTGAGGACCGAGGAGGTGGGCTACGAGCGGGTGGTGGAGGAGGATAACTGGGTGGCTGGCGCGGAATTCTGTGACAGTCTTGGCTGTGATGTGCTGAACACATCCCTCGGCTACACCACCTTCGACGAGGCATCGGAGGACCATTCCTATGCCGATATGAACGGAGCAACGGCCCGTATCAGCATCGCGGCCACGATCGCCGCGAGCCGAGGGATGATCCCGGTGAACAGCGCAGGCAATTCCGGTTCCAGTTCGTGGTATTACATCGGTGCGCCTGCCGATGCGGCCGATATCCTCGCCGTGGGTGCCGTGAACGGCAATGCGGACGTGGTGCCGTTCAGTTCGCGGGGCCCCAGCTCGGATGGCCGCGTGAAGCCGGATGTCGCCGCCATGGGTGCCGGTGTCACGGTGCTCAATGGTGAGCCGGGTGGTGTGGCGCAGGTGAACGGAACCTCCTTTTCATCGCCCATCACGGCAGGACTTGTGGCGTGCCTGTGGCAGCTGCATCCAGGACGTACCGCCGGGCAGGTGATGAACGCGGTGCGCCAAAGCGCCTCGCATTGGAGCACGCCCAATGACTCCATCGGCTATGGTATCCCCGATCTCCTCCTGGCGCATGAGCTTCTGACGGCCACCGTGGGAGTTGAAGAACGCATATCGGGAGTGGTGGATCTGTTCCCCGTTCCATTCCAGGATAACTTGACGGTGCGGGCGCAGGAACTTGAAGGGCGGCAGGTGCAGGTGCGCTTGCTGGACCTGGGCGGGCGCATGGTGCATCAGGAGAGCCGGGTGGTACCGGTGTCAGGCCTCTTTGGGATCGATACGGGTCTGCTGCCAAGCGGGGTCTACCTCGTTGAGCTACGCGGTGAGACGGGTCGCAGCATCGCCCGTGCCGTGAAACAATGAGCATCGATCGGCCCGTTCCGGTCATTCCTGTGGAGGTGCTGTTGGACAGCTATGCGCTCGGCCGCTTTCCGATGTGCCATGAGGATGGCGATCTGTACTGGCATGACCCCGACCCGCGTGCGGTCTTTCACCTGACGGAGCTTCGGGTCGATGCGGTGACCTCGCGTCAGGTGCGCTCCGGCCGTTATCGCTGCACGCTGGACCGTGCTTTCGAGGATGTGATCCGTGCCTGTGCCGGTCGTCCGGAGACTTGGCTGGATGAACGTATAGTGCTGTCCTATGTTGCGCTGCATGCCGCCGGACATGCCCACAGTGTGGAGTGCTGGGATGGTGACCGGCTTGCCGGCGGCATCTATGGGGTGTCGATCGGCTCCGCCTTTTTCGGCGAAAGCATGTTCGGAAGGCAGAATGCCGGCAGGGCTGCATTCCACCATCTGGCATACCTGTTGCAGCGGTCTGGATACATGCTGTTCGACACCCAGTACATCAACCCGTTCACGGCAGGACTGGGTGCCCGTGAAGTGCCACGTTCCCTTTTCCGCCGCAGTCTGGCTGAAGCGTTGGCCGTAGATCCCGCACCTTTGCGCCCATGAGGAACGCCCTGCTGCTCGCCAGCCTTCTCGCCCTGCCGATCGCAACCACCGCCCAGGGTACATTGACCGTCGAGGTGGTCCTCAACAAGCCGGAGGCCGGCGGCCAGCTGATGATGCTGTTCTGCCCGTCCAAGGAGGCGTACGACAAGGATGAGGGTTGTACGCCACGCATCGTAAAGGCCGATGGCCGCACCGTTCGCGTCACCTTCACCGATGTGAAGCCCGGCACCTACGCGGTGAAGGTCTTCCACGACATCAACAGCGACCGCAAATTGAACACCAACTGGGTGGGCTGGCCGCAGGAGCCCTACGGCTTCAGCAACGATGCCCCGGTGAACATGGGACCGCCTTCCTTCAAGGCGGCTGCGGTCACTGTGAAGGATGGTGCGCAGACCACGCGCATCAACCTGCGCTGATCACCGGGCGTTGCGCACGATCTCCGGCACCACCGCCTGGCGCTCGCCGAGGTAGCCTTGGTAGGTCTCCGTGTAGCCGGCGCGATGCGCGAGCACGTCCCGGCCAACGCCCAGCAGGGCCATCACGGCATCGGTGGCCTCGCGCAGCCCGTTCTCGCCACCACTGTTCGCTGTTACAATGTCCACCTCACTTCGCGCGATGACCTGCTCCACCAACCATGAGGTCACAGGACTTCCGATCATCACCCGCAGGCCGCAGCGGGCAGCAACCGGCAGGTCCAGTACATCATCGAAGAAGAAGGCCACCTCATCGGCCTGCAGCCCGTGCTTCGCAAGAAAGGCATCGAAGGCCTCGGGCTTGTTGGTGAAGCCCATGTACACGCCGTGCAGCCGCTCGCGCTGGGCGAAGCGCTCCGCAAACGGATTGTGCTGTCCGGTGATCACCGCGGCCTTGGGTAGCGAACCGTTCCGAAGCCACAGGGCGAAGCGCAGCAGGTTCACGCCCATGCTGCCCACCTCGCTGAAGGGGCTGCCTCCGTCGGCGTCCTTGAAGCCATCGTTGAAGACCCCGTCCCAATCGAAGAGCACGGCCTTGGTGCGCGCCAGGCGGCGCAGGAGTTCTGGCTCCGGGGCAGTGGTGCGGAGACCGTTGGTGGTGAAGGGGAGGAGGAGGGACATGGGAGGCGTTGCGTTCGATGAAGCCGGCGGGCTAGGGTCGGTTGATCTTCCAATGGCCCGTTTTGTCACTACCGATGCGTTCGATGATGCCTTGTTCCTTGAGCACCTTCAACTTGCGTCTCACGGTCCGCAAGCTGAGGTTCAGGCGTTGACCGATCTCGACCGCCGTAATGTCGCGGTCGCGCAACATCAAGGATAATACAGGGTCATTTACCGTGCCATTTACCGTGCCATCCGATGGCTTTACAGTGTCATTCCCGGCGCTCACTGGGTCAACGTAGTGGACGTGCAGCGCTCGGTTTCTCAGCTCGTGCCGCTCGTTCAGCAGTAGGTT
>JBIJDX010000150.1:0-7442 GCA_044343855.1 Flavobacteriales bacterium
GGAGGCACCCGTGTAGCCGCTGGATACCGTGCTGTTGCGCACATCACCTGTACCACTGAAGCTGAACGCTGCGGAGTTCTGGAAGCCGTTGTTCGCGTCATGGGTGGCGATGGCCGTGGCCGCTGGAGCAGACCCCATGTTCTCGGAAAAGATGGTGACCTGCGCTTCGCTGGCTACCGGAGATAACAGCGCTGCCACCAACAGCGTTGGAAGGATGCGGGCGCTTCGTGTGTATCGAACTGTCATGGTCGTTGATTTCGGGCCACAAATTTCCGGGGATCCATGTTAACTTTCCATTAGATTAACCCCTTGACTTGCAATGAAGTTGGCAGTAGCTTGCGCCGCTTCAACCGTGCGTCCATGTCACTTCTGCGCATAACCGCCCGCTTCATCCTCGGCTTGATGCTCTTGAGCGGAGGCCGTTCAACAGCCCAGCAGCTGCTGTTCGCCACGGACTTTGGCGTGCCGGACCAATCGTTCATCCTGAACACGGGGGATGCCGGTTCCACACCGGTGGGGGACAATCGGTGGATCATCAACAACCTGTATGCCGGCGGGAATGGAACGCTCGACTGCCTCGGTTTTCCGTTCAGCTTCACGGTACCGCCGACGGCAACCCAGCCGGCCGGCATCACTTCTCCGGGTGGCGGCTACCTGCACATCGCCAGTGAGGCTGGGCTCAACAGCTTCATCGCCAACTGCAATTTCGTGGCCGCGGATGGGTTATGCACCCAGCCGGCCAACCACTTTGCGGCCATGTCCGTGGATGTGAACACCAGCCAGCTGACAGAGGTCGATCTCTCGTTCTGGTGGTTGTGCGGCGGCGGATCGGCCAACTACGGCGAGGTGTGGTACAGCACCAACGGTGGTGCCTCGTGGTCGTTGCTCAATGAGGGGGCCGTGCAATACCGCAACGCCGGCACATGGGTGCAGGCACAGATCACCAGCACGGCGCTCGCAGGTCATGCCACGGTGCGCATCGGCTTCCGCTTCGTGAACGGCACCACGGTGAGCGCCTCCGATCCTGCGTTCGGCATCGACGACCTGCGGATCGAAGCGCCTGGGCAGGAGGAGCTGTTCCTGGCCGCAACGGCTCCTGCCACCGCGCTGGTCTGCACGGGGAGCACGTTCATCATACCCTTCATCGCCTCCGGGCCCTGGCAATCGGGTAACACGTTCACTGCGGAGATGTCCGATGCCGGCGGAGGTTTCGGAAACCCGGTGGTCCTGGGCAGCATTGCCGCCACGAGCTCCGGCGCCATCGTTGCCGTGGTGCCACCGGGCACGGCGGCTGGCACCTATTCCATCCGCCTGCGGAGCAGCACGCCGCCACTTACCACCGAACCACAGGGTGTCACCCTCGTGGTGGAGGTGCCCGCTTCCGCCGGTAGTGACACGACCGTATACTGGTGCAAGAACAGTGGCCTGTACGAGTTGCTTCCCACGCTCACTGGAGCGGATGCCTGCGGCAGTTGGTCAGGCCCCAACGGCAGCCCGTTCACCAATGTCTTCAACTCCGCCACCGATCAGGCTGGGGTCTATACCTACACCACCGATTGCGGACAGGCATGCCCCGCCGACCAGGCCGAACTCACCATCTTCCTCCAGGACCCCGCCAATGCGGGTGTTGATGTGGACGCCCCTCTGTGCAGCGATGCGCCGCCGGGATCACTCTACTTCCTGATATCGGGTGGCCAGCCCACCGGGGCATTCTTCTACAATGGATCGGTGTTCCCACTGCCGGACCTCACCGTGCCCGGGAACTATTCGGTGGACTATGTGGTCTGGGGGTTGGGGATCTGCCCGAACGATACCGCCACGATCGATATCACGGTGAACCAGGCTGCGAATGCAGGCAGCAGCACCACGCTCACCGTGTGTTCCAACGATGATCCGGTTGCGCTCATCTCCCTGTTGGGCGGCGCCCAGACCACCGGCAGTTGGGCAGATCCGTTCAACCTGCCGTTCAGTGGCGTGCTGGTGCCTGCGCAGGCGGCTTCAGGTCTCTACACCTACACCGTGGCGGGTGTGCCTCCCTGCACCAACGACCAGGCGTTCGTTGCGGTGATCATCGACCCCTGCCTGTCGGTGGATGCGGTGGACGCGCGCAGGGAGGGTTGGCTTGGCATGGACCAGGGTGTGCACCGTTTCGTGTTGTCGCAGGAAGCGCGCGATGTGCGTGTTCGTTCGATCACCGGTCAGGAGATGCCTGTGCGGCTTGCCGGTGGGGGTGTGGACCGCACCCTGCCTGCCGATGAACTGGCCGACGGCTGGTACGTGCTCACCTGGGAGCAGGAGGGCCAGCGGCGAGCGCTGCGCTTCCTGCAGGCACGCTGAGCCCGGATCGTTCACAAATTGTGCATAAGCGGAGGTGCCATCATGACACCACGGTGGTAGGGGTACCTGTACTTTCATCGCACTGAAGAGTGGTTGATGCCGGGTTCATCCCGGACGTGGGGGGGCAGGGACACATCGGTGCGGGCAGGGTCCTCGGATGCTGCCGGGCTTGGTAAGAAGTCATGCATCCGGATGGGTTCATGTGCATGCCAGATATGCACGATGCCGGCCCCACGCGCAGCGTCCTGACGGTCGTTGCGGAGCCCGCTGAGGTATGCGTTGCGTGTTACGGCCCGCAGCGGATGGGGACAGGGGCTGCCTGAGGGTGGTCCCTGTTCCATTTCCGGCATGCGCCATCCCTTGGGTGTGGTTGCATGGCATTGCTTCACACATGCTTCACAGCCATTTCACCGCGCGTTGATGAACACGATCGATCGTGCATAATTGCACAGCACACGGGGCTGCCCCGCGAGGGTGCCCGAATAGCTTTGGGGAACACCGTCCCTGCCATCCGGATGAGAAAAAAAGACCGCAAGATCTTCGTTCTGGACACCTCGGTGATCCTGTACGACCACTCCGCCATCGAGTGTTTTGAGGAGCATGATGTGGCAATACCCATCCAGGTCCTCGAGGAACTGGACACCTTCAAGAAGGGGAACGACACCATCAATTACGAGGCGCGTGAGTTCATCCGACGCCTGGACCAGCTCGCCAAGCGTGATGCGTTGAACGATTGGCAACCGCTGGATGGCCCTGCGCGGGGCAAGTTCATCGTGGTGGCCAAGCACGACCTCAACGGGGTGGACGCGACCAAGGTCTTCGCCGATGCGAAGAACGACCACCAGATACTCAACGCAACGCTCACCCTTCAGCGGCAGCACAAGGACCGCAAGGTCATCCTGGTCACCAAGGACATCGCGCTGCGGTTGAAGGCCAAGAGCCTCAACATCCTGTCGGAGGACTACCTCACGGGCAAGGTGCGTGATGTGCGCGAGAAACTCTACACGGGCCGCACGGTGGTGGAGGACCACCCGGAGGGGATCATCGATGCCCTGTTCGAGCAGGGCAGCCTGCCGGTCGAGGAGATCGGCCTCGCCCGTCCGAAGGGCAATCATTTCTTCATCCTGAAGCACAAGAAGAAGAGCATACTCGCCAAGTTCGACCCACGCACCGGGCGTGTGGACAGGGTGGAGAAGCAGAGCGTGTTCGGCATCGGTCCGCGCAACGCCGAACAGACCCTGGCCATGGCCGCCCTGCTGGATCCGGAGATCAAGCTGGTGACCCTGCAGGGGGCGGCCGGCACGGGCAAGACGCTCCTCGCGTTGGCCTGTGCCCTGGAGCAACGCCGTGAATACCGCCAGATCTACGTGACCCGTCCGGTGGTGCCCCTCAGCAACAAGGACATCGGATACCTTCCAGGTGACATCCAAAGCAAGCTGGATCCCTACATGCAACCGTTGTGGGACAACCTCAAGCTGATCAAGGGGCAGTTCGAGAAGCACGACAGCACCCCCAAGCGGATCGATGAGATGATGGAGAACGAGAAGATCGCCATCGCCCCGCTCGCCTATATCAGGGGGCGCAGTCTGAGCAACATCTTCTTCATCGTGGACGAGGCGCAGAACCTCACGCCGCTGGAGATCAAGACGGTCATCAGCAGGGCGGGGGAGGGCACCAAGATCGTCTTCACCGGCGACGTGCACCAGATCGACACCCCGTTCCTGGACACCGAGAGCAACGGGCTCAGTTACCTGATCGACAAGGCCAAGGGCGACCCGTTGTTCGCGCACATCACCCTGGAAAAGGGCGAACGAAGTCCGCTGGCCAACCTGGCGAACGAGCTTTTGTGACCCTTCAGAGGCCGAGCTTCTCCACGATCCTGCCCACCTCCTCCTCGGTGCTGCGCAGCATGTCGGTGCAGAAGGAAATGAGCTCCGCAGCGCGCCTCACCTTCGCGGTGAGGTCGTCCACGGAGATCCGGTTCTCCTGCAGGTCGTTCATGATGGCCTCCAATTCCTCGTAGGCCTTTTCGTAGCTGGTGGGTGCGTCAGCCATGGTGCTCGATGCGCTGGATGAGGGAAGTGATGGTTCCGTTGGAGAACGTGGTCTCCACCTCCTGCCCGGGATCGAGGCCTTCCACCGAGGCGATGGCCCTTCCGTGCAGGCGTGTGATGCTGAAGCCCCGGGCGAGCATGCGCTGCGGCGCGAGCAGCTCCACCGTCCGCTGCATGCCCTCGACATGAGCCGCCAGTGCGCGCATGCCCTGCTGGGCGTGCTGGAACAGGCGTTTCCTGTGCTCATCGATGCGCGCGAGCTCCACCACGTTCACGCGCTGGTGAGGCAGGAAGGCGAGGGCCGCGCCATGACCGTTCAATCCTTTTGTGGCGATGTTGCAGGCATCCAGTGCGTTCCGGCCCACCGCCGTGGCGCATCGCTCCAGTCCGGAGCGCCTTCCGTCCATCAGCCTGAACGGGCGCGTGCGCAGGGATTCCTTGTGGGCGGCCATACGCTGCCTACCGTTATTGGAGCGGTCCCCGAACACGCGCAGCATGCCCACCAGGAAGCCGTGGAGTCCGGATTCGAAGAAGGCGCACTTGTCCACCAGGTGATCGGCGACCGCCGTGGGTGTCTTGTGCGGGCTCCTGGCCACCAGGTCCATTACGCTGACGTCCACATCGTGGCCGATGCCTGTAAGCACGGGAATGGGCATGCGGGCGACAGCGCGGCACAGCTCCAGGTCGTTGAACGCGTCAAGGTCAAGCTTCGAGCCTCCGCCGCGTATCACCACAACGGCATCGAACCGCCGCGGATCGATGGCCGCCAATGCGGCCACCAGCTGGCGTGGTGCATCATCACCCTGCACCGCACTTTGGAAGGTGTGCACATGGAAGCGGTATCCATACTTGTTCTCCGCAAGGTGCTGCATGAGATCCGCGTGGGCCGCCGATCCCGGTGAGGAGACCAGGGCGATGCGCTGGATGACCAGGGGCTCCGGCAATGCACGGTTCAGGTCAAAGACACCCTCCGCACGCAGCGCGGTGATGGTGGCCTGCTTGCGGCGCTCCATTTCACCCAGGCTGAACGAAAGGTCCACCTCCGCCACATGCAGGGTGAGGCCGTGCACCTCATTGAAGCGGACGGAGCCACGGAGCAGCACCTCGGATCCCTGGCGGAGCACATGGTCGAATTCACTGCCCAGCGTGGTGCGCACCTGCTCCAGCACGTAGCCCCATATCATGGCCTGCAGGACCGCCACCTTCAGTCCTTCCCGGTGCTCCACCAGCTCCAGGTACATGTGCTTGTTGCGGCGAACGCTCGCGATCTCGGCTCGCACCCAATACGAACGGTTCGATGTGGCTTCCTCCAGGCGTTTGCGGATGGAGGTGCACAGCTGGAGGAGTGTGAAATGACGGGAAGGCTCCATCGGTGGCAGCCACGAAGCTAACGGGTTCCCGGTGCCGGGCCCGATCAGAACAGGGAGTCGACCTCGATGAACTTGAAATCCAGGCGGAGGAAGCTCTGGTAGTCCTTCCCGGTCTCCGCCATTTCGTCGTCACCCTGCTCGAAATGCCAGTTCACGTTCACCTTTCGGCCGTCCTCGTTCACCGATTCAAGGCGCTTGAAGATGTTGAAGAGGTGCTTGCTCGAACTGGTGTCGAGGTAATCCATGCGCATGTTCACAGTGGTCTCCTTCTGGGGCTCGCGCAGGTATTCGTCTATCCAGCCGTGCACGCGGGAGTAGAACTGTTCGGAGTTGCCCGGCAGCGAGCGGCCCACGAAATGAATGGCACCGCGTTCGAGGTCAAGGTCGATCTCCGGCGAGGTCTCGGTGCGATCGATATGAAAACGCTTTGTTGGCATGGGCCGTCCGTATTGATCGGGGAATGGAACAAAGGTCACCCCTGTGCGCCCCTTGGGCAAGGTTCCCCACCCACCAACAATGAACACCGCATGGTGGATAAGGCGAACGATCAGCGGGAGCGGTACTCGGAGAGGATCTCCTGGTCGCTGGGGATCACGATCTCCGTGTCGTTCACCCGACGCGCCCAGTACATGTAGCGGCCGGTACCCGCACATGCATAGGTCTTCATGGTCTCCTGCGGGGCCAGGACCTTGATCGGGAACGTGCGCCACTGTCCATTGTGCTCCTGCATGGCCACCTTCACCTCAATGAGCTCTGTGCAATCGTTGCTCAGCAGCACCTGATACGTGCCACTGTGGTCGCGCTTGTAGCCGTCCTTGTAGACCTCGCATTTGTCGCATTCAGCGCCCCACTCACTGGCCACCTTCACCACACAGTCGGCCACATCCCGGTGCTGGGCCCACGACCATGACGAGGATGCCACAAGCAGCAAGGCGATCAGGATGCGTTCAGGATGCAGGCGTGTGTTCATCGCAAGGTTCATTGCAAAAGCTCCACGGCACCTGTCCGGCCGCTCCTCACCGGCCGGGAGGCACCGGCCGCGCAATTCACGGAACAGGGATGTGTGGAACATGAGGGTGTGACAAGATCCTTTGGACAGGGCCCTGCTACGGGCATGGATCCGAAAGGTTACCAACAGGGCGCGTTGGGCAACCTCGCGGACCCGCCATTGCAACCCCCACGCTCCATGCAGCGTAGAATGGTCGAGCCAAACTTGCCATCATGGTGGTGCGAAGCGTGTTCCTGATCCTGTCCTTACTGAGTATCCCCGCCCTCAGCGCGCAATCCCGGTTCACGGTGAACGGCCGCATGAAGGTGGAGTCGGGCGACCTGTCCGGAGCGAAGGTGGTGGTGTACAGGAACGGGGTGAAGGATCGCACCATCACCCAGGACCTTGCGAAATTCTCGATGGAACTGGACATGCAGCAGGACTACATCCTGTCCTTTGAAAAGGAGGGTTTCGTCTCGAAGAAGATCGCCTTCAACACGAAGGTTCCGGCCGCAGCGGCGAACAACGATTTCGTCCCATTCGATTTCGCGGTTTCCATTTTCAAGCAGTACGACGATGTGAACATCGTGGTATTCAACCAGCCGGTGGGCATCATCCGCTACGAGCAGGATGCGGGCGATTTCGATTACGACACGGACTACACGGCATCCATCCAGAGCCAGCTGCAGGAAG
>JBIJDX010000151.1:0-7436 GCA_044343855.1 Flavobacteriales bacterium
GTGAAGACGATCTATTACTGGTTCAGGTATTGAAGTCCGCCATGGGTTCTTGGAACGCTGGTGCTGATGGCCCCGCACACATCACTGCCGCACCCCGACCGTCGTGGTGGCGCTGTATCCGCCAAGTCCTCCGGAGCGCAGGAAGATCGTTGCCGTGTCATTGCTGAACGCGAAGCTCCGGACGACACCCGGATAAGGGGACTCGTAAAAGTGGAGGTTCGCGTCGACCCTGAAAAGTTGGCCGTCCGCGATGATGGAACTGTCGGCTGTGTCCTTTTCGATACTGAATGAACGGGCGTATGTGGTATCGTATCCGTTCGGTGATGACATGGACCATGACGCGAAATGCCGGTAACCGACATAGTCACCCACGATCGCATCCCTGTAGTCCTGTTGGGCCGGTGCAGGGGGAGGTGGCAGTGGCTCCGGTCCGGGCGGCTGTTCCTCCTTGCCGCACGCCACGAGCAGAATGAGGGGAAGTAAACGCAGGTTGGTCCTCATGCCGTTCCAAATTTCAGGGAACATAGCGGGATCGGTGGAAGCCGGTCGCATGGTGAGGAATTGAACTTCCATGTGCAATGGAGCGCATCAATGTCTCACAATGCGTTCCACGCTGCGACCATTGATGTGCTCGATCCTGAGCAGATAGGTGCCCTGTGCGAGACCTCCCAGGTCCAGCTCCTGCGGTCCGTACAGGTGCGGGTGATGCCATGCCAGCACCGTGCGGCCGGATCCATCGAGCAGGCTGATATCCACATGATGGAGCACATCCGAGCTGCGGAGCACCATGCGGTCGTTGGTTGGATTGGGAGCCAGTTGGAATGAGGCTTCGGCCACCTCGGGCACGGTCACCTCGCTCAGGCAGAAGGGCTGTTCCTCACCCTCCCCGTACTGTCCATCGCTCTCCACGAAGGTCAGCAGGTCGGGCGCATGGATGGTGTAGGATCCATCGCCCTCCTCGCAGCAGATGCCGTCGCCGAAGGCATCGTTGATGGTGAACAGATAGCATCCGTTCGTGAGGCAGAAGTCCACCTGCACACGTTCACCGGCATCACCATCAGCATATGGACCTCCATTGTAAAGGAGGATCCCGTCGTCGTTGGAGAGCTCCCACGTGATGTCTGTGCCATAGTCATCCAGCGTCAGGTCCAGCCTAACCAGTTGCCCGGGTGTGCTCACCACGAAGGAGCGGCTCCATGCATCGTTCCCAGGGAGCTGGTCCATGTTGCCGTTGGGTGCGGTGGTGTTCACGATAAGTTCATAGGCTCCCGCCGTTACCGGTATCCAGGGCAGTTGCACATTGGCGGTCTGTCCGGGTTGAAGCAGCCCGGTCCACACGAAGAGGCCTCCGCCCTGCCCGGAAATGGCGTAGTTGATGCCCACGTTGCTGATGGGCAGCAGGCCGTTGTTCTTCAATGTCACCCATGGACGGATGCTGTCCTCGTCACACACCAGTGAGGGCAGCTCGAAGATGGAGGTGATCGATGCATCCCAGTTGATGGGAACCACCACGGGTACCTCCAGACCGTCCAGTGTGTCACCGCAACTGCCGAGGTATTCCTCCAGGAAGGGCCAGCTGGTGGACAGGCGACCATAGTAGTCGTTCACGCTGTTGTCACAATCCGCTGATCCACCATAGAGTTGTCCCACCACGCGGTGGTCCTGGTTCCAGAAGGCGCTCCCGCTGGAGCCAGGCTCGGTGGTTCCTGCATCCCACACAGCGACCTGCCAGCAATCGGCCAAGCCGGTTCCCAGGTCCACATCGTCCTGCGTGAGAGCACCATCCGTGCGGCTGAACTTCTTGATGTCGCCGCTGGGGTGATGGATGCCCACGCCGCTCTCCGGTGCGATGTCGCGCCTGTCCCAGCCGGCCCAGTTGACATTGTAGGCGGGTGGGGGAATGCTGCTGAGGCGGAGGAAGGCCATGTCGGTCCCCACGTTGTCCACCAAAAGGTCGCACCCCGCCACGGTCTGGTCGATGGGGGCGTTCTCGGAAGGGTCGCATACCGGGCTCTCCCAATTGAAGCGGAAGATCCAATCCTCCACGTCCGCGCTGAGGCAGTGGTGCGCGGTCAGGAAATAGGGAATGGAATCGCCGGCACAGTTGTTCATGAGCGTACCGGTACAGAAGCCGTTGCCACCCGTGGTGATGATGGCGACCGTGCGTATCTCGTCACGCCAGTCGTCGGCATCGGGGCAGATGACATTGATGTTGCAGGCACCGCTTTCGCCGAAGTCGCGGCTGCTGTTGAAGATGTCCCGGTAGGCATGGGTTACCTGCCCGATCACAAGCTCACCCTGGCCGGCCACTGCCGCGGGTTCGTGATATTCAATGGTGATACGGTCTCCAGGTAGCTGTGATACGGCCATCCGGTCGCGGCCGGGGCTGCTGGCGGAGGTGAACGCGCCAAGCTGGTCGCCGGCCTCGTTGTACACGTAGAGGAGCGCCCCTTCGGGAAGCAGGTAGGTGGTGAACTTGAAATTGATCGCGTAGGCACCAGGACAGTGCAGGGTCACACGCCAGAGCCGGTCTCCGCTGGGAAGCGCGTGCCATGCTCCATCGCGTTCGCTGCGCACATCGGCATCGTGGTTGTACCCGAACCGCCAGGGCCCCTTGCCGCCCCCGGCGCTCCTTGCTTCATCCTCCGCCTTCAATGCGCTTTCATCCACCGTGGGGAAGTCCACCACAGGCACCCTGGGAAGTTGTGCACTGCGTGCACCAAGGCCCCATGCGCGGCCTCCAAAGGAGATCTGTGCCTGCATGGCGCATGCCGAAAGGCTGAAAGCGAGGAACGCGGCGTGGCGGTGCTTCATGGGTCGATCGCTTGGTCGGTGAAAATACGGTGCGATGGCATAACAAGCGAAGGGCCGGACATCCGATGGACGTCCGGCCCTTGGTTGCAGGTTGCCTGAGGCGGGGTTCAGCGATCGAGCAGCAGACGCTCCACGAGGCGGGTCCCGCCGCTGCTGACCTCCACGAAATAGATGCCGCCGGGCTGTTGCAGGGACAGGTCGATGCGCTCGGTTCCGGTGGCGTAATTACGCTCTGCGACCACCTTGCCCAGGGCATCGAACACCCGCACTGAACCACCCTGGCGTGCCATGATGGGCAGCAGCACCTGCACCCTGCCGTTGCTGGGGTTGGGGGCCAGACCCAGGCGGTTGTCTGAAACGGTCATCTCGTCCACGGAAGTGGCGGAGGGATAGCCGTACAGCTGGTTGCCGCAGTTCCCGAGCCACTGTTGCAGCAGGGAATAACTCTGGCTGAAGCGCCCGTAGTAGTCGGCCGTGATGCTCTGGCAGCTTGCGAATCCGCCATAGAGCTGGCCGATCACGAGCCCCTGGGGGTTGAAGAGCGCGCTTCCCGAACTACCTCCCTCCGTGGTTCCGTCCTCCCAATTGCCCACGCGCCAGAAATTGGTGCCTGAGTTGGCAGCGCCGAGGTAGCTCGAAGTGGTCAGGGGGTTGTTGTCGAACGAGATCTTCTTGACGTCCCCGCTGGGGTGGTGGATTCCCACAGCACTCGTGGGGATGGCGGTACTGCGGTCCCATCCGCTGTAGAACACGTTGTAGCTGGCAGGCGGCGTGGTGTTCAGCTGCAACAACGCCACGTCCGTGGTGGAACTGTTGACCTTCAGCGTGGAGCCAGAAACGGTCTGGTTGGTGGGACCGTTGTTGTTCACGACACATGTGGGGCTGTTGTAGTTGAACCGGAACACCCAGGTGTTGTTCCCGCCGAGACAGTGGTTCGCGGTGAGGAAGTAAGGAGTTCCGTTCTCCTGGCAGTTATTGATAAGGGTTCCCGTGCAGATGCCGCTACCGCCCACGGTGATCATGGCCACCGAACGGATCTGGGCACGCCAGTTGTCACCCACTGCGCAGATAACATTGTTGTTGCATGAACCCGAGTCGCCGAGGCCCTTGGTGCTGTTGAACAGGTCGCGGTAGGCATGGGTCACCTGACCGATGCGCAGGCTGCCCAGTCCCCGGACGGCAGCAGGCTCAACGTATTCGATTGTGATGCGCTCGCCTGGAAGCTGGGTCACACCCAGGACGGTATTGCCGGGATTGCTCTCCGCATTGAAGGCTCCGATATGTTCACCGAGATCGTTGTACACGAACACACTGGCACCTTCGGGTACCACGTAATCATGGAACTCGAAATTGATGCTGTAGGCGCGTGGGCATTGAACGGCCAGGCGCCATACGCGATCCCCGTTCGGCAGTTCATGCCAGATGCCGCTGTTGTCCAGGCCAAGGTCAGTGGCATGGTTGAAGCCGAAGCGATAAGGTCCCTTGACACCGGCGGCCGCACGTGCATCGTCCTCGGCCATCAGGGTCGCGGCATCCACCCCGGGCATCACTGCGGTCGGGGCTTCCGGCAGACCGGCATTCCGGGACAGGCCCAAGGGATGCCCTCCGAAGGAAAGTTGGGCCGTTGTGGGGAGGGCGAGAAGCCCGGTAACAAGGGCCAATGTGGCGTAGCGTAGCTGCATGGTTCCAATGTATCTGCCGTAAAAATACAACAAGTGGACGGGTTCGGTTCGCTGAAGGGTATGCATGACGGTCCCTGTGCCGACCGTTTCGGGCGGAGTGCATCCGTTCCGGCACCTCACGCCTGCGTGGTGCGTTCCTCCAGGATCCGCCGCATGGCGAACAACTCGTCCCTTAGCTGGGCGGCAGCGATGAAATCAAGTTCCTTGGACGCTTTCCGCATCCTTCCCTCCAGCTGCTGCACATTCCTTTCCAACTGGTCACGGCTCATGTATTGCACCACGGGATCGGCAGCCATGCTGGGTTCCGCGGCTTCCACATAGGCCCTTCGGCCCTCCGCGTCGTGGATGTCCAGCACGGCGGTTTGGCGCATCACATCGCCCCGGTCACGCCTGATCTGAGTGGGGGTGATGCCATTCGCTTCATTGTAGGCCATCTGCCTGGCACGTCGGCGCGCCGTTTCATCGATGGTGCGTTGCATGCTTTCGGTCACCGAGTCGGCATAGAAGATGACCAGGCCGTTCACATTACGCGCTGCACGCCCGGCGGTCTGGGTAAGCGAGCGGTCGCTGCGCAGGAAACCCTCCTTGTCCGCATCGAGCACCGCCACAAGGCTTACCTCGGGCAGGTCAAGGCCTTCGCGGAGCAGGTTCACACCCACCAGCACGTCGAACATGCCAAGCCTCAACTGGCGCAGGATCTCGATCCGCTCCAAGGTCTCCACATCGCTGTGGATGTACTTGCAGCGCACCCCGTTCTTCCCGAAGAATTCGTTCAGTTCTTCCGCCATGCGCTTGGTCAGGGTGGTCACCAGCACGCGTTCCTCCTTCCCGGACCGCTGGCGTATCTCATACAGGAGGTCATCGATCTGGTCCCTGCTCGGGCGGACCTCGATGGGGGGGTCGAGCAGTCCGGTTGGGCGCACCACCTGTTCCACCACCACCCCCTCGCTGCGCTGCAACTCGTAGTCGGCCGGGGTGGCGCTCACGAAGATGGTCTGGCCCAGCAGGCCCTCGAACTCCTCGAATTTCAGCGGCCGGTTGTCCATCGCGCTGGGCAGCCGGAACCCATACTCCACCAGGTTCTTCTTGCGACTGCGGTCACCGCCGTACATGGCGTGTACCTGGCTCACGGTCACGTGGCTTTCATCGATGACCATCAGGAAATCCTCCGGAAAATAGTCCAGCAGGCAGAAGGGTCGCTGGCCGGTGCTTCGCTGGTCGAAATAACGGCTGTAGTTCTCGATGCCCGAGCAATAGCCCAGTTCGCGCATCATCTCCAGGTCGTAGTTGACACGCTCCTCCAGGCGTTTGGCCTCCAGGTGCTTTCCGATGTCGTTGAAGAAGGCCACCTGCTTCACCATGTCCTCCTGGATGCTGGAGAGGGCCGCCTTCATGGTGTCCTTGCTCGTAACGAAAATGTTGGCCGGGTATATCGTGAGCTGTTGTTCGGCTTGGATGGTCCGGTTGCCCACCACCGCGAAGCGCTCGAGCCGCTCGATCTCATCGCCCCAGAAGTGGATGCGCACGCCTTCGTCGTCATAGGCGAGGTAGACCTCCACCACATCGCCGCGCACCCGGAAATTGCCCCGGGCCGGGTCGGTATCGCGGCGACTGTACAGGGCGCTCACGAGGTCGTGCAGCAGCTTGTTGCGGGCGATGCGCTGTCCCACCTGCACACGTACGATGGTCTTGTGGAACTCCGCCGGGTTGCCGATGCCATAGATGCAACTGACGCTCGCCACCACGATCACGTTGCGGCGACCGCTGAGCAGCGCGCTGGTGGCGCTCAGGCGCAGCTTCTCGATCTCATCGTTGATCGAGAGGTCCTTCTCGATGTAGGTGTTGGTGGTCGGCAGATAGGCCTCGGGCTGGTAGTAGTCGTAATAGCTCACGAAGTACTCCACCCTGTCGTTCGGGAAGAAGTGCTTGAACTCCCCGTACAACTGGGCCGCCAGCGTCTTGTTGTGGCTCAGGATGAGGGCGGGACGGTCGAGCTGGGCGATGACATTGGCCACGGTGAACGTCTTCCCGGATCCCGTGACGCCGAGCAGTGTCTGCGCCGGCACACCGGCGCGCACCCCGTCAACCAGCTGGCGGATCGCCTGCGGCTGGTCGCCGGTGGGTTGGAACTCGGAGACGAGCTGGAACGCCATGGTGCAAAGGTACCACGGCAGGAAGGGTGCTATCTTCACACCGAACGAACGGAGCCCCCCGGGCGTTCCATCGTACCATAACATCCGCCATGTTCCTCAAGCGCATCGCCTACTACCTGAATCCGGCCACGCTGTTCGGCAAGAGCAGCGGCAACAGCAGCCTGCGTTTCATGCATGGGATCAACCGGATCAGCATCCTGCTGTTCCTGTTCTGCCTGGGTGTGATGATCGCACGCGCCTACCTGCGCTGAACACCATGACGGAGTTGGAGTTCATGGCGCTCCCTCTATCTGAGCGGGTTCGATCACTCCGAGAACAGGGGGAACACCTTGGTTCCCGGACGTATGTGTCACACCAGGTGCATCTGTACCGTGTCCACGGCTTCTTCTGCGAACTTTGGATGCGTGCCGGCCTGAACGCTGTGGAGTGGGTGGAAGTGTCCCGGAACCCCGATATCCTCACCGAGTACGTACGGGTCGACGTGGGCGACCTTCTCCGTTAGGTACCCCTCGCGTTCCAGATGTCCCACGAGGCATCCGCCTGCGCGTGCAGCATCGGAAGGCCGTTCAGGATCCGTGAACCGCGCAGTTCGGCGGCCTGCAGCAGGGCGGTACGCGCGGGATTGTATACCAGGTCGTAGACCAGGTGGCGCGGACCCAGCGCGGACAGGGGCAGCGGAGGCATCCCGTCGATGTGCGGGTGCATGCCGAGGGGCGTGGTGTTGATGATCAGCGGACAAGCCTTCAGCAGGATCGGGTCGACCAGGTCCCAGGTGAGGTCGCCGCGT
>JBIJDX010000152.1:0-7424 GCA_044343855.1 Flavobacteriales bacterium
CGGTGCGCAAAGCTCAACAGCAGCGACCGCAACCAGGCCGACTTCCTGAACGGTGACAATGCGAACGACATCGACGACCTGGTAAGCCCCACCGTGAACCTGAGCGGGCAGACCGGCGTGGTATTGTCCTTCCGCTATGCCTACAGCACGCAGACGAGCGTGCTGGCCAACGTGACCGAACAGCTGCTTGTGGAGCGTTCCATCGACTGCGGTCGCACATGGACCACCATAGCCCCCGGTGGCACGATCAGCGGACAAGAGCTGATCACCAACGGCAACAGCACCGTGGAGCCTCCCAGCGAATGGCGCCTGAAGACCATTTCCCTGCCGAACTCCACCCTCGGACCCAACAACCGCTTCCGCTGGCGCTTCATCAGCAGCGCATTCTCGAACGACCTCTACATCGATGACATCAATTTCGGCGTGGCCGTTGGCATGGACGATGTGGCGGGCAGCAGCGTGCTGATGAACCTCTTCCCCAACCCCACCAATGACCACTTCACCCTGCAGGTGAACGGCATGAATGATGAGCGCACGGAAGTGACCGTGACCGACATCCGCGGGTCCTTGGTATACACCAATGTGTTCCAGCCCACCGGCGGCGCCAACATCGAACTGAGCGCCCGCGACATGGGCCTCAGCAATGGGATGTACCTGCTGCGTGTGGCCAATTCCACCGGCAGCAGCACCACCAAGCTGACCGTGGGTGAGTAACACCCTGGTGACGTATGATGCAAGCGCCCCCGCCGGTCCGGCGGGGGCGCTTGCGTTCAGGACCTGCTCAGTAGGTGCCCGCTGCGAGCATCACCAGGGTGCATGCCTGCTCGGTGGCGATGCCGTGGGCCCGTGCCTCCGCCTCGAAGGCAGGGTGCTCCGTTCCGGGATTGAAGATGATGCGCCGCGGTCTCAACCGGAGCAGCTCCACACGCCATCCTTCCAGCGCGGAAGGCCCCACGTACAGGGTGACCGTATCGACAGGCCCATCGGGCAATTCCGTGACAATGGGTACCTCGGCTATGCGCCCGGGATGCAGGCCCACCGCCACCACCCGGTGCCCATGGCCAAGCAGCCGGTGCACCGCCATGTTCGAATAGCGCTCGGGGCGCTCACTCGCTCCGAGCACCAGGGTCACGGGGACGTCGGACCGGTCGTGCTTCATGTCACTGGTCACTTATCCCGCGCCGAAGGTCCTCCACGGTGCTCTCCGGAAGCCTGTTGAGATCCAGCACCATCAGGCCGTCCAGCGCGTCGTTGAAGCGGGGATCACGGTTGAAGCCCACGATCCGTGCATTGAGCAACAGGTACTTCTTCAGCAGCACGGGCATGGCACTCTCCGTGGGGTCCACCTCGGCGATGAGCCGGTCCATGCGCTTCAGGTCGGCATCCAGGCTGACCAAGGCCTCACTGTCCGCCAGCTCCGCATCCACCTTGAAGCGGTTGCGCGGAGTGATGTGCCGGGCCATGTCGTGGTCGTAATGGTAACGGCGGGCGAACTCCATGATCAGGGCACGTGAGAATCTGCTGTAGGTGCCACTGATGCTCACCGGTCCCATGAGGTACTGGTGGTGCGGGTTGTCCGTGATATGCAGCAGCAGGCCCCGCCACAGCATGTACAACGGCAACCGCTGGCGCTGGTAATCCGTGGCAATGAAGGACCGCCCGAGCTCGAAGCTGCGACGCAACACGCGCTCCATGGGGCGGCGCATGCGGAACAGCGTATGGGTGTAGAAGCCCCGCTTGCCGTAGCGCTCCATGATCCGTCGACCATCACCGATGCGGTATGCGCCGACAACGCGTCCCGCAACGCGGTCCCACAGGAACAGGTGGTCGTAGTGGATGTCGAACTCGTCCAGGTCGATGGCCTTGTTGGTGCCTTCCCCCACCGCGCGGAAGGTCTCCTCCCGCAGCCGGCCGATCTCGCGCAGCACCGTGGGAATGCGGTGGCTCCCGGCCAGGAACAGGTCGAACTCCCCCTGCCGGTTCAGCCGCAGGTCATCCAACCCCTCCACCTCGCGCCGCAGCGCATCCACATCAACGGCATCCACCACCTGCTTCGGTCGGCTGGGGAACCAGAGCGGGCGGAACAGCTCGCGCTTCACCTGCAATCCGCTGCCAAGGGCATAGGTGCGTGCCCGCAGGAACCGGGCCAGCTGGTCGCTGCTCTGGAAGCCCGCGATATCCCTGGCAGCGATCGGCTTTCCGATGCGCATACGGATGGAACGCCCGCGCATGCGCAGCATTTCCTTGGGCAGTGCGATGGTCCTCAGGTTGGGATGGATCATGCCCAGCATCTGGAAGAGCAGGCTGTTCGCCCCATCGAACCAGACCGGCACCACCGGCACACCCGACTTCTGGATGAGCTTGATGACAGGTGCCTTCCAACGCGGGTCGGCCACCGCCTTCAGGTCCGTCCTGTAACTGCTCACCTCACCCGCCGGGAACACGGCCAATGCACCTCCATCAGCCATGTGGCCCAAGGCCTGTCGCATGCCCTGGAAACTGCTCAACGAGGTCAACTGCTCAAAGGGGTTCACCCCGATGAACCGATGGGAGAGCGGTTCCAACTGCTGCAGCAGGAAATTGGCCATGACGCGCAGATCCGGTCGCACATGGCCCAGCACATGCACCAGCGCCAAGCCGTCCACGGCACCGTACGGGTGGTTCGATACGAACGCCAGCCCACCTTCGCGGGGGATGGACCCGAGGTCCTTTTCGGATACCTCGATATCAAGCTCCAGGTTGCGAAAGACCGCAGCCACGAAGTCCAGGTCATGCAGGTCCTCAACCGTATTGTAAAAGCGCTCCAGCTTTTTCAAACCGCTCACCTCCGTCAGCAGCGTGATACGCGGGTCACCCTGCCGCATGTGGCTTGCCTTGGCCAGTTCGGAGGGATGCACCAATCGTTTCATGCGGATACGTCGCGAAGGTACCCACGGGATGGTCACTGCGTGGGGCGCGGACCAGGGCGCCCCCCTTCATGCAGGCATTCGCGGTCATGGGGAATGAGGCTACCCGCTTGCGTGCCTCGCAGGGATCGCGGAACTCCGCAACAGCCCCTTCCCTTGGAGGGGCGGCCTTGTAAAGAACCGATCAACAAAGTTTAACAGTAGGACAAATGCACATTTTTTATCGACCAATAAGTCTATTTTGTGGATAAAATGGATTTTTCCGCGCATGACGCAGGCCGGAACGCAGGTTCACGACAGGACCAGAGCACCTGCCGGTTAGATTTGCCGCCCATGGTCCGGAACACAGCGCTCCTGTTCATCGCCCTCGCCTGTGCCCTTGAGGCGCGCGCGCAGCAGGATTCGTCCGGCATCGGCGGCCCCGAGGGCACCGACCTGTATGAGGCGCTTATCGACGACATGAGCAGCGAAGAGGGTGCGGACAATGCTTATCCCACCCACCTGCCGTCGGCGGTAGCGCCGTGGAACCTGAAGGATTCGCTGACGTTCCTTCCCAGTTATGACATGTATCGGACCTGGAACACGGATGCCATTTTCGGCGCGCCGAACAAAGGGACGATCAATGACACCCTGCGGCTCGTGCTGGCGCATGAGGAGTGCGACCATGCCCTCCCCTGCCCCGGCCACGTCACCTCCGGTTTCGGGCCGCGTAAAGGCCGCATGCACTACGGGCTGGACCTGGACCTTGAAACGGGGGACCCGGTAAAAAGTGCCTTTGATGGCATGGTGCGCATCTCCAAGTACCACCGGACCTTCGGCCATGTGGTGGTGGTGCGGCATTTCAACGGGCTGGAAACCCTGTATGCGCACCTGAGCGAGCGTCTCGTGGAGCCCGGTCAGGAGGTCCATGCCGGGGACATGCTCGGGCTCGGGGGCAATACGGGACGTAGTTACGGCAGCCACCTGCATTTCGAGGTGCGGTTCCTCGAGCAGCCCATTGACCCGAGCCTGGTCTTCGACATCGAGAAGGGTACGCTCAAGGCGAAGCACTTCGACATACACAAGGGTACGTTCGCCGCCATCGCCGCAGCCAAGGCTGAAGCGCAGGCCCGCAAGTACCATGTGGTGCGCAGGGGCGATACGTTGTCCGCCATCGCACGCCGGTATGGCACCAAGGTCAGCACCCTGTGCCGGTTGAACGGCATGAAGCAAACGGCGGTCCTCCCCCTGGGAAAGCGCATCCGGTACAGGTAGGGCAGGGCGCATCGCTCCGAACGCCCTGCGGTCACACTCCGGCAAGGCGTCTGCCAAGCAGTTCCACCAGCGCCTGGTTGTACAACGGCGAAAGCAGGAGTGCCTCCCCGTTGCGCAGCCGCAACAGGATCAGGTCGTGCCGCGCATTCGGCATCCTGTCTATTACGGAGCGGCCCAGACCCAGCGTGAGGGTGGTAAGTCCGATGTCCACGGTGCAGAAACGCGTGCACCTGCGCACCACACCCAGGAGCGCCTCCCGCCCCACGCCCTGTTGCATCCGGTACTGGCGGATGTACTCCCGCGCACCCATGCGGTCGATCAGGCTGGCGTCCGCAATTCGTTCATACGGAATGCGCAGGGTTTCACGAGCATTGGTGAGGGTGATGCCATGCGCATCAAGCACGTAGGAGCAATGAGGGGTGCGATCGCGGAGGAGGGCCACCGCGAGGGAGATGATGACCAGCACCAGCACGGTGCCAACGGGCAGGAACACCCCCGTTGCCATGGATGCGATACCCGCCAGCAACAGGGCGAAGGGGGCGACCCAGGCCACCATCGTGGTGTTGTACCATTGCCTGCGTGTTCCGAAGCGTGCGTCGCCCATGCCCGAAAAAATGAGAGGCGACCCCTAAGGTCGCCTCTGGTACCGAAGGCGGGACTCGAACCCGCACAACCTCACGGTCACACGCCCCTGAAACGTGCGCGTCTACCAATTCCGCCACTTCGGTAAGTGGAACTCATCCTGCGCAGGGGCGGCAAAGATAAGCATTTTCCACCATTCTACGCACGCCGCCCGCGCTTTCGACCTTCTCCAAGCACGAAGCCCCCGCATGCGGTGACCGCATACAGGGGCGACGTGACTCTTCAGACCGACCTTTGAACTACTTGGACATCCAGTTCAACGGAACCGGGTGGTCCAGGGTTTCGATCGGGCACTTCGTTGCGTCATATGCTCCCCGGAGCGCCCCATCGGTTCGGAGGGGATGCATGCGTACGCGATGGTCCCAGAGGCCCTGCGATCAGTTCACGTCAGGCAGGAAACTGTGCATTCGGCCGTAGCGGAGCATCTGTCCCACGAAGTCGACCGGATAGGCGAGCCGCACATCGGTGATGTTCCCCTGGGCATCGGTCACAGCCTCCATTTCGGGCTGAATGAATCCGGCATAGGGTGCGGTCCTGATCCGCTCAGCGCGCTTGAGCACCTCGGCATGGAGGGCCTGGTCCACCTTCACGCCGTAGTTCTCCACCAGCTCCATGCCCGCCTTATGGTCGCCCTGGCTCTTGATGCGCTGCACCTCGCGCAGCAACTCGCCGAAGAGTACGCGGAGCTTGTCGTAATCGCGGATGTCGAAATACGTGTCGCCATCCCTGTTGACCTTGACGATGATGCTGTCCTGCCGGCCCTTCTCGAAGACCCACGCGCTCACCCACTGCCGGTTGCGCATGTGCGCCTCCTCGATGTCCTTGCCCGGTTTGATGCGCCGAAGCTGCACCATCAGGCCATTCCGGATGTAGGCATCGTATTCCGCGCGCCCCACCTCGAGGCTGGGCATGACCCCAAGTTCAACCAGCTTGGGGTCCATGATGAAGTAGAGGGCGACCAGGTCCGCACGCCCCTCCTCAAGCGTGCTGGCATAGGTCTTCAGCGTGGCGTCGGTCTCCCCCACCCCGGGCTCCAGTTGCCCGCTGGCATGGCCCACCACCTCATGCAACGCAGTATGCAGCTTGCCGGCAAGGGATCCATGCTCCCTGGCGCGGGCGATCTCCTCGGCATCATGGCAGAACACGTCGAGGCTGCTGGCACCGGCGCTCCGCTCGTAGGCCTCGCTGATGTTCCCAAGGCTCACGCTCTTGCTGCCATGCCTGGTGCGGATCCAGTTGGCGTTGGGCAGGTTCACGCCCACGGGGGTGCTTGGAGCCGCATCACCCGCCTCACCCACTGTGTTGATGAAGCGGTAGGTGATGCCCACCACGTTCTTCTTCTTGTGTTCGGGCAGCAGGGGTGAATTGTCCTCGAACCACTGGGCGTTGTCCATGATCACCGCCATGTTGCGGGTGGCCACCGGGTCGTTCACCTCCACGATGGCTTCGTAACTGCCTCGCTTGCCAAGGGGATCGTTGTAGACCTCCACGAAACCGAGGATGTAGTCGACGGTGCTCCTCGTGTCCTTGACCCAGGCCACATTGAAATCATCCCATGTCTTCAGGTCGCCGGTGCGGTAATAGCTGATGAGCAGCTCAAGCGCCCTTTTCTGCTCGGGATTCTCCGCCACGGCAACCGCCCTCCCGAGCCATTTGACGCTCTCGGCGAGTGCCGGCCCGTAGAGCCCATCCACCTTGTACAGGAGCTCCATGAGCCTGCCGTCCTTGCCGCGCACAAGCCTGCTGTTGAGGCCGTGGCTCAGGGGCTCCGCATCATTGGGACGCTCCATGCCGGCGTAGAACTGGTCCACATCGCGGGCGCTGATGCCCTGGCCATAGAAGTTGACGGCACTTGCGCGCACCGCGTCCTTGTCCTTGTCCAGGCTCACCTTCTTTGCATCGATCGCAGGGTCGAAGATGGCGGACAACACCTCCGAGGGCAGGGATGCGCCATTATCCTGCAGCAGTTGCTCGAAGTAGGCCTGTGGGAATGCCGGCAGGTGCTTGTCGTTGCTGTAATGATGGTGGATGCCGTTGCTGAAGAAGACCTGCTTGGCGTAGACCAGGAAGTTGTCCCAATCCGTACCTGTGCGGATGCCCTTGTCACCGTTGAGGATGGCCTCCAGTGCGCGGCGGACCCTGAGGTTGTGCCTGTAATTCTGGTCCCAGATGATGTCGCGACCGGCGAGGCCGGCCATGTTCAGGTAGTAGCAGAGTTGTTTCTGCTGCAGGCTGAGCTGGTCCCACCCCGGCACCTGGTAGCGCAGGATGCGAACATCCGCGAATTGTTCGGCCTCCCAGCGGAAGGTGTCCGCAACGGCGGTGGTGTCCTTGGCGGGACCGGTACCTGTTCCCGGCTCATTGCCGCACGCCACCCACAGGGGCAGGGCGAGGGCGATCGGAATAAGATGGCGCATTGTTCGGGGTTGATGGGAGGCGAAGATAACCGCCCCCGTCGGCAGGCACACCCACCATGTCACGGTCTGCGCAGGGCGGGCATCAGCGGCATGTTGGCCTTCGCCTCCTCCACCATGCGCTTCATGCGGTGATAGGCGTCCAACTGCTTGTTGTATCGCTTCAGGTCGCTGGGGTCGAGCTGGTCCACATGGAGCAGGTCCATCT
>JBIJDX010000017.1:0-20751 GCA_044343855.1 Flavobacteriales bacterium
GTACTTCGGCGAAGTCACCGATACGCAGGTAATTGTCGGCCATCGGTACCAGCACCTCGTTGTCCACCTCGGGCGAATCGAACTCGGTACGCGCCACATAATGGCCGGCCTCCGCCTTGTCCACCAGCACGCGGAACACCCTGCCCACTTTGGCGTGGTTGAGTTCCAGACTGATGCCACCCTGCAGTTCCATGATCTCCTGCACGCGCTGCTCCTTCACCACGGCCGGCACATCATCGGCCATTGTATGGGCATGGGTATCCTCCTCGTGGCTGTAGGTGAAGGCGCCGAGGCGGTCAAAGCGCATGCGTTCGATCCACCGCAGGTTGTCGTCGTGGTCGGCCTGCGTTTCGCCGGGGAACCCGCTGATGAGGGTGGTGCGGATCGCGATGCCCGGCACCTTTTCGCGAATGGTGTTCACCAGCGACTCGGTCTTCTCCTGCGTGATGCCACGGCGCATGCGGGTGAGCATCCGTGTGCTGCCATGCTGAAGGGGCATGTCCAGGTAGTTGCAGACATTGGGGCGCTCACGCATCACATCCAGCACTTCCATGGGGAAGCCCGAAGGGAAGGCATAGTGCAAACGGATCCAGTCGATGCCTTCCACATCGCTGAGGCGCGCGACCAGCTCGGCGAGGTTGCGCTTCCGGTAGAGGTCGAGCCCGTAATAGGTGAGGTCCTGCGCGATGAGGATGAGCTCCTTCACGCCTTGCCCGGCCAGGTGCTGTGCGTTGGCCACCAACTGCTCCATGGGCGTGCTCACATGCCTGCCACGCATGAGCGGGATGGCGCAGAAGGAGCACTTGCGGTCGCAGCCCTCGCTGATCTTGAAATAGGCGAAATGCGCCGGCGTGGTGAGAAGGCGCTCCCCGACGAGTTCGTGCTTGTAGTCCGCCTTCAGGGTCTTCAGCAGGCGGGGCAGGTCGCGTGTACCGAACCATGCATCCACCTGCGGGATGCCGTCCTTCAGTTCGGGCGCATAGCGCTGGCTGAGGCAGCCGGTCACGTACACCTTGTCCACCAGCCCGCTGTCCTTGGCATGGGCCCAGGCCAGGATGGTGTCAATGCTCTCCTGCTTGGCGTTCTCAATGAATCCACAGGTATTGATCACCACCACATTGTGCCCATCCTGCTCCGCTTCGTGCTCCACGGCGATGCCATTGGCCTTCAGCTGGGCCATCATCACCTCGCTGTCGAAGGTGTTCTTCGAGCACCCGAGGGTGACCACGTTCACCTTGGTCTTCCTGGTGGTACGGGCTTTCATGGACCCTATTTGAAAAGCGCGTCCGTGAACGCCTTCTTGTCGAACACCTGCAGGTGATCGATGCCTTCGCCCACCCCAAGGTACTTGATGGGGATGTTGAACTGGTCGCTGATGCCGATGGCGACGCCCCCCTTGGCCGTACCGTCGATCTTGGTGAGTGCCAGCGCCGTCACATCCGTGGCCTTGGTGAACTGCCTGGCCTGTTCAATGGCGTTCTGTCCGGTGCTGGCATCGAGCACCAGGAGCACTTCGTGCGGGGCGTCGGGCACCACCTTGCGCATCACGTTGCGCACCTTGGTCAATTCATTCATCAGTCCCACCTTGTTGTGCAGGCGCCCTGCGGTGTCAATGATGACCACATCGGCACCGCGGGCCTTGGCGCTCTCCACCGCATCGTATGCCACGGCGGCCGGATCCGCGTTCATGCCCTGTTGCACCAGTGGCACACCCACGCGTTCGCTCCATATCCGCAGTTGGTCCACAGCGGCGGCGCGGAAGGTATCCGCAGCCCCCAGCACGACACTGCGGCCTTCCTTCCTGAAGGCGTTGGCCAGCTTGCCGATGGTGGTGGTCTTGCCCACCCCGTTCACACCCACCACCATGATCACATAGGGCTTGATGGCCGGATCCACAGGGACCGGGTCCTTCATCAGGGCCGCCACCTCCTCGCGCAGGATGGCATTGAGCTCGGCGGTGCCCATGTACTTGTCACGTTTCACTCGCTCCTGGACGCGTGCTACGATGCGCAGGGTGGTCTCCACGCCAACATCACTGCTCACCAGCACCTCCTCAAGGTGGTCCAGCACCTCCTCGTCGATGGTGCTTTTACCGGCAATGGCGCGTGTGAGGCGGCCGAAGAGTCCTTCGCGCGAACGCTCCAGGCCGGCTTCCAATGCCTGCTGATCGGCAGCCTCCTGTGCCGCCTCCTTCCTCCTGCCGAAAAGTCCGAATAATGCCATGGTCCTTATGCGTAGAAAGGCCTTCCCCGCAGGAAAGACCTTTCCGAGGCAGGTCGTGGTGAGGCCTATTTGCCGCCGAGGAGCTTGTCGGCCTCGTCACTGGCCATCACCTGCTCCACGAAGGAGTAGCCTTTACCGCCTTCCTTCTTCATCATGCGGATCACCTTGGTGTAGGTCTTTCCGCCTTCTTTCTTCAGGGTAGCAACGGTCTTCTTTGCCATGTTCCATGCGCCGCAGCGCTCATTTTCTGGTTAGCGGGATCGCGTGGGGGCGGGGCTTACTTGATCTCCTTGTGCACTGTCATGCGACGCAGGATGGGGTTGTACTTCTTCAACTCCATCCGCTCGGTGGTGTTCTTCCTGTTCTTGGTGGTGATGTAGCGGCTGGTGCCGGGAAGGCCCGAGGTCTTGTGCTCGGTGCATTCCATGATCACCTGGATGCGGTTGCCTTTCGCTTTCTTGGCCATTTGGGCAGCGTGTTACGGGTTGGTTCAGGCCGTGAGGAACCCCTTGGCCTTGGCGCGCTTGAGGGCTTCCTCCAGCCCGATCTTGTTGATGGTGCGCAGTCCGTTGGCGCTCACGCGCAGGCTCACCCACTTGTTCTCCCCGGCAAGGAAGAACCTGCGGTCCTGCAGGTTGGGCGCAAAGGTGCGCTTCGTCTTGATGTTCGAGTGCGACACCTTGTGACCGGTGATGACCTTCTTACCGGTTATTTGGCAGACCTTGGACATGACGGAACTGATTCAGGGCTGCAAATGTATGGGAAAATTTGGAATTGGGTGCATTTCCTGCGAACGGGTGTCCGCACCACACCATTGCACCGTCATCACTTCAGGAGGCGCAGCCGCAGCAGATTGAGTGCGGCGAGGGCACTTCGGCGGATGACCAGGTCGCGGCTACCAGGGAAATAGCCGCTATGCGAGCGCACCCCATCAGGTCCCGCCACCGCCATCCACACCGTGCCCACCGGTTTCTCGGCGGTGCCTCCATCCGGACCCGCCACCCCGCTCAAGGCCACGCTCCAATCGGTCCGCAGCGCCTCCCGCACCCCCAGGGCCATACGCTCCACCACGGGCTGGCTCACCGCGCCGTTCAGCTCCAGCATGTCGCTCGGAATGCCCAGCTCCTCCATCTTCACGGCGTTGGCATAGCTCACCACCCCGCCGGTGTAATAGGCCGAGCTGCCCGGCACCCCCGTGATCAGGTGGCTGACGTATCCGCCCGTGCAGCTTTCCGCCAGCGACAGGCTCTGCCCACGCCCCTTCAACAGCCGGCCCACCACCTGCTCCAGCCGCTCGTCGCCCTCCCCGAAGATCAGCTCCGGGATGCGGGCGTAGAGGTCCTGCGCTTGTGCGTCCACCCGTGCGCGCGCCCCGGCGGGATCCTCGTTGGCATAGGTGCTCAGGCGCAGCTTCACCAGGCCCGGACTGGGCAGGTAGGCCAGCTTGATGCCCTGCCCGGCCAGCCCATCCTCCCACGGCGCGATGCGTTCGGCCAGGTGGCTCTCGCCCAGGCCGGTGGTGAGGATGGTGCGGTGAACGATGGTGGGCGGCGCATAACGTTCCACCAGCTGCGGGATCACATGCCCCAGCATCATCGCCTTCATCTCGTAGGGCACACCGGGCATGCTTACATACACCCGTCCATCGCGCTCGAACCACATGCCACTGGCCGTGCCCCGGTCGTTGGGGATCACCGTGCAGGCTTCGGGCAGGTCGGCCTGTGCCCGGTTGGCCTCCAGCGGATCACGCCCAAGCCGTTGGAAGAAGGCCACCACCCGCGCTTCGATGTCGGCGTGGCGCACCAGCCGCGTGCCGAAGTAGCTGCACAGGGTATGCTTGGTGATGTCGTCCTTGGTGGGCCCCAGCCCGCCGGTGATCAGCACCACGTGTGCCTTGCTGGCGTCCAAGGCCTCCAGGATGGCCGCGCGGTCATCGCTGATGGTCACCACCTGCCGCGCACGGATGCCGACCAGGGCCAGCTGCTCGCCCAGCCATCCCGCGTTGGTGTTGATCGTCTGTCCGATCAGCAGCTCGTCGCCGATGGAGATGATATCGGCCGTGATGTCCTTGGTCATGGGTGCAAAGGTGCGGAGATCGCTCCCGCGGATCTGCGATGGGTGGCGCACTTTCAGTCCCCCCGCTGCCGCCGACCCTCCTTGATCGCTCTCGCGGACCTGCCTGCGTCAGCCGGATCGGCGACCCGCGACCTTCCATTTCGGTGACCTGCTATCGCAATATTCCCGACGGTCGATGATCGGCCATCGTGATCTTCGGTCCGCCCCCCCGCTGGTTCTCCCGAGGAACGAGCCAGCCCCACCAATGGAGCGAACAGCTGCACAAGCGCCGCCGCAGGATGGTGTACGCGACTCGCGTCCATCTGTGAATGCATTGACACCGCGACCTGGTTCCACAGACACGCCTAACCACCAACCTTACTTTAGAATAATCCGACTAATCTAAAGTGTACATTATGATCGGTACGGATAGTTCATCGTACCCATCATTACCCGATCGGGCATGACCGAGGGCGGTGCGGTCTTCTCGGATCCCTTGGTCAACGGGGATGAAAGCACCCTTTAGCCTCAACCGATAACGAACAGCACTTTATATTTGCCCGACTATTCTAAAGTAGACATGAAGTACGGTCGGCAGGAGGCGGTGACATGGGAGCGTGTGTTGAAGCAGCCATACGTCCACATCATTTTCGGTGCGCGGCAGACTGGGAAGAGCACACTGCTGAAGGCGTTACTGCCGAAGGCTGCGCTGGCATTGGACCTGGCGCGACCGGCCATGCGGGTGCGCTACCTAAATGATCCCGACCTGCTGGTCCGCGAATGTGAGGCCATGCCCCGCAGCCGACAGCCCCACGTGGTGGTGATCGATGAGGCACAGAACGTACCGGCCCTGTTCGATGCCGTCCAATACCTCTACGACAGTGACAAGCGTCGCTGGCGGTTCGTGCTATGCGGAAGCTCGGCGCGTCGGTTGCGCATCTCAGGCGCCAACCTGTTGCCCGGTCGCAGCATGATCCACCACCTCTATCCGCTCACCTTGGCGGAGCGGCCTGGGCCCAACGCTGCACTGTCGGCTCCTCTGCTGAAGCACTGGCCCTTTGCCGTTCGTGGGCGCCCCAAGCCGATGATGCGTCCCTTCCCGGCGGCCGGCATCGAGGAACGCATGCTGTACGGTGAGCTGCCCGGTATCGCCACGGCCCCGAAGGCACAACGGGGCCATCTGCTGCGCACCTATTCATTGGTCTATCTGGAGGAGGAGCTCCGACGCGAAGCCCTGGTGAAGGATTGGCCGGCGTTCGCCCGGTTCCTCCGCCTCGCGGCGCTGGAGTCCGGCACCATGATCAACTACACCAGCATCGCCAACGAAGCACGGGTGAGCCTGCCCACGGTGAAGACCTACTACCAGCTGCTGGAGGATCTCTTCATGGGCTTCACGGTGAGCGCCTTCAGCGGCAGCCCTCGCAAAAGCGTGCTCAGCACCGGTCGGTTCTTCTTCTTCGACCCGGGCGTGCGCAACGCGGCATCCGAACTGCCCCTCTCACTGGACATGGTGCGTACGGCTACCGGTCCCCTGTTCGAGCAGTGGGTCACCATCGAGCTCTGGAAGCGACTGCGCTATCGGGGCTCGGGCGCGTTGCATTACCTGCGCACCAAGGCCGGTATGGAAGTGGACCTGATCGTGGACCTCGATGGCCGGCTCACGCCGATCGAAGTGAAGTGGACCGAGCGCCCCTCCCCACAGGATGCACGACACCTCAACGCCTTCATGGACGATCACCCCGGAAAGGCCGTGCATGGCTTCATCGTATGCCGCTGCGCCCGCCCCCAGGCCGTGAACGAGCGGGTGACGGCCATCCCCTGGTGGATGCTGTAACGAGAACGGACCCACCCGAGGCCTGGCGCAGGATCCCCGGTCCCAACAGGTCATTGATGGGCGTCAGCCCCGGTGCGAAGGCCGCTCTCCGAAGTATGCTAAAGAACGAAGTGTACTTTAGAATAAGCCGACTATTCTAAAGTGGATCTTATGATCAGTCGGGTATTTCCACCGCCGTTGGTGCCCCTCACTTTCCCTCCCCATACCCGAACAGCTCGGCCTTGCCCACCTTGCGCACGGGGCCCAGGCGTTCGAGGGCCTTCATGTCCATGGCGCTCTCCTTGCCGATGACCACGAAGGTGTACGGGCGTCCCTTCACCTCCCGGTCGAAGAATGCCTTCATCGCGGCCATGTCGATTCCCGGAATACGCTCGTAGTTGGTTCGGCGCACGTCGAAGTCCAGCCCACGGCGGCGGGCGGCATCCCAGTTCCAATAGATGTTCTCCTTGGTGATGCGGGTGCTTGCGATGACCTTGAGCGCGCTGGTCCTCGCACCCTCGAACTGTTCAGCGGCTTCCGGCATGTCGTTCATCAGCTTCAGCATCGCGTCCACGGCATCGCTGAGCTTGTCGGCCTGGGTGCCGATGAAGGTGCGCACGTAGTGGGCCTCATCGCGGTTGGTGGGTACGGTGTAGGATGCACTTGCACCGTAGGCCAGGGCCTTCGCTTCACGTATCTCCTGGAACACGATGCTGCTGAGGCCGCTGCCGAAGTATTCGTTGAAGAGGCTGGCATAGGGCATCTTCTCCAGATCGAAGCCACCGGCCTTGCTCACCATCATCAGCTCGGTCTGCACCATATCGTGGTCCACGAAGAGCACACTGTTGCTCGTGACCTCCACTTCGGGGTAGGCGCGCGGTGCGGGCACGGCCTTGCGCTTGGCGGGGACCTTGTGGGCGCCATCCAGCAGCACGCCCACTTCCTTGGCACTGCGCTGGCCGTAGTAGAACACGGTATGCTCATAGCTCATGAGCCCGTGCACCTGCCCCAGCAATTGATCACTCGTGAGCGCGCTGAGCTGCGCATCGCTGAGGACATCGTTGAATGGAGAGCGCGCACCGTACCGGGCCATGCTCAGCAAGCCGCCTTGAAGGATGGTGCCCTTGTCCTGCATGGCATCCTGCCGCGACTTGCGCATGTCGGCCACCAGGTTGGCGAGCGCGGCATCGTTGGGCTGCGCGGTGACCAGCAGCGACTCCATCAACGCGATGCCTTCTGGCAGGCTCTTCTCCAGGCCGCTGAGGGTGATGTAGCAGCGGTCGTCGGTGGTGGTGGCGGACAGGTCCAGGCCGAGGCGGAAGAGCTTCTTCTTCAGTTCCTCCGGGCTGAGGGTGCTGGTGCCGAGGTATTGCAGGAGGTCGGTGGCCACGGGCAGGGTGAGGTCGTGGCGGCTGCCCATCTCCACGATGTACCGGAGGCTGAACAGCTCGTTGGAGGGATTCTTCACCACGGCCAGGGGCACACCGCTCTTGAGGCTGCTGCGCTGGATGGCGGCATCGAAGTCGATGAACTCGGGCGTCATGGCGATGGTGGGCAGGCGTTCCCATTCGCTGCGGAAGGCGCTTCTGCCGCCGCGCTTGATGTCAATGGCCGTGATGGCAGGCTTCTCCACCTTGTGCACGCCGGTCTTCACGCCCTGGCGTTTGTAGATGGTCACATGACCGTTGGCGAGCCTGTTGGACGCGAATTCCATGACCTGCTGCCTGGTGATGCGTGCCATGCGATCATGGAACGCCACTTCCGCGTCCCACTCCTTCCGCAGGATGAAGGCATCGGTCATGGCGGCGGCGCTGCGGCTGTTGTTCTCACCCCAGCTGCGCATACGACGCATCCGCAGGTCGTTCACCACGGCCTCGATGAGCCAGTCGTCGAACCGTCCTTCACGCAGGGCCTGCACCTGTTGGAGCAGCAGTTCGCGCACCTCCTCGAGCCGCTGGCCTTCCTTGGGTTCGCCGCTGATCTCCAGCTGGCTGTGGTCGGCCATCACATTGGCATAGGCACTGGCATTCAGCACACGCTGGCTCTGCACAAGACCCAGGTCGATGAGGCCTGCCCGGCCGTTGAACAGCATGCCGCTCACCAGTTCCACGTAAAGGGCATCCTCGCTGCCCACACCATCAAGGCGCCATGCGATATCCACCCACTCTGCCTCGGGACCGGCAACCTCATCAACGATGGGCGCGGTGATGGGCGCGGCGGATGGCACCGCGAAGGATGGCACCACACCCGGCTTCCACGCACCGAAATAGCGGTCGGCCATGGCGATGGTGCGGTCGAAGTCGATGTCACCCGCAAGGATCACGGCCATGTTGTTGGGAACGTAGTACGTGTCGAAGAAGGCATGGATCTTCTCCATGCTGGGGTTCTTCAGGTGTTCGCCGGTGCCAATGGTGGTCTGTGTGCCGTAGGGGTGGTGCGGGAAGAGCAGCTCGTTCATGCGCTTGTAGGCTCGCCGTCCATCATTGTCCTGGGTGCGGTTGAACTCTTCGTAGACGGTCTCCAGTTCAGTATGGAACAAGCGGAGCACACATTCCTGCATGCGTTCGCTCTCGATGGCCATCCAGCGCTCCAGTTCATCGCTGGGAATGTCATTTATGTAGACGGTGCGTTCGTTGCTGGTGTAAGCGTTGGTGCCGCGCGCCCCAAGGCTCTTGATCATCTTGTCGTACTCATTGGGGATGGAGTGCGCAGCGGCCAGGGTGGAGAGGCTGTCGATGCGGCGGTAGAGGCGATCGCGTTCCCCGGGATCGGTGGTGGTTCGGCGCAGCTCGTAGGTGTCACTGATCTGCTTCAACAGCACCCGTTCGGCCTCCCAGTTGGAGGTGCCGATGCGGCTGGTGCCCTTGAAGAGCATGTGCTCCAGGTAGTGGGCAAGGCCGGTGGCATCGGCGGGGTCGTTCTTGCTGCCCGCGCGCACGGCGATGTTGGTCTGGATGCGGGGCGCGTCGGGATTGCGGCTCAGCCACACCTGCAGGCCGTTCTCCAGGGTGTAGATGCGGGCCTGGAGCGGATCGCCGGGCACGGTCTTGAACCGGTGGGCCTTCTGCGCGGAAAGCGCGATCGGGGCGAAAAGGGCCAGGGTGATGACAGGCAGGAGGTGGCGCATGGGGTCCAAGTTGGGGGGTGAAGGTGGCGAAAACAAGGCAACGGTCGATGCCAGTTGGGATCGACAAGGCCGCGGCGAGACCCCGTAAGAACCCTATCCGTGCATGGTTGCTGACCTGCCGTAGCGCGCCACGACCTGCGCCTCGTAAGCCAGGAACTCCTTCCAGCGTGCATCCACGTCCACCCGACCGCCGTACCTGCGCGCGAAGCCGATGAACGTGGTGTAGTGCCCGGCTTCACTGATCATGAGCGCGCGGTAGAACTCCCGCAGCTCCTCATCCTGCACTTCCCCGGTGAGCACCTTGAACCGCTCGCAACTGCGCGCCTCGATCATGGCACTGAACAGCAGGCGGTCCACCAGGCGTTCCTCGCGGTCCCCGTCCTTGCGCACGAAGTGCATCAGTTCGTTCACATAGTTGTCACGGCGCTCCGGACCGAGTTTCCAGCCCCGCGCATGGATGCGGTCCACCACCTGGCGGAAGTGCTCCAGCTCCTCCAGGGCGATGCGCGTCAATTCGGCAACGAGGTCGCTGAGCTCGGGGTGCCTCACGATCATGCTGATGGCATTGGAGGCGGCCTTCTGTTCGCACCAGGCATGGTCGGTGAGCAGTTCCGGAAGGTCCTGGCGCACCAGTTCAGCCCAGCGGGGATCGGTGGGAAGTTGCAGACCGAGCATGGGTGCAAAGGTGGCACGCGGACCCGAACCACGGCGCAGGCGGTCCAACTAAACGACTATAGGCCCGCATTGCAGGATGCTGCAACGGGTTGCGCGAGCATCACCGCCACGCGGCTCAATAGGCCTTGACTATTTTTACGGACCTGACCAATAGTTCAGGCGCATGACACTCCAACAGCTGCACTATCTCGTCGCCCTTGACGGCTCTCGTCATTTCGGCAAGGCGGCATTGGCCTGCGGGGTGTCACAGCCCACGCTCACCGTGCAGCTGCGCAAACTGGAGGAGGAGCTGGAGGTGGAACTGTTCGACCGTCGCGAACAACCGGTCGTGCCGACCGCAGCTGGCATTCCGATCATTGAACAGGCTCGGGCGGTGCTGCGCGAGGCGGGCCGGCTCCAGGCGATGGTGGATGATCTTCACACCGGTCTTGGCGGGACGTTGCGCATCGGGATCATCCCGACACTCGCCCCCTACCTGATACCATTGTTCCTGCCCCGGTTCGCGGATGATCATCCGGGCATCCAACTGACCATCGATGAGCGCAGGACGAGCAGGATCCTGAAGGGGCTGAAGAACGGTGATCTGGACGTTGGGGTGCTCGTGACACCGGTGGACACCGGCCAGTTCGAGGAGGTTGCACTGTTCCAGGAGCGGTTCCTGGCCTACCTGCACCGGGGACATCCGCTATGGGGTAGCAGGGTGCTGACCCGCGCGGACCTGCGTGACCGTCCGCTGTGGGTGTTGAGCGAAGGCCACTGCTTCAGGGAACAGACGTTGAGCTTCTGCGATCGGCCGAGCGCCGGCGGGCACCCCAACGTACTCTACGAGAGCGGCAGCATTGAAACGTTGAAGCACTTGGTGCGCAGGGGCAGCGGAATGACCCTGGTGCCGGAACTCAGCGTGTCTGCCGATGATCCGCACGTGCGGCGGTTCAAGGCACCCGAACCCGTGCGCCAAGTGAGCCTGGTGGTGCGGAGGCCCTATGTACGAAGGCGCGTGCTGGAAGCGCTGTCGAAGAGCATTCGCGGTGTGGTCCGCCAAACGGGTGCACGGCGAGCGGAGGTGATACCGCCGGGCTGATCATTCCTCCTCACCGCCATCGCCCTGGTCCATGTTCTGGATCTCCCGAGACCCATCTCCCGGATCGGTAACATACTCGGCTGGCTCCACCACGGGTGGGAGCCCTGTTGCGAACTGGACAGCCACTGCCTGCGGACCGACTGAAACGGCATCGACCACCAGCTCCATCCTTCCTGCAGGATGCCCGGTGCGAACGATGCGCTTGGGCAACAGGAGCCCGTTGTATTCCGCGTGATCGGAAAAGCGCGATACGATCCGCACGTTACGGCCGGCCATGAACCTCTCCTCCACCCGCTGCACCAGCAGGCCGTTCTCAGCATCGAAGTAGTCGGCGATCATGGTGCCATGCTGTGTCATGAGCACGACCTTGAACGCCTCCCGATCGCCGAGGGTGGTGCGGCCTGCGAGCACCATGCGGTCCAGCCGCCCCTGCATGTCCGCCTCGGGCACGGGATGTGCGAAGAACACCAGCTCCTGCAGGTCCACATCCGCAAGTTCCTCCTGCCCCTGCTCCCCCCGGCGCGCGGCGCGTTCCCCATCATGAATTACCTCCTCCACCGGAATATCGTTAACGATGCTTTCGGACCTGTACTTCCTGTCGGGGGCGAACCACTCGGTGTAGCGGAACGGACGTCCCTTCAGGGAACCACTGGCGGTCCTTCGCAGGTGAGAAGCCTTGGCAATGGCATCGGCTCCACCCACCGCCCTTACGTATTTCCCTATGACGTCCTCTGCGGAACGGTCGGTGACGGGTGTGATGGGCTCCTCCCACAGGGCACCGTCCTCATCCAGCCGCAGCACGGGTCTGGACCGATCCATGCTGATGGCACCAAGCCCCTCCTCGAACTGCTCGAGGTCACCCACCACCAGAATGACCGCCTGTCCGGGATGCAGGAAAGCTGCCGCCGCGGCCTGCACATCCTCCACCGTGACGGCATCCAGCCGCTTCAAGTAGGTGGCATAGTGGTCTTCACGCAAACCGTTCAGATAGGTATTCAAGGCGAAACGACCCACAGTGCGCGGATCCTCCAGGCTGCGCCCGAAGCTGCCCGCCATGAACCGTTTGGCCAGTTCCAATTCCTCTGCAGTGACAGGTTCGCCCACCATCCGGTCCAACTCCCTGATGATCTCATGCACCGCGCTGTCTGTGACCGCTGTGCGTACACTCACACTGGCATGGAAATGCCCATTGAAACGGTCCGCATCCAGGGAGGAATAGGCACCGTAGGTCCACCCCTTGTCCTCACGCAGGTTCTGCATCAGGCGTGCGTTGAAGACACCACCACCCAGGATGGTGTTCATCACCTGGGCGGGCATTGCACGTACGTCGCGTGGCTGGAGATTGAGCGGGAATCCGACCCGTATCACGGATTGTGCGGCTCCCGGTCTGTCCACCACATACACGCGACGTGATCCGGATGGCACGGCCACCTTGGGCATCATGCGAACCCTTCCCAAACCCTCCATGTCCTCGGTGCCGTCCTCGTTCCTCACGGTGGCCGGCCGCTGCGGCTTCCACCCCGCGAAATGCTGTGTGGCAAGGCCCTTGGCCTCCTTTGCGGTGATGTCACCAACGAACACGAGGTAGGCCTGCTCGGGGCGGAAGAAGAGCTGGTAATAGCCGGTCACATGCTTCACGGAGATATTATCGAGCGTGCGGTCCGTTGTCACCTCGCCATAGGGGTGTGTACGACTGTAGATCACCGAACGGCTCACGACCTCGGCGATGGCATCCGGATCCTCCCTCCGCTGTTGGAGACCAGAGCGGGTGCGGGTCATCACCTTGGCGAACTCACGCTCGGGAAATGCGGGTGCGGTGATGATGTCCCTGACCAGGGGCATCAGTGCGGCGAGGTTCTTCTTCAGGCAGCTGGCGTAGATGCCATCGTTGGAGGTGGCCAGCGAGGCTCCCAGTTGATCCACCTGTTCGTCGATCTGTGCCTTGCTCATGCGATCCGTGCCAGCGGCAAGCAACTCACCCACAAGGTCCACCATGCCGGCCTTGTCGCCCTGCACGATCGGTGGGATATCGAAACGCACCTGCACGCTGACCATGGGCAACTTGTGGTTCTCCACCACGATCACGCGCATGCCGTTCTTGAGGGTGAACGTTTCGTGCTCCCCGAGGTTGACCGTGGGGGCCGGGCCCGGGGCTGGCGGAATGCTGCGGTTCAGCTGTGCGTTCATGGAAATGGATAGGAACAGGCCCAGGCCGGCAAGCACGGCCCGGCGGGAAAATGGGAGGCCCGCGCTGTTCATGGCTGTGGTTTCTGGGAGAGCGGCAGGTAGTGCAGGACCACGCGGCGCTCGGGGGTGAAATACGTGGAAGCGGCCTGCTGCAGGTCCTGGGGCGTGAGTGCGAGGTAGCGGTCCAGTTCGCGGTTCACCTCGGCAGCCCCGCCCAACATCATATGCGCCGTGGCAAGGTTGTTGGCCACACCCGCCACCCGGCCGTTGTCCGCCACATACTCGGTCTCCAATTGGGCCTTCAACTTCTCGAACTCAAGGGGGGGTACACCTTCGCGCATGATGCGACCGACCTCGGCATCCATGGAGCGCTCGAGCTCATCAGGAACCACACCGGCATTGGCGATGGCGAAGTGAATGGCCAGACCGGGATGCTCGAATGGCAGGCTGAAGGCGCCCACATAAACCGCCTTCTGCTGCTCCTCTTTCAGGGCCACATTGAGGCGGGACGAATTGCCGTTGGAGAGCAGGCGGTTCAAGAGGTCCACTGCGTAGAAGTCGCGGGTGCCAAGGGCCGGGATGCGATAGGCGGTGACCACGGCGGGCAGTTGGATACGGTCGTGGATGATGTCGCGCACCTCGCCGGCCAGCGGTGGTTCCTCGATGACAGGCTGCCGCACATCGGCCCCACGCGGGATATCGGCGAAGTAGCGACCCACGAGCTCCCGTGCGCGGGTCCGGTCGATATCGCCCGCCACCACCAGCACCGCATTGTTGGGTACATAGAACTTCTTGTAGAACGCCTTGTAATCCGCCTCGGATGCGGCGTTGAGATCCTCCATGAAACCGATGGTGGGCCACTGGTATGGATGCACGGTGTAGGCCCGCTTCAGCACTTCGATCAGGATGCTTCCGTAAGGCTGGTTCTCATAACGCTGCCGCCGCTCCTCCTTCACCACCTCACGCTGCGTGTCAACCCCCTTCTGATCCACCTTGGCGTGGAGCATGCGCTCGCTCTCAAGCCACAGACCCAGTTCCAGCTGCTCGCTCGGGAGAACCTCATAGTAATAGGTGCGGTCGCCCGTGGTGTTGGCGTTCAGCACGCCTCCTGCGCGCTCCACATGACGGCTGAACCCGCCCCTTTCGATGTTGGCCGAACCCTCGAACAGCAGATGCTCGAAGAAGTGTGCGAAGCCACGCCGGTCCTTGTCCTCATTCTTGCTTCCCACATGGTACATCACCCCGATCGCCACTATGGGCGTGCTGTGATCCTCGTGCAGGATCACATGCAAGCCGTTATCGAGGTCGAACTCAGTGAATGCGATGGAGCGCGTCTGCGCTGCCGTAGGTGTGGCGAGCATCATTGCCAGGGATAGGGTCGGTAGCTTCCTCATGCCGTGCATGCCGTGGAGGGCTTCCCCTTGGGTGGAGGGTCCGCTAAAGTAGCGCGCGGTGGCTGCAACGCACAAGCGGATGGTCCCTGGAGGAGTGCCCACCTGCCGAACATGACCCATCCATCATGGTCCGGCGCGGCCTATCTTGCGCACATGCACCGGCACACCTTCACGCTGCGCGGCGATTTCGTGGAATTGAACCAGCTGCTGAAACTCGTGGGCATCTGCCTCAGCGGAGGTGAGGGCAAACAGTTGGTGGCGGAAGGGGGGGTGTACGTGGATGGTCTTCAGGAGCTTCGGAAGACGTTCAAGGTGCGGGCAGGCCAGGTGGTGCGCTGGGGGGATCACGAGATCAGCGTGCAGGCCCATGTGACCGGACAGGAACCTTTCAACCCTTGAGCGCTGGCACGCTGAATGCACGACGAACATGCCGCGGTGCCCCGGGTGTTAACTTTGTGTGAAGTTCCGAACAGAAGGAGCTCCTACCCTGCCCCATGCGTGAACCCCCTCCGCTCCTACTGATCCATGGGTTTCCGTTAGACTCCGGAATGTGGGCGCCTCAGGTGGCGGGGCTTTCGGGCCTCACGGAAGTCATTGCCGAGGACCTGCGCGGTTTCGGGACCGACACCCGCGAGCTGCCAGCCATCATGCCCATGCGTTCACACGCGGCCGACATCAAGGAACTCCTGGATGCACGCGGGATCGGGAAGGTGGTGATGTGCGGCTTGAGCATGGGGGGCTACATCGCAATGGCGTTCGCCGAACGGTGGCCGGATCGCCTTGCAGGCATCATCCTGTGCAACACGCGCAGCAATGCCGACGATGAGGATGGCGTCGCTGCCCGACACGAAATGGCACGGAACGCCCGTGAAAAGGGCATGGACGTGATAGCCCGGGGCATGATGCCCAAGCTGCTGGGCGCCACCACCCGAAGCGAGCATCCGGAGGTGGCGGAGCTGGTCACCACGATCATCGCCCGTCAGCGACCCGAGACCGTGGCCGCAACGGCGCTCGGATTGGCCCAGCGGCCCGATCGGCTCGCCGTGCTGCAACGCCTGAACGTGCCCGGGCTCATCATCACCGGCGAGCATGATGCCCTGATGCCGCTGCATACCAGCCAGGTGATGGCCGATGCAATGACCGGCGCGCGGCTGGTGGTCCTTCCTGGTGCCGGGCACCTGACGAACCTCGAGGTACCCGATCTGTTCAACCGCACTGTGCAGTTGTTCATGGAGGAGCATTTCAAGGGCTCCTGAGCAGGGCCCTGTACCGGTCCATCACGGCCTGCCCAGGCAGCAGCGCCCCCAACGACCGATCAAACCCCGGCATGGTCCGTGCGTCAAATGCTGCAAACCACATCACCAGAATGAACCAGCCATTGTTCACCGCGATACTGTGCGCATCGATCGTATCAGGCAGCCTCAACGCGCAGACGCACGCCCGTGAACGTGACCCGGCCAGAACGGAGGAACGCGCGCACGAACGGGCCAGGGAGAGCACCGACATGTTGGTGCGCGAACTCGGCCTGAACGATGAGCAGGCAATGAAGGTGGGTGGGATCAACAGCGGGTTCGCCAAGGAAATGGCAGCGCTGCGCACCGAAGGCCTGGATGAAGCCGCACGCAAGGATAGGTCAAGGTCCCTGCGCCGGCAGCGTGCGGCCGAGTTGAAGGCCGTAATGACGGAGGAACAGTACGGCCGCATGAAGGAACTGGAAGAGGCGGGACGCAAGGAAAGGAAGGCCCAAGGGGGTTCCCCGGGCAGGGGAACGAAGCTCCATGGAAAGGATGGTGAGTTCATGCCGAAGCTGGGACTGAGCGATGATCAGACCAAGCGGGTGAGTGCCATCGACACCAGATACGCCGATGGAATGAGGGAATTGCGCGCGGCACATCCGGACGACACGGCTCACAAGGCAAAAGCCAAGGCACTCCGCGCCCAGCGGGAATCGGACCTGCGGAACGTGCTCACGGAGGAGCAGTTCAAGAAGTTGGTGCTGCTGCGGAAGGAACGACGCGAGGCCAGGTCCGGCACCCGGAACATGGAGGTGAAATAGCCGCCTTCTCCCAGCCGGGTGGCGAACAGCCCGGCATGCTCCAGCGAAGCGCGCACCTGACAGGGGACCGGCGTTCGGGTGCCTGTGGCCGCTACATTTGGCCGCCCACCCGGCAACCGCACGCATGAGCAACGTCTACTACCCGGAGTACCTCCAACTGGACAAGATCCTCAACGCCCAGGCACCCGAAAGCGACAAGCACGGTGTGAAGGCGCATGACGAGCTGCTTTTCATCGTCATCCACCAGGCCTACGAGCTGTGGTTCAAGCAGGTGCTGCACGAGGTGGGGAGCGTGATCGACATCTTCGCCGACCGCCATGTTGACGACAACAACGGGGAGCTCAACGTGGCCGTTCACCGCCTCGAACGGGTGAAGACGATCCTCGGCGTTCTGGTGCACCAGATGGACATCATGGAAACGATGACCCCACTGGACTTCCTGGACTTCCGCGACCTGCTGCGGCCCGCGAGCGGGTTCCAGAGCACGCAGTTCAAGGTACTGGAGGCGCGGCTGGGCCTGCGCATGGAGAAGCGTTTCGGCCGGCAGTACTACACCAGCCAGCTCAGGCCCGGGGACAAGGCGGAGATCGAGGCGCTCGAATCGCAGCCCACCCTGCTGGAACTGGTGAACGCATGGCTCGAGCGCATGCCCTTCCTGGACCGGTCCTACTGGCCGGATAACGGCGGTGACTTCTTCGACCAACTGGAGCGGTCCTACACGGCCGGCCTTGTGGAGGGGGAGGAAGGGAATGCCGCGTTGTGGCGAAGGATCTTCGTTGACGGCGATCCCGCGCGCCGGTTGAGCCCGAAAGCCGCGCGGAGCGCCCTCTTCATCATGCTGTATCGCGACGAACCCATTTTCCAGCTGGCCTTCCGGTTCCTGCAGGTACTGCTGGACATCGACGAGGGGCTCGCCGCCTGGCGCAACCGCCACATCAACATGGTGCACCGCATGATCGGCCTGCGCGTGGGCACAGGTGGCAGCACGGGCAAGGCCTACCTGAAGGGGGCGATGGACAGCCACTACATCTTCAGCGAGATCGCGGACCTCAGCAGTTTCCTGTTCGAGCGCCGAAGGCTCCCGCCCCTGCCCGACAACCTCAAGCAGGCCACCGGTTTTGCCGGCGGCAACTGACCAGGGCACACTGACAGGGACACCCTCAACACGCCCGTCACAGGGTGATGGAGCGTCCCCGTCGGGCGATCTCCACGTGCCTGAACCCCGCCTCGGACAAGCGCTCCCGCATCCCTTCCAGCGCCTCGTCCACCCCGTGCACCAGGAACACACGTTCCACGCGATCCGCCTTCTGGCAGGACAGGTACCGCACCAGTTCGTTGCGGTCGGCATGTGCACTGTAGAACTCCATTCGCTGGATGCGTGCACGCACCGGGACCACATCGCCGAAGATCGAGACCTCGGTGGCCCCTTCCAGCAGACGGGCACCCAGGGTGCCGGGTGCGCAGAAGCCAACTGCCAATACACCATTGCGGCCATCCGGAAGGCAGTTGCGCAGGTGATGCCGCACACGCCCCGCCTCCATCATGCCGCTCGCAGCCACGATGATGCAGGGCCCGTGCTGTCCATTGAGCTGCTTGCTGCGGTCCGGAGAACGCACGAACTCAACACCCGGGAAGGAGAACAGGTCCGGGTCGCGTGCCAGTTCGGCGCGCACCTCTGGACGCAGCAGGTAGCTGTAGTGCCGCGCAATGTCGGTGGCACTGATGGCGAGCGGACTGTCCACGAATACCGGTATGCGCGGCAGGCGGCCCTCGTTGCTGAGACTGTTCAGTGTGTAGAGTATCTCCTGCGTTTTGCCGATGCTGAAGGCCGGTATGATCAACTTGCCCCTGTTCTGAACACACACCTGCATCACATGGCGGAGAAGCTCATCCTCCGCCTCCGCCACGGGTGCATGGTCGCGGTCGCCGTAGGTGCACTCGCAGAGGATCACATCGGCCTGCGGGAACGGCTCCGGCTCAGGCAGCAGCCGCTCCACGTAGCGACCCACATCGCCTGTGAAGCTGATCCGCAGCTGGCGCCCGCCATCATCGATGCGAAGATGAACGGCCGCACTGCCCAGGATGTGGCCGGCATCGGTGAAATGGAGTTCCACACCCGGCGCTATCGCACGATGCGCACCGTAATCCAGCGTATTGAACCGCTCCAATGTGGGCGCCACATCATCCTTGTCGTAGAGCGGCTCATCGAACTCAGGTTCACGGCCGCGCTTGCGGGCCCTCTTCAGGTCGTACTGGTGATCGTACTCCTGGATATGGGCACTGTCCGCCAGCATCATCACGCACAGGTCGCGGGTGGCGGGGGTGCTCCAGATGGGGCCTTGGTAGCCTTCATTCACAAGGCGCGGCAGCAGGCCGCTGTGATCGATGTGGGCATGGCTCAGCACCACCACATCAACCTCGGCAGGGTCGAAGCCAAAGGTGCGGTTCGGGTCATGACGCTCGTCGCGCACGGCCTCCCCTTGGAACATTCCACAATCAAGCAGGATACGACTGATGCTGCCATCGGCGCGCTCCACCGTGAGCAGGTGCTTGGAACCGGTGACCGTTCCTGCGGCGCCGTGGCTGGTGAGGGTTACGGGCATGCCGCAAAGGTGAACATCACGGGTCATTGGCCGGTGATCAGCACGAGAACGGATGTAAGCCGCCCCTTACTTTGCATCGACGACCCGACACCACATGACCCTGCGCTACCTCATCGCCACCGTTCACCTGTTGCTGCTGGCCATCGGTTTCGCGGCCGTGCATGCCCGTTGGCGTGCGCTCCGCAACCTGCATGGCAGCGAAGGTCTGCGTGCGGTTTTCATGGCCGACAACTGGTACGGCATTGCGGCGGTGGGCTGGGTGGCCACAGGGCTGTGGCGTGCGTTCGGCGGCCTTGAGAAGGGCACTGAGCATTACCTGGAGAGCCACTGGTTCCTTGGCAAGATGGGCTTGTTCGGCCTGGTGTTCCTGTTGGAGCTTTGGCCCATGGTCACCCTGGTGCGCTGGCGCCTGACCCAACGGAGGGGTGCCGCCCCGGACCTGTCCAACGCCCCGGTGCTTGCACTGCTCACCCTGCTGCAACTGCCGCTGCTGGTGTTGATGGTGGCCATGGCCACCGCATTGGCGCGCGGCCTGTAGGTTGCACACCCCACGGGTGCCGGGAGCAAACTATATTTCGCCCTGCAGAGCCGCCCTGCGGCAACAGACCCCAACGCACCCGACCCCGTATGTCCCTTCCATCCCTGGCCCTGCGTCAACTGCTCCTGCTGGCTTCCTGCTGCTTGGTCGCGCTGGCCAGTGCGCAGTCTTACGTGCTCCGCGGAACTGTCACCGACGGCAATACCGGCGAGACGATCATCGGTGCCAACGTGCTCATCAAGGGCACCACGACCGGAGCCGTGACCGATCTTGACGGCCGCTTCGAGCTGAAGGTGAGCGAACTGCCGCCGTACACGCTGGTGGTGAGCTTCATCGGCTATGCGCCCCAGGAGGTGGTGGTCAAGAGCCTCGACCAGCAGTTGAAGTTCAAGCTCAGCACGGACCAGGTGCTTTTGCAGGAGGCGGAGGTCATCGGCAGTCGCATCACCGAAAAGCAGAAACAGGCGCCCCTGACGGTGGAGACCATGGACGTCATTGCCATCCGGGAGGCCCCGAGCGGCGATTTCTACGAGAGCCTGGGCACCCTGAAGGGCGTGGACATGACCGCCGCCAGCATGGGCTTCAAGGTGATCAACACCCGCGGTTTCAACAGTACCAGTCCGGTGCGGAGCCTGCAGCTGATCGATGGAGTGGACAACCAGAGCCCCGGGCTGAACTTCTCGCTGGGCAATTTCCTGGGGGCGAGCGACCTGGACGTGATGAAGGTGGACATCGTCGCCGGGGCCAGCACCGCATTCTTCGGGCCGGGCGCCTTCAATGGGGTGATCAACATGACCACCAAGAGCCCGTGGCTTTTCCCTGGATTGAGCGTGAGCGCCAAGGCCGGTGAGCGCGAGCTGCTGGAGGGGGCCGTTCGTTGGGCGCAGGTGTTCAAGAACAAGGACGGCAGGGACAGATTCGCCTACAAGCTGAACCTCTTCGCCATGCAGGCCGAGGATTGGTATGCCGAGAACTATGACGCAACGAGCAACTCACCCA
>JBIJDX010000153.1:0-7352 GCA_044343855.1 Flavobacteriales bacterium
CCGTCACAATGAACAGGGGGCAAATCAATGAACTCTTCCGTCGGTTCGAAGAGGCGTGTTATCTCCACGCAGGTGTTGAATGCTGGAGCGCACGGGAACTTCAGGCGATGCTGGGTTACGCACGCTGGGAGAACTTCAAGGTGGCCATGGAGCGCGCACGGAAGTCCTGCGAAGCCAGTGGCCACCGGACCCAGGACCATTTTCGTGACCTCACGAAAATGGTCGCGCTCGGCAGCGGTTCCGAACGTGCCGTGGAGGATGTGGCCTTGACCAGGTATGCGTGCTATCTCATCGCCCAGAACGGGGATCCCACCAAGCCGGAGATCGCCTTTGCACAGACCTACTTCGCCGTTCAGACACGGAAGCAGGAACTGATCGAGAAGCGGATGCTCGATGTGGCGCGGGTATCAGCGCGTGAGAAGCTGACACGCTCGGAGAAGAAGCTCTCTGGCATCCTCTTCGAGCGCGGGGTGGATGAGCGTGGCTTCGCTGTCATCAGGTCCAAAGGCGACCAAGCACTTTTCGGCGGCTTCACCACCGGCGACATGAAGCGGAAGCTGGTTGTTCCGGAAAGCCGACCCCTTGCTGACTTTCTCCCCACATTGACCATCAAGGCCAAGGACTTTGCCACCGAGCTCACCGGGCACAATGTGGTGGATAAGGACCTCCATGGCGAAGCACCGATCACAAAGGAACATGTGGACAACAACGTTGCTGTGCGGAAGATGCTGGCCGAACGTGGCGTGAAGCCGGAAGAGCTACCTCCGGCCGAGGACATGAAGAAGGTGCAACGACGTTTGGAGGGGGAGGAGAAGAAGGTTGTACCAGCGGGAAAGAAGAATGTGAAGAAGCATAAGACATGATGAAGAACAACACGGAGTCCTCGGCTGTGCCGAAGGTTGTAAAATGGATGCATGAGCAACTCGTTGTGGCACATTTCGACTTGGCGGAGTGCAAGAAGATATTCAGTTCGGTGCAGGAGGACCTGGATGTGCTGAACTCAACGGGTCCGTTGTTTTTCGCTAGGCTGCACAGGCTGTACTGGTCCTCCTTTATTCAAACCGCTGGAAGGCTCATGGATCCTGCAGTATCCAGGGGGAGGGACAATATCTCGTTGGCGCGATTGGTTCAAGACGCCAAGGCACTGCCATTCCACGAGAGCATCACTGCCTTGAAGGCCGAAGCTGATGGTCATTGGGGACCGTTGAAGAAGATCCGGGATCGGATCATCGCGCACAGCGACTATGAACTCATGGTCACAGTGCCTTCAGGAGAGCACAAAGCCGAAACGGCCAGCATTGAGCGCATCTACGCCATCGCTGGCGAGTGCACCAAGCTGTAATACCGCCATTTCGAGAACGTCGGAGTTCGATATGATAACATTGGGCATCATGGAGGAGCGGCGCAAATGCTATCCTATCTCAAGCGTGGAAAAGATGCTCGGGAATTGGAAAGACAGGAACGAATCGCCCGGCAACCCTGACGGCTTGCGCTTGCTGGTCGCCTGCCGATCAGAAACAGTACCTCCCCTCAGCGATCAATTTCTTCGCGATCGCCTTCCGCAGTTCGGCCGTGTTCAGCGGCGTGTTCTTGCTCCAGCGCTTGGCACCCATCAACATCGCCTGACGCTCATCGCCCTCGGCAAAGTTGCACACCGCTTCCTTGGCGTACTTATGGATACGGTCGGCCGCGTCGTGGATGTAGAGCTGGCACATGGCCAGCTGTTCCTGGACGTTCGCAGCGCCCTTCATCTCTGCAAGTTTCAGCGTCCGCAGCAGCGTGCTTTCTGCGAGGTAGGTGTCGATCACCATGTCGGCGATATGCATCAGCGTCTCCTGGTGCTTCGCCAGTTCCAGGCCCAGCTTCTGCGCGGCACCACCGGCCACCATCAGCACCGCCTTCTTGAAGTTCGCCACCATGCGCTTCTCGTCGCCGAGCAGTGAATCATCCGGTTCCGGCATGTCGGGGATGCCCATCAGCTCCGCGGCCACGGCCTGCGCCGGACCCATCAGGTCAAGCTGTCCCTTCATCGCGCGCTTCAGCAGCATGTCCACCGTGAGCATGCGGTTGATCTCGTTGGTGCCCTCGAAGATCCGGTTGATGCGGCTGTCGCGGTAGGCGCGCTCCACGGGGCTCTCGGCGCTGTAGCCCATGCCGCCGTAGATCTGCACGCCCTCGTCCACCACGTGGTCCAGGCACTCGCTGCCGGCCACCTTCAAAATGGCGGCCTCTGCGGCGTATTGCTCCACGCCCTTCAGCAGCGCGGTGGCATGGTCGGCACCGCCGGCCTTCAGGTCCTCGATCGCGCGCTCCATGTCGTTGCTGCAGCGGTAGGTGGCGCTCTCCACCACGTAGCAGTAGGTCGCCTGGTCGGCCAGCTTCTGCCGGATGGCCCCGAAGGCGCTGATCGGCTTGCCGAACTGCGCGCGTTCGTTGGCGTACTTCACGCTCATGTCCACGGTGGCCTTCGCGCCGCCCAGCGCCGCGCCGGCCAGCTTGATGCGGCCGATGTTCAGGATGTTCACCGCGATCTTGAAGCCGTTCTCGCGCCCGCCCAGCAGGTTCTCCACCGGCACCTTGCAGTCGTTGAAGAACACCTGGCGCGTGCTGCTGCCCTTGATGCCCATCTTCTTCTCCTCGGGGTTCAGGGTGATGCCGCCGAAGCCCTTCTCCACGATGAAGGCCGTGAGGTTCCTGTCCGCCTCGCCCGTCTTCGGGTCGGTGATCTTGGCGAACACCGTGAACACGTCGGCGAACCCGCCGTTCGTGATCCACATCTTCTGGCCGTTTAGGATGTAGTGCTTCCCGTCGTCGCTCAGCACGGCCTTGGTCTTGCCGCTGTTGGCATCGCTGCCGCTGCCGGGCTCGGTGAGGCAGTAGCTCGCCTTCCACTCACCGGTGGCCAGCTTGGGCACGTATTTCCTCCGCTGCGCCTCATCGCCGTAGTACAGGATGGGCAGCGTGCCGATGCCGGTGTGCGCCGCAATGGCCACGCTGAAGCTGTGTCCCGCGCCGGTGATCTCTGTCACTAGCATGCCGGTCAGGAAGTCCTTGCCGAAGCCACCGAGCTCCTCGGGTACGCTGATGCCCAACAGGCCCAGCTCGCCGGCCTTGTCCAGCAGGTTCGGCATCAGGCCCTCCTCCAGCGAGTCGATGCGGTCGAGCTGGCTCCATACATGCTGCTCCAGGAATTCGCGCGAGCTCTGCGCGATCATGCGCTGCTCCTCGTTGAACTCCTCGGGGATGAAGATGTCCCGCGGTTCGCTGGCGCGTATCAGGAATTCGCCGCCCTGGAGGGCTTTCTTCGCGTCGGTGCTCATGGTGTCGATCGGATGTTCAGAGGATAGGTCGATCACATGATCGAACTGCCTCTGTGGGTGCTACGTCAGGTTCGGGATAAAGTTATGCACGCATAACAAATTTCCAAGAGGGTTGGTTCCGGGGGAGGGAACGGGGTCCCGATAGGTGTCGGGAGGTCAGTGGCGACTGGGGGATGGTGCCGGGCGACCTTGACCCCTCTGTACTTGCCGCGCGCCGTAGCCCCAAGCGAAGGCGTGAACCTTGTGACTTGAGTCTTGCTCGTGGCGTGCCCCTCGCAAAAGCCTCGGGTCTGGTCCACCGAGGCCTCGGGGCGCTGTGGCTGCCTTGTCCCGCCCGGCATCCACGGCGCGTCGGGGTCTGCTCCTTCGTCACAGCCTCTTCGCTGCTCGTGGCTGCAAGGTTGTTCCATCGGCAGGTCGCCGCTCCTGCCCCTCACGCGGAACTCACCCTGCGACCCCTTCAGGGTCGTGGTGGCATCATGTATTCCGGTTAATGCCTGCGACCTCTCCGGGGTCGGCCGGTGGCCGTGGTCCATACGCGTTCACGCGCTCCAAGGCATCACAGCTGGCAGCAATTGCACCATCACATGGTCGTTCCTGACCCCGAAGGGGTCACAGCCATTAGCATTTGGCCCACCAAGGAGGCATTCGACCCTGAAGGGGTCGCAGGGGGGTGGGATATTTTCCGGCTATTAGCGGAAATTCTCGGATATCCATGGAGGCAAGCGGACCGTGCGGCTCCCTCACTCCACCAGCCCCTCGATCCACCGCACCAGCTCCCGCTCCTCCACGATGCTCCACGCATGCGGGTACCGGTTGCCATGCTGTACGCCACGCCCTTCCGTAGTGATGTACTCCGCCCGCATATTCCCCGCCGCCACCAGCGTGTCATGGATCCGCTTCATGGCGAAGGAGTTCAGCTCCTCGTAGCTGTCATCTCGGTTGGTGCGCCACCACGCGGTGTCCGGCTACGTGTAGAAGCGGATGGGCAGGTCCTTCAGCGGGGCTACGCTCGCGGACGAGTTCAACCGGGGAGCGGAGCGCTCGTAGTTGGCCATGCTGTCCGTGGGCGACCCGAGGGTGCTGTCCAGAAAGGCCTGCAAGTAGCGCGCTTCGTCCTTGTAATCCGGGAAGCTGCTCTTTGCCAAGTCGCGCTTCGAGCATTCGTACAGGTGTACCAGGTCCAGCGGACTGTCCACGGCGAAGACGCCCTTGAGGCCGATGCCCGGCCGTGGCGAACGCACCAGCTCCTTCGCCAGCAGTGCGCTCACGTTACCGCGGGAAGCAATCTCTCGGCTGAACAACTTGGTAGCTTCTCGAAGCTTCAGGCGAAGTTGATGAGCGCTGCTGCTCAGTTGCAGCAAGCTACGGGTTGACCGGGATCTGTATTTCCGTGACGGATTGGAGCGGCACCCCGCAGCACGTTAATCCGTGTGAGGAGTACAGCGGAAAGCCCTACCCCGCCTGCATTTGAGGCGGGGGCACGCCCAAACCAATCTTCCGCTTATGCTCCATCAATTCAACAACTCGAACACACTTGCCGCACCCTGTCCCGTCCCCACGCACATGGTGACCACCCCATACTTCTGCTTCCTCCGCCGCATCTCATTGAACAGCTGCACGCTCAGCTTCGCGCCCGTGCACCCCAGCGGATGCCCCAGCGCGATGGCCCCGCCGTTCACGTTCACCAGCTCCGGGTCGATGCCCAGCTCGCGCACCACCGCCAGCGATTGCGAGGCGAAGGCCTCGTTCAGCTCGAACAGCCCGATGTCGCTCAGCTTCAGCCCGGCCTTCTCCAGCGCCTTCGGCACCGCCGCCACCGGACCGATGCCCATGATGCGCGGCTCCACGCCGGCCACGTGGTAGGAGAGGAGGCGGGCGATCGGCTTCACGTTCAGTTCCTTCAGCATGCGCTCGCTCACCACCAGCACGAAGGCCGCGCCGTCGCTGGTCTGGCTGCTGTTGCCGGCCGTTACGCTGCCCTTCGCATCGAACACCGGCTTCAGTTTCGCCAGCGCCTCCAGGGTGCTCGCGCGCGGACCTTCATCGGTGTCCACCACGTATTGCTCCACCTGGCGCTTCTCCTTCGCATCCAGGTACACGCGCTCCACGGTGTAGGGCACGATCTCGTCGGTGAACTTGCCGGTGCTAATCGCGGCCAGCGCCTTCTCGTGGCTGCGCAGGCTGAAGGCGTCCTGGTCCTCGCGGCTCACCTTGAAGTCGCGCGCCACGGCCTCGGCGGTGAGGCCCATGCCCCAGTAGTACGTGGGCTGCGCCTTGCCCACCTTGGCGTTCGGCACGATGCGCCAGCCGCCGAAGGGGATCGGGCTCATGCACTCCACGCCGCCCGCCACGATCACATCGGCCTGCCCGCTGTGGATCTTGGCCGCCGCGATGGCGATGGTCTCGCTGCCGCTGCTGCAGTAGCGGTTCACCGTCATGCCCGGCACCTTGTCGGTGTTCAGTCCCATCAGGCTGATCATGCGGCCGATGTTCAGGCCCTGCTCAGCCTCGGGCGTGGCGTTGCCCACGATCACGTCGTCGATGCGCGTGCGGTCCAGGTTCGGCACCGAGCTCACCAGGTGGTTCACCAAGTGCGCGGCCAGGTCGTCGGGGCGCGTGAAACGGAATTTGCCGCGGGGCGCCTTTCCTACTGCGCTTCGGAAACCGGCTATGATGTATGCGTTCATGGGGGAGTGTCTTATGACTGTTGCAAGATTGTCCTACGCGGCTGTCTCGGCGGTCCTAACTCCGGGTCAAGTTTGTAGATGCTGCGAGCCTGCGGAATGAGGCATTGGGCATCAGACAGTCTTGCATCAGACATAGGACACTTGAGCTAGCTGCGCGTCGGGCGTTTCTTGTGTTTGGTCTCGAGCTGATCTTGCAGCTTGAAGATCCGGTTCATGATGTGGTCCAGTTCACCTGTGATCCTGTCGGATTGCTCGCGGGTGATGTACTCAAGTTCCCTGGCGATCATCGTTTGGGTGTAGAGTTCCGCCGCTGATCCACAGGCGATTCCGAGGAAGTGGTAGAACTCGCCGTCATGATTGCGGGCAGCACCTTCTGCGATATTGCTCGGAACCGATACACCTGCACGTTGCATCTGACTGGCAAGGCCATAGACCTCCTTCTTTGGGAACTTCTCGGTTAGCCGATAGACTTCAACGGAGAGCGAAAGAGCCTGCTGCCAGACGACCAAATTCTTGAAGCGGTTCATGGGATTCAGGGTTGAGTGTTCATTATCGAGGCCAGCACATTCAACGACCTTGCCTTCTACAAACGACAATGGACAGCTCTAGTCGCGTGCTCGGCATCTGCATAGGACAATCTTGCATCGGACATCGGACAGGCACTCAGTTCCGCAACACTTTCCCACTGGTAATGATCGACTGCAACCGCTCCAGCGTCTTCCGCTGCATACACAACTCCACGAAGGCCTTACGCTCAAGATCTAGGAGATACTGTTCCGAGACCTCCGTCGCCTCGCTCAGATCCCCGCCGCAGAGCACATAGCCCAGCTTCTCGCTGATCAGCGCATCGTGCTGGCTGATGTAATTGCCGCTGAGCATGCTGTTGGCGCCCACGTACACGATGCCGAGGCCTTCCTGCCCCAGCACCTTGATGTCCTTGCGGGGTGCGGGCTTGGTGTAGCCCTTGTTCCACAGCTCCAGCGCGCAGGCCTTGGCATAGGCCAGCTGGTGGGCGCGGCTCACGATCACCTCGTCCTGGCCCTTGCGCAGGTAGCCGAGCGCGAAGGCCTCGTGCCCGCTGGTGGCCACCTTGGCCTGGCCGATGGTGAGGAAGCGCTCGCGCATGGCGTTGATGCGGATGTCGCCCTCCTTCAGTTCGTCGGCGAGGCGCAGGGCGAACTCCTTGGTGCCGCCGCCGCCGGGGATCACGCCCACGCCGAACTCCACCAGGCCCATGTAGGTCTCGGCGTGCGCCACCACCTTGTCCGCGTGCAGGCAGAGCTCGGTGCCGCCACCCAGGCACAGCTGGTGCGGGGCCGCCACCACGGGGATGCTGCTGTAG
>JBIJDX010000154.1:0-7341 GCA_044343855.1 Flavobacteriales bacterium
AGTAGTTGTAGGCGAGGCTGATCACGCTCCTGGCGCCGGGCACCAGCCTGGTGGGATCGAGCCGCAGGTCGAAATGGCGCTCCATGTAGGCCATGGTGCCGTGCTTCCCCTGCCGCAGCCACTGCTCCAGGCGCGGTGCCTCCTCCTCCAAAAAGCCCGCCCGGGCCACACCACAGGCCAGGAAGCCCAGTTCGTGGGCCTTGGCCTTGATCAGTGCCGCGCGCTGGCGTGGATCGGACATGCGGGGAAGTTAGGGGCGGGCATGTGAACGGCCCTTCGCCGTGGTCCTGTAGACCGAGGTCCGACCATCACCGGTTCGGCGCAGCCATCCCACATTCACGGCATCGCGCAGGTCCCGGCTGGCGGTGGCGGTACTGAGCTCGGGATAGGCCCTGAGGTAGTCCTTCCGGGTGAAGGTCCGGTCGCCCCTGTCCATCAGAAAGCGACCCATCCGGCCAGCGGCATCCAGCACGGGCCGTTGACCATCGAGCAGTTCCTTCAGCGCCTTCGCGATCAGCTCCAGCATGAAGGTCACGAACGGCGTGCAATTCCCTCTTGCATCACTTTCAGCCAAGGCCCGGTAATAGTCCGCTTGGGCATCGCGCACCAAACCCTCCACCGGCAGAAAACCAAAGACAGGCGAAACCTCCATCAAGGCGCGCGTCTGCCACAAGCGACCCATCCGGCCGTTCCCATCGCTGAACGGGTGAATGAACTCCAGTTCATAGTGGAGCACACAGCTCTTGAGCAGCATCGGGTCGTTGTCCTCCTTCAGATACCGCAGGAGTTCCTGGACCTGGGTGGGCACCATGGAAGCCGGTGGGGCCGGATGAGCCAGCCTGCTGCCGCGCAGGATGCCCACCCCACGCGACCTGAAGCGACCGGCATCCGCGATGAGGTCCTTCATCAATGACCCGTGGGCCTTCCGCAGATCGGATATCCGGTACACATTGAAGCGTTGCAGCACCTCGTACACGGCCATCGCATTGGTGACCTCCAGTAGTTCCGAGGGCTTGGCCAACACACGCCTGCCGTCCAGGATCGCGGTCACCTGTTCCTCGGAAAGGGTGTTCCCCTCAATGGCAAGTGTTCCCTGTACAGTACGTATCCGGTTGCGGCGCCGGAGCGACGGCGAAGGCCGCTCCAGGTGACCTGCGTTCACCGCACCGATCCGCTCCCCGACCTGGAAGAGCAACTCCAGTATGCGTGCGTTGATGATGTAAGGCGGGCGCACGGTGATACTATCAAATGATAGCATCAAAGATAAGGATCACTCGAACAAGCTCCCCGGCTTCACGCTCTGCACACGGCCCAGGTGGCGGTACGCGCGCTCGGTGGCCAGGCGTCCGCGCGGGGTGCGCTGCAGGTAGCCCTCCATGATCAGGAAGGGCTCGTACACCTCCTCGATGGTGCCCGCCTCCTCCCCCACCGAGGTGGCCACGGTCGTTAGGCCCACGGGACCACCGCCGAACTTGTCGATGATGGCGCCGAGGATGCGGTTGTCCATCTCGTCCAGGCCGTGGGCGTCCACATTGAGGGCCTTGAGCGCATGCTGCGCGATGCCGAGCTCGATGGTGCCATCGCCCTGGATCTGGGCGAAGTCGCGCACCCGGCGCAGCAGGGCGTTGGCGATGCGCGGCGTACCCCTGCTGCGGCGTGCCACCTCATCGGCCGCCTCGTCGATGATGGGCACGTTCAGGAGGCCTGCGCTGCGCTTGATGATGCCCTTGAGCGTATCGCTGTCGTAGTAGTCCAGGCGGCTGTTGATGCCGAAGCGTGCGCGCAACGGTGCGGTGAGCAGGCCGCTGCGGGTGGTGGCGCCCACCAGCGTGAAGGGGTTCAGCGCGATCTGCACGGTGCGCGCGTTGGGGCCCGCATCGATCACCAGGTCGATGCGGTAGTCCTCCATGGCGCTGTACAGGTACTCTTCGATCACCGGTGTGAGCCGGTGTATCTCGTCGATGAACAGGATGTCGTGCGGCTCCAGGTTGGTGAGCAGGCCGGCCAGGTCGGCGGGCTTGTCCAGCACGGGCCCGCTGGTGATGCGGATGCCCACCCCCATCTCGGCTGCGATGATGTTGGCCAAGGTGGTCTTGCCCAGGCCGGGTGGCCCGTGCAGCAGCACATGGTCCAGGGCTTCGCCACGCTGCTTGGCGGCCTGCACGAACACCTTCAGGTTGTCCGTCACGGCCTTCTGGCCCGCGAACTCGCCGAACTGGCGCGGACGCAGCACCTGCTCCAGCTCCTTGTCGGAGGCGGCGCGCTGTTCCTTGCGGGGGTCGAAGCCTTCGGCCATGGTGCGTGCCCAAAGGTAACGTGCGTCAGTCCTCCGCTCCCCCGCCCCGCAGGTCCCTTGCGATCTCGCCCAGGAACACCCGGACACCGAGGATGTAGACGGGGGCCGTGATGCGTTCATCCAGGCTTGAGCGGGTGTTGAAGGCGATGCGGAAGCCCCAGCCCGCCGCCAGGCCCACCTGCCGCACCGGGCGGTACTGCACGGTCATGGCGGGCTCGTACAGGATGATGCCGGACCGGTCCAGCACGCGCCTGCGCCCGTTGGCATCGTGGTAGTTGAGGCTGCCGCGGCCGATGCCGATCTGCACCGGGATGCGCACCTCCCAGGGGCCGCGCTGGTGGAAGGCGTAGTCCACGTAGAGGTTGGCGTAGCCCAGGCGCAGCCAGGTGGGGCGCAGGCCCAGTTCGGGCACCACGCGCTCCTGTTCCACCTCACTGAAGAGAAAGCTGTAGCCGATGCCGTACTGGAACCGCCGCGCGTGCTCCAGCCCCAGCTTGCCGCCCCACATGCTCACGCGGCTGTTGCTCACGAAGGAGCCGCGCATGTCCAGGCGCGCCACCACCCGGGGCCGCTCGCGCAGGAACAGGCTGATGCTGTCCAGCAGCTGGGCACGCAGCGGGGCTCCGGCAAGGAGCAGGACCAGGCAGCACAGGAGGCGCATGAACGGCGAATGTCCGCCCAAAGGTGCGGACATTCGTCATGGTCACGGCTGCGACCGGTCAATGCTCCTCCTCGTCGTGGTCGAGCGGGGTGATCTGGCTCACCCAGTCCTCGGCCTTGCCGGGCTTGCTGTAGTCGTAGGCCCAGCGGTGCACCACGGGCAGCGGACCGGGCCAGTTGCCATGGATGTGCTCCACCGGGGTGGTCCACTCCAGGGTGTTGCTCTTCCACGGGTTCTGCACCGCCTTGGGGCCGCGCTTGATGCTGTAGAAGAAGTTGTAGGTGAAGATGATCTGGGCGAGGGCGCCGATGATGGCGAACACCGTGATGAGCACGTTGAGGTCCACCACGCCGTTGAACATGGGGAACTCCGAGTAGCTGTAGTAGCGGCGGGGTGCACCGGCCAGGCCCACGAAGTGCATGGGGAAGAACACGCCGAAGGCAGAGACGAAGGTGAGCCAGAAGTGGGCATAACCCAGCTTGGTGTTCATCATGCGGCCGTACATCTTGGGGAACCAGTGGTACACCCCCGCGAACATGCCGAAGATGGCGCTCATGCCCATCACGATGTGGAAGTGGGCCACCACGAAGTAGGTGTCGTGCACGTTGATGTCCAGCGCGCTGTCGGCGAGGATGATGCCCGTGAGACCACCGGCGATGAAGGTGGCCACGAGGCCCACGCTGAAGAGCATGGCCGGCGTGAAGATGATGTTGCCGCGCCACAGGGTGGTGATGTAGTTGAACACCTTCACGGCGCTGGGGATGGCGATCAGCAGGGTGGTGGCCACGAACACGCTGCCCAGGAAGGGGTTCATGCCGGTGACGAACATGTGGTGACCCCACACGATGAAGCTGAGGAAGCCGATCGCGAGGATGGACCCGATCATGGCGCGGTAGCCGAAGATGGGCTTGCGTGCATTGGTGGAGATGATCTCCGAGGTGATGCCCAGGGCGGGCAGCAGCACGATGTACACCTCGGGGTGCCCGAGGAACCAGAAGAGGTGCTGGTAGAGCACGGGGCTGCCACCCACATGGTCCAGCGCCTCACCGGCCACGTGGATCTCGCTCAGGTAGAAGCTGGTGCCCATGGTGCGGTCCATCAGCAGGAGCAGGGCTGCGCTGAGCAGCACGGGGAAGCTGAGGATGCCGAGCACGGCGGTGACGAAGAAGGCCCAGACGGTCAGCGGCAGCCGGGTCATCTTCATGCCCTTGGTGCGCAGGTTGAGGATGGTGGCCACGTAGTTGAGGCCTCCCATCAGCGAGCTGGCGATGAACAGGGTCATGCTCACCAGCCACAGGGTCATGCCTGCGCCGGAGCCGGGGATGGTCTGGGGCAGGGCGCTCAGGGGCGGGTACACGGTCCAGCCGGAGGAGGCGGGTCCGCCCTCCACGAAGAGCGAGGCGAGCATCACCATGCTGCTCAGGAAGAAGAACCAGTAGCTGAGCATGTTGATGAAGCCCGACGCCATGTCGCGCGCACCGATCTGCAGGGGGATGAGCAGGTTGCTGAAGGTTCCGGACAGGCCACCGGTGAGCACGAAGAACACCATGATGGTGCCGTGGATGGTGACCAGCGCCAGGTACATGTTGGGGTCCAGCACACCGCCGGGGGCCCACTTGTCGCCCAGGAAGAAATTGGTGAAGGCGAAGCCCTCGCCCGGCCATGCGAGCTGGAGGCGGAACAGGATGGACATGATCACCGCCACCCAGGCCATGAAGATGGCCGAGACCAGGAACTGCTTCCCGATCATCTTGTGGTCCTGGGAGAAGATGTACTTCGAGATGAAGCTCTCCTCGTGGTGATGCGCGTGGTGCGCGTGTCCTTCGGTATGTGCGGTGGTGGCACCCATGGTCAACGTATCCTAAAGGGTTCAGTTCGGTAGAACGGATGCTTGTGCGGTGGCGGAGATGGTGGCGGCGCTATCCACCGCTGCGGGCTCGGCGCCTGCGGGGGCCGCAGGTGCTGCAGGGGCCTGGAACGGCTTCTTCATCTGCTCGGCCATCCATGCGTCGAAATCCGTCGCGCTGGTCACCGTGAGCGGCATCTGCATGTTGTAGTGGCTCGCTCCGCAGATCTTGTTGCACAACAGCACGAAATCGAACGCCTCGTCGTTCATCACGTGCGTGCGCATGCTGTCGGTGGTGATCGTGGGGACCATCTTCATGGTGGTGGTGATCCCGGGCACGGCGTTCATCTGGCTGCGCAGGTGCGGGATGTAGGCGCTGTGGATGACGTCGCGGCTGCGGATGAGCACCTTGGCCTCCCTGCGCACGGGCAGGTGGAACTCCTTGGTGACGATGTCATCGGCGCCATGCAGGTATTGGCTCGACTCCCCCTTCTCCTTGATGTCCAGCTCCATCACCGTCCGCAGGTTGACGATGCGGGCCTGTGTGCGGCGCAGGCGCTCCACCTGGGCGGAGAGTTCGTCACGCTTGCCGTCGGCCAGGATGGTGTTGGCCAGGACGCTGTCCAGCTCGGAGATCTGCACGGCGATCTCATCCATGCGCTGGGCGATGCTCTCGGTGGTCACGATCCCCAGCGGGTTGGTGCCGTTGATCAGGCGGAAATCGGTGGCGCCCAGGACGCCGTCCGCACCGGGGTAGCGGGCGGTCCAGTCGAACTGCTTGGCATAGAGCTCCACCTGCACGGCGTCGGGACCAGCGGGACCGGTGATCCTGTTCCAGCTGTTCAGGCCCATGATGATGATCACGGCGAGGACGGCGGCGGGCACCACGGTCCAGAGCAGCTCCAGTTTGTTGTTGTGGGGCTGCCACATGGCGCGGCGCTCGGTGCTGTGGATGTACTTGCCGGCGAAGACGAAGAGCAGCACGTTCGTGAGCACGAAGGCGACGATCAGGATGACCCAGTTGAAGTCCATGAGCCGATCGGTCTCCACACCATGCTCGCTCGCGGCCACGGGGAGCATTTTGTCGCCGTAGGCCATCACCAGCCACGCGAAGAACGCGAAGTAGGCCACCAGGAAGAGCCACATGAGCCTTCCGTTCATGCGGTTGTCGGCGGGCGAGATGTCCTCCTCACGCTTGTTGCGCAGGCGTGCGGTGAGCTCATAGACCCGGGCCAGCTGGGCGATGGCCACCGCCCCAAGGACCACAACGAGCAGGATCAACAACTTCATCATCGTTCGCTCTATCTATCAACCCCTGAACGGGGATGTTGTTCTACAGGTGCGTATCAGATCTGGTGGTGGACGCTTTCGTCCAGGTAGGGGTGGTTCACCGGGGTGAGCGGTGCCTTGGTGAGGGCGGTGAGCACCGTGCGGACGAACACGCCCAGGAAGAGCAGGAACATGCCCACCTCCAACAGGCCGATGCCGTGGAAGTGGTGGCCGAGGGCGCCGGGCATCACGATCATGTTGATGTCCAGCCAGTGACCGATGAAGATCACGGCGCCCACACCGATGAGGAAGCGTGGGTTGCGCTTGGCATCGCGGCTCATCAGCAGCACCATGGGGATGGCGAAGTTGATGAAGAACGTGCCCCAGAGCAGGGCCGGGTGGTGGTCGATGCGCGATTGGAAGTAGGTGACCTCCTCGGGGATGTTGCTGTACCAGATGAGCATGAACTGGCTGAAATAGAGGTAGCTCCAGAGGAAGCTGGTGGCGAACACCCACTTGCCCATGTCGTGGATGTGGCTGTTGTTGACCTGGGGCAGGTAGCCCTTGCGCTTGAGGTAAAGGGCCATGACCACGGCGGTGACCATCGCGCTCACCCACATGCCGCTGAACACGTACCAGCCGAAGAGGGTGCTGAACCAGTGGGTATCGATGCTCATGAGCCAGTCCCACGCCAGGGTGCTGCTGAACACGGCGAAGAACACCAGGAAGAGGGCGCTGCGGCGGTAGTTGAGCAGCATGCGCTTCACCAGGCTGTCACCGGTCTCCTTGTCCATCTGCAGGCTCTGCTGGCGGAACCAGCGGGCGAAAAAGATGAACACGCCCAGGTAGAGCAGGCTGCGCACCCAGAAGAAGGGCTGGTTGAGGAAGGCCGCCTTGCCGGCGATGATGCTGTCGTAGTTGGGGCTGGCGGGATCGTACAGGCTGCTGTCCATCCAATGGTAGAGGTGGTGGATGTGCAGGCTGCCGGCAGCGAGCACCACCACCATCACCGCCGCACCGATCGGGATGAAGGACATGATCCCCTCGTAGATGCGTTTCACGAGCACGGTCCAGGCGGTCTCCGTGGCGTTCTGCAGGGCGAAGAAGAAGAGGGCACCCAGGGAGATCCCCAGGAAGAAGAACCCGTTGACGAGCAGGTTGGCCCAGGTGCGCTGGTGGTGGTCGGTATGGTCGCCCAGGATGCCCGCCACGGTGGCCACCGCACCCAGTGCGATGAGCGCCATGATCAGTTTGGGGGCCCGTTTGCTG
>JBIJDX010000018.1:0-20521 GCA_044343855.1 Flavobacteriales bacterium
TGGCCGGCATTGCAGAGCGGGAAGGCATCGAGGCGGAGCCACAGGCACTGCACCTCATCGCCCAGAAGGCCGACGGAGGACTGCGCGATGCGCTCAGCATCTTCGATCAGCTGGTCAGTTTCAGCGGTGCACGCGTCATGTACAAGGAGGTGGTGCAGAATCTCAATGTGCTGGACCACGAGCACTACTTCCGCATCACCGAAAGCATCGCCCGTGGCGATGTGGCGGCGGCACTGGTGGAGTTCAATGCCATCCTGCAACAGGGTTTCGACGGGCACCTTTTCGTGACGGGTCTGGCGCGGCACATGCGCGACCTGCTGGTGGCCCAGGATCCACGCACACTGCCGCTGCTGGAGGTGAGCGAGGACCTCACCCAGCGCTACGCGGAACAGGCGACCCTTGTGGACCGCGACCTGCTGATCCGCGGCCTTGACCGCCTGTCGGCCTGCGATGCGCAATACAAACAGAGCAAAGAGCCCCGGCTTCTGGTGGAGCTGACGCTGATCCAGTTGGCGGCGCCCCGCCCCACCACCGCACCGCCCACCGAGGCGGAAAAAAAAAATCCTGAGCCAGGCCTGAAGGCCTCCCGGCCGCAGCCATCCACCCCGCAGGTGAACCTTGCAGCGCCAGCAGCCGTTCAGCAACCCGCAATGGCCGCCCCCCCCGCGGCTGCGTTGGCAACACAAGCTCCGGTACCGGCCGATCACCAGCCCGCCAACACCCCGCGCCGCAGACTTGCCGGACAGGTGAGCATCAAGGCGACCGCCACCGGGTCAGCCATTCCGCTGAACGACCCTGCCGATACCGACAATGGCCCCGAACCGGCACCCAGCACAAGGGAGGTGAACCCCGCGCTGCTCCTCAAGGCTTGGGGTGATTATGCACAACACCAGCGGGAGCGGGGCCGCAGCAGCCTGCACGCCACGCTCACCGCGCGTGAGCCAAAGGTGGCCGGCATCGGCCGCGTCTCCTTCGCCATCGTGAACGATGTCCAGGAGAACTACATGCGGGACGAGAAGCCCGAACTGCTGGGTCATCTGCGGCGTGCGTTGGGCGATCCGGCACTGGACCTGGAGGTGGTGAAGGAGGAAGTGGTGGTGCGTCCTCGTTACACCAATCTGGACAAATTCAAGTTGATGGCCGAGCAGAACCCGGCCCTGCTGAAGCTGAACGAGCTGCTTCAACTGGACCTGGGGTGAGCTGGTCCGGACAACGGTCTTCCGATGCACCAGCAACCAGTACCACCGCAAAACGGTGGCAGGGGAGCCTGTCCACGCCTCCACATCCGAAGCGAACCGACAGGAACGCACGGCGGCACCTCACGGCATCCGGTCCGCTTGGCACCATTGGGCTATTTTCGCGCCGTAAGCACACTCAACCCGCTGGAAGGATGAGCAAGATCATAGTGAAGAAACCCGTCGTGGAACTCGACGGCGATGAGATGACCCGCATCATCTGGAAATGGATCAAGGACCAGTTGATCCTGCCTTACGTGGACGTGCCGATCGAGTACTATGACCTCGGCATCGAGCACCGCGACGCCACCGACGACAAGGTCACGGTGGAGAGCGCGAAGGCCATCCTGAAGCACAACGTGGGCATCAAGTGCGCCACCATCACGCCGGACGAGGCGCGGGTGGAGGAGTTCGGGCTGAAACAGATGTGGAAGAGCCCCAACGGAACCATCCGCAACATCCTCAACGGCACCGTGTTCCGCGAGCCGATCGTGATCAGCAACATCCCACGCCTGGTGCCGGGCTGGACACAACCCATCATCATCGGCCGCCACGCCTTCGGCGATCAGTACCGCGCCAGCGATGCGGTGATCAAGGGCAAGGGCAAGCTCACCATGACCTTCACCCCCGACGACGGCGGCGAAGTGCAGACCTGGAACGTGTACGACTTCGAGGGCAACGGTGTCGCCCTGAGCATGTACAACACCGACGAGAGCATCGAGGGCTTCGCGCGCAGCTGCTTCAACCTGGCGCTGGCGAAGAAGTGGCCGCTGTACCTCAGCACGAAGAACACCATCCTGAAGAAGTACGACGGACGCTTCAAGGATATTTTCGAGGAGGTGTACCAAAAGGACTTCAAGGCCGCGTTCCAGGAGGCCGGCATCGTGTACGAGCACCGGTTGATCGACGACATGGTGGCCAGCGCCATGAAGTGGAGCGGTGGCTATGTGTGGGCCTGCAAGAACTATGATGGCGACGTGCAGAGCGACACCGTGGCACAGGGCTTCGGATCGCTGGGCCTTATGACCAGCGTGCTGATCACACCGGACGGGAAAACGATGGAAGCGGAAGCCGCGCACGGCACCGTGACGCGCCACTACCGCATGCACCAGCAGGGCAAGCCCACGAGCACCAACCCCATCGCCAGCATCTTCGCCTGGACGCGCGGCCTGGCCTTCCGCGGCAAACTCGATGGCAACCAGGCCCTGATCGACTTCTGCGCCAAGCTGGAGCAGGTGTGCATACGCACGGTGGAGAGCGGGAAGATGACGAAGGACCTGGCCGTGTGCATCCACGGGGAAAAGGTGGGACCTGGACACTACCTGACCACCGAGGCCTTCATGGCAGCGCTGCGCGAGGAGCTGGAGCGAGGCATGGCCTGATGCGGCGGAACGAACTCGTGGACAGGGGGCTTCAGCAGCCACCGGTTGCCGTTGAAGGCACATGAGCAACCATCGCACGGGCGCACGCGACCTCGATCGCCTTGCGGTACCCGCCATCATAAGCGGGATCGCAGAACCGGTCATCTCGCTGGTGGATACGGCGTTCGTAGGGCGGCTCGGCACGGCGGACCTGGCGGCAGTGGGCATCGCGAGCAGCTTCTTCCTGCTGGTGGTATGGGTGCTGGCCCAGACACGCAGTGCGGTGCTGGCAGTGGTGGCGCGCTACTTCGGTGCGGGGCGCCTTGGCGAGGTGGAAGGGCTGGTGCCCATCGCCATCTGGATGAATTTCCTGCTGGGCTTCGGCTTCTTCGCGCTCACCAATGCCTTCGCCGAGCCCATCTTCCGGATGTACAATGCTGACGGAGCGATCCTGGAAAAGGCCGTCGCCTACTACCGGATACGCAGCTTCGGGCACCCCATCGTGCTGGCCACCTTCGCCATCACCGGCGCCTTCCGTGGCATCCAGAACCTCAGCTGGAGCATGTGGATCAGCATCACCGGTGCGTTGGTCAATGGTCTGTTGAACCCGCTCTTCATCTTCGGTGGCGGTCCGCTGGAGGGTATGGGCATTGAAGGCAGCGCATGGGCCAGCCTCATCGCTCAGGTGGTCATGTTCGGCATGGCGGTGCACATCCTGCGCACCCGTACCCCCTTCCGGCTGTTCCCGATGAGCTGGTCGCATCCGGAACTGATGGGGCTGTGGTTGCTGAGCGGCAACCTCTTCGCCCGCACCATCGCGCTCAACCTCTGCTACTACCTCGGCAACCGCTATGCAACAGGCTACGGCGAGGCCTTCATTGCAGCGCACAGCATCGCCATGCAGGTGTGGCTTTTCAGCGCCTTCTTCATCGACGGGTATGCAGCCGCGGGCAGCGTCCTCATCGGACGACTGCATGGGGAGGAGAACTGGAAGGAACTGTACGGAATGGGATGGCAGGTGGTGCGCAAGAGCGTGTGGATCGGCACTGCACTATCCCTCGTTTACATGATCGGATATTCGCATATCGGGGCCCTGTTCACGCAGGATGGCACCGTGCTGGGCCTGCTGGGCGGGGTGTTCTGGCTGGTGGTCATCACCCAGCCCATCAACGCGGTGGCCTTCGCCTTTGACGGGGTTTACAAGGGCCTTGGCAACGGCAGGCTGTTGCGCAACGTGCTGCTGGTCTCCACGTTCTGCGCCTTCATCCCCACCATCGTTGCCCTGGACCGGTCGGGGTTCCTGCTGCATGCGGTCTGGTGGGCGTTCCTGCTATGGATGCTGGTGCGGGGACTGCTCCTGGCGCTGCATTTCCGCACGCACTACCTCCCTCTCGCCCGGGGTGCCCGCGCCGTTCAGCGCTGAGGCCGTACTCCATAGATTCGCGGCATGAAGCGCTGCATCGTACTGCTCATCGCGTCGCTGGTCGTGGTCGTCGGACAGGCCCAGCAGACCGCACCGAAGGCACCTGTCAAACAACGCAGGGACACCCGTCCGCTTGCCGACCGCATCTGGTTCGGTGGCGGTGTGGGCCTTTCGTTCGGCACGGTGACGGCCATCCAGCTCGACCCGCTGGTGGGCTACAAGGTGGACACTCTGGACCGGTTCACCGCCGGCATCGGTGCCAGCTACTCGTACCGGCGCGACAACAGCCCCTTAATTGACAACACGTTGGAAGCCTACGGCTACAGGCCCTTCCTCCGCTACCGCTTCCTGGAGCAGGCTTTCGCCCATGCGGAGTTCCTCCACATGAACCGAATGGATAGCCGACGCATGGAGCGCATCTGGGTGCCGCACCTGCTGGTGGGTGGCGGATACGCACAGCCCTTGGGCGAGCGCAGTTCGATCTATTTCCAGGTGTTGTTCGACGTGCTTCAGGACCCGAACAGCATCTATGCGGACCAGGGACCCATCCTGGGGGGAGGCGTCGGCGTGGGCTTCTGATAGCCTCGGAACACCCGATACGGCCGGATACCCTATTTTCGCCGCCCGTACACCAGAACCACCGCATCATGGCCTCCACGTCCGACGTAAACATCGGCTCCTACATCCGCTTCAACGGCGACATCTGCCAGATCATGGAGTGGCAGCACCGCACCCCCGGCAACCTGCGTGCCTTCTACCAGGGCAAGATGCGCAACCTGCGCAACGGGAAGCTCAATGAGCATCGCTGGCGCAGCGGGGAGACCATGGAGGTGCTCCGCGTGGAGGTGCACGAACTGCAGTACCTGTATCGTGAGGGGGACAACCTGGTGTGCATGAACCAGGAGAATTTCGAACAGGTGTACATCCCGGTGAGCCTGTTGGGCGATGCCATGAAATTCCTGAAGGAGGAGATGGTGATCCAGATCGGCTTCGAGAGCGACACGCCCATCTTCGCACGGCCGCCGAAAGTGGTTGAACTGACCGTGACCGAGGCGGAGCATGCGGTGAAGGGCGACACCAGCAACAAGGTGATGAAACAGGCCAAGCTGGAGACCGGTGCGGAGATCATGGTACCCATCTTCGTGGATGCCGGCACGGTGATCCGCGTGGATACGGAGACCGGCGACTACCTGGACCGGGTGAAGAAATAAGTTCCATGCATCCATGAAGTGGAGCCCTGCCCACCGGCGGGGCTTCCTCGTTTTGGGCGGGCCTTCCGCTACCTTTGGGCACCGAACCACGCAACGTGAAGCTCACTGCCCCCAAGACCGCCGCCCAGCTTGCCCAACTCATCGGTGCGCGGGTGCATGGCGCCACTGACAGGTACGTCACCGGCATCAATGAGATCAACCGGGTGGAGGATGGCGACCTGGTGTTCGTGGACCACGAGAAGTATTACGACAAGGCGCTCAACAGCGCCGCCACCACCATCCTGATCAACAGGGAGGTGCCGGTTCCGGATGGCAAGGCGATCATCATCTCCGAAGACCCCTGCCGCGATTACAACATGCTGGTCAGACGTTTCATGCCCCGTGCCGGATGGAACGATGGGGATCGGACCATTGGAGCGGACAGTGAGGTGCATCCCAGCGCTGTCATCGGACCACATGTAACCATCGGCAGCGGCTGCATCATCCATCCCGGTGTGGTGATCTACGAGCATACCACGATCGGCGACCGCGTGACCATCCACGCCAACACGGTGATCGGCGCCGACCCGTTCTATTACAAGAAACGCCCCGGCGGATACGAAAAGATGCCACCGGGCGGCAGTGTGGTCATCGAGGACGATGTGGAGATCGGAGCCTTGTGTACCATCGACCGGGGCGTAAGCGCCGACACGAGGATCGGCAAGGGAAGCAAACTGGACAACCACATCCAGGTCGGCCACGACACGCTCATCGGATCCGGCTGCCTGATCGCCTCGCACGTGGGCATCAGCGGAGCGGTGGTGATCGAGGACAACGTGACGCTGTGGGGCCAGGTGGGTGTGCCCAGCAAGCTCCGCATCGGCAAAGGGGCTGTGGTGCTTGGCCAGAGCGGTCTCATCAGTTCGCTGGAAGGAGGGCGCACCTATTTCGGGAGCCCGGCCGGCGAATGGAAGGCCAAGATGCGTGAGGTGGCGCTGCTTGCAAGGCTGCCCGAACTATTCAAGCGGATGAAGGATTGACGCATGGCACGGCTGGAGCGCATCATCGAACGGTTGGAGCTGAAGGAATTCCAGCTCAAGGCCCTGCTCGCCGTCACCCGGGCCATTGCCAGCAACGTGCCCCGCACGGAACTGCTGAACCTCTACGAACGCATCATGCGGGACGATCTGGGCATCACCCGGTTGATGTTGTTCGAACACCTCGGTGGCGGATGGGAGCGCACGGTAAGCTACGGTGCCGACACCAATGGCAGCGGGTTGGACATCGCCACGGCGGTGGAACGGTACACGGACATCCAGGTGATCGGCGGCACGGGTTCCACGGAGCTCGGTGCGTTCGACGTGGCGGTACCTGTCAAGCACCATGAGCGCACACTGGCATTCCTGCTGATCGGCGACATCGATGAGGACGAGCAGCGGATGAGTCCCGCAGTGAAGCACCTGAACTACATCCAGACATTGACCAACCTGATCGCAGTGGCACTGGAGAACCAGCGACTGGCACGGGAGGCGATGCTACGCGTGCGCGCGGACAGGGAACTGGAACTGGCACGCGAAATGCAGCGCATGCTTGTGCCTGCAGAACTGCCCGACAACGGGGTGATCCAGGCTGCCGCGTGGTACCGTCCGCACGACCGGGTGGGCGGCGACCACTACGACCTCATCGCGCTGGAGGATGGCAGCTACATGGCATGTGTGGCCGATGTGAGCGGCAAGGGCATCGCCGCCGCTCTGCTCATGAGCAACTTCCAGGCCAACCTGCACGCCAGTGTGCGGCACAATTCCGACCTGGTGGGCCTGGTGCACGAGCTCAACGCCCGGGTGCAGGCGAATGCCCGGGGCGAGCGGTTCATCACCCTGTTCATTGCGAGGTATGAGCCCCGGACGCGGGAGCTCACCTATGTGAACTGTGGACACAACGCGCCGCTCCTGCATGATGTGAACGGCATCCGCTCACTCCGCGACGGGTCGATCGCCCTTGGAATGATGCCCCAGCTTCCATTCCTGCAGCTTGGCCGGGTGTCCATCATGCCCGGTGCCACCCTGCTCTGCTACACCGATGGGCTGGTGGAGCAGGAGAATGCTGCAGGCGTTGACCTCGGCACGGCAGCCATTGAAGCGCTTTTGGGCAGGGCATCGGAAACAGGGCCGGGGATGCTTAACGAGGCCATCATGCAGGCCTACGAGGAACACCGCGGCGGTGAGCCGGTGTTGGATGACATCGCCCTGCTCACCTGTCGTTTCCACTAAGCCCCTTCAGCTCCCAGGCACTGCCGGAGGCTTCACCGGGTGCTTCAGGTCGAAAAGGACCAGTATCAGGGTGAAAGCCCAGAACGGAACGGCCGCCTTGTCGGTATCGAGGAAGTTGTTGAGGGCTCCATGCAGGTAGTAGGTCACCAGCCCCAATAGCACCACCATCACGAGCTGGCGGTCGTGGCCGGGCGGCATCCGTCGATGCAACCGGATGCCAACAACCAGCGAGACCAACACCAGAGCGATCATCAGGCCAAGCCCGGGAAGACCCTGCTCGCTCAGCGGCCCCAGGTATTCGCTGTGTGCGTTTCCACCCTCCCCGAAGTTCGTGGAAATGATGGTACGGTCCTCCGATGCCTGGAACGGCGCGTACTGGAACATGTAAGTGCCCGGACCCCAACCGAAAACAGGGCGCTCCAAGAACATCCGCATGGCGGAGTTCCATCGGTTTATCCGCTCCAGGTTGCTGGCATCACTTGAGATGTTGGAGATGGAGCGCACATGCTCACCGAGGTCATCCGAGGACTCCTCGCGGTTTCGTTCCAAGGCGATGGTGATCTGTTCGATGTTCATCCAATACAGCCCCCCAAGGACCAGGGCACCCGCCGCGAGGGACCATAAGGGCACCTTCAGCCGGATGATCAGGAACAGGCCCAGGGCACCTGCCAGGCTGAGCCACGCAGCGCGGGTGTAGGAGAATATCAGCCCCGCCAGCAGCAACCCGAATACGACCGCGATAAGGAGGCGCTGCCACCCGGTGTGACCCGACCGGAACAAGCTGGCGAGAGCGAAGGGGAAAAAGAAGGCGATGATCGCACCATAGCTCGTATGATCCTTGAAGAAGGGCGTCATCACCCAATGCGCCGGGTCATGCGCGAAGTCGAATTGGGCATGGTGGATGAGCGTGTACACGATCACCACGACGAGACCGCCCAGATAGCACCAGATGAACCGCTGGATACGGGCACGATCGGTGAACACCGCTGACAGCATGAGGAACATGGTTGTGATGAACCAACCCCTTGCCAGGAAGGACTTCAGCGATACCAGCGGCATGCTGCTGGGCACGATGCAGACAGCCATCCACGCGGTCTGCAGCAGGATGATGCGGGTGATGGGATGACGCAGCAATGCGGGGCCCACCAGCCCCCGCTCAACGAATGACTTGAGCACAAAAAGAAGCGTGAGCCCAACCATGAGCGGCTCCGTGGGCAGTGACACCCCGATACCGCCGATATCAAGTTCCTCCAGATTGATGGAGAGGGGCGTCGCGAAAGCGATGAAGTAGAGCAGCCGATCGACCGCCGTGAACATCGCCCAGATGAGCAGCAGGAAGATGGGCAGAAGGCTCAGCCAATAGAACTCAGCCGCCATCAGGGCCACGTTCAGCAGCACGAAGGCGAGGCTCGCCAGGAATACCGCATGTTCCTTCAGGCGTGGCATGGTCGATCAGCCCCGCTGGTCACGCCAGACCAACAACAGATAGGCCAGCAGCACTGCGCTCACAACGGTGAGCAACAGGACGAGCCAGCGCACGGGATACACCTTCATGTCGCTCACCTCGGGATACACGATCACGTTGGTGTAGGTGAGCTCCTTGGTAACATCATTGACCACGCGTTCGTGCTCAGTGAGCAGACGGTCATAGTTTGCACGGAACATGTTGCTGAGTTCCTGCGTGGCACGGAAGGTTCCACCGTTGACCTCCAGGTCGTTCATCATCCTGCGCACTTCGGAGAGTCTTGATTCCGGGGCACCGCTTTCCATCATCCGCATGTAACCCTTGGTCAGCTCCTTCGTCTGGCTGTAATAATCGAGTATGCCCTTCCGCGTGCGCAGTGTATCCATGACACGCTCAACGGAATCAAGCTTGTTGCGCGCATGATCGAGGGAGCGCTGGGAGATGGCGAGCACCTCGTAGGACTTCTCACGCTGCAACCTGCGCGACAGCAGATTCACCTGCTCCAGCATCGCGGAGACCAGATCCCGTGCACGGCGCGGATCCTCATCGACCACCTCGATGCGCACGGATTCATAGGTGGTCTTGCTGATCTCAACCCGCTCGAGGAATTCGTTGTACAGAGCGAAGTAGCCACCCTGGGCATTGGTATCGATGTCATAGACCGTGGCGAGGTCGAAACGCTTGATAAGGCTGTCCCGGATGCTGTTGCTCTCCAGCAACTGGAGCAACTGATCGGTGCGCGTCTCCACACTGTAGCTGTTCAGATTGACCGGATAGACGACAGCGCCGCTCATGTACCTGGGCGGCATGAACACAGGCATCGTGGCAATGGTGGCAACCACGGCCGACGCCATCGCCACTATAGCAAGTGTGCGCCAGTTGCGAAGAGCGATCCGCATGGAGCGCTCGAAGGTCAATTCATCAGGCATCTGGTGGTATTCTTGGAGTTTGGTCTGCACGGAGGATCAGAAATACGGTGAACAGAAGCAACCCTCCCAGGATCCCGCAAAGGAGCACGACCCCAAGATGAGGATAGGCAGGCTTGTCATCCACCGTGGCGCTGTCAAGCACGAACATGAAGGGGATGCGGCTCGCGAGTTCGGCGCGAACCATGTCCCTGCGGGCGCGAAGCTCATTGATGCGCCAGCTCCATTTGATGACCTGTTCGCTCATGACAAGGTAGGGACCACCGGTCACCGCCAGGTTACTGAACCGCTCCTCCAACGCCCGTACGGCGCGTTCATCATTCTTCACGATGGCGGCACCGAGGTACTCATTGAAGCGCTCAGCTTGTGACTCATAATCGTGGGCCCCGGCCCGCTGCAATTCGGAAAGGCTGTCAGTAAGCAGGCGAAGGTCCCGTTCGGCGGCCAGCACCTGGGCATCGAGTACTGCCAGCGAGGCATGCAACCGTTCTGCCGTCATTTCACGCCACACGGTATCCACCTGGGCGCAGATGAAATCGGCCAATTCCTTGGCACGTTGTGCATCATTATCGAGCACCTCCACCTGGATGCTGTTGAAACGGGTCTTGCGGAACGTCACCCTGTCCTCATAGGCATTGATGAACTCACGGCGCGGATGGCGTGCATCCGACGGGATGCCATAGACGGCATAAAGGCCGAACCGCTTGGCGGCACGGTCACGAATGGTTGCCGACCGAAGGACCTGCATCAGGTGGCCAAGGTCCTGCTCCTCCCCAAGAGCCAGCAGGTCGTCGCCTGTGGTGCGATGCTCAGCCAGCAGGGCCTTGGCCACCGAGTTCGTAACGGCCGGGAACACCACCGCCTCGGCACGGTATTGGGCGGGTATGAAGAGATACGCGATAAGACCACCCAATGCACCAGTGGCGAACAGCACAAGGAAAGCCCTCCAATGAACGCGCAGCAGGGCCAGCAATGTGGTGGCACGCAGCAGAGTGGATGAAGCAGGGGTCACGATCTCTGGTTGAAGCGCAGGATTGCTGCAACGGGAGGCTAAAGTAGGGCATCCAACCGCTACCGAACGGCGGGACAATGCGCCTAACGGCGCAGGGGCAGCTTCATTGCGTCACGCAGCAGGGATGGCCTGATGAGGCCGGACAAGGGCAACAGGAGCAAAGCGCACAGCGCCACCACAGGGACTGCAACGATCAGTGTCCAGGTCCTGGTCAGGCAGGTCACCACCGCCATCATGGCCATGAACAGCAGTGCGCTCAGGCTCACCTGCCCAAGGCCGTTGATGCGATGTGCATCCGAGGCGAGGCGTGCCTGCACAAGCGCGGTCAGCCATTGGGTGATGAGGCTCGCCCACGCAGCACCCTCCACCTGCCAACGCGGGATGAAGGCCAGGTTGAGGGCGATATTGAGCAGCGCCCCACCCCCGGCCACGTAATTGAGCGCGCGCAGATCTCCGGCTGCGGTGAGCAGGGTCCCGAACACATATGTCACGCTCACTCCAACGAAACAATGGACCAGGAGCCGGAGGGAGGATGCTGCTGCAGGAACGGGTTCGGTGTACAGCAGTGCAAGGAGGTCGCCGGCACGCCAATGGACAAAGGCGGCAACAGCAAGCCCCCCCCCCAACAGGATCCGCAGGGCCAGCAGCGACAGTGGTGCTACGTCCTCCCCATTCCGCAACTGCCTGCTGAACATGGGAAGGAGCAATCCAGCGAACAGGTATCCGAGCATGTTGAGTGCTTCGAAATAGCGGAAACCCTGGGCATACACCCCCGCCTGATGGGCGCCATCCTCCAGGAGACGCTCCAACATGAGGGTGTCCGTCCGATAATAGAACGTCATCAACAGGATGAGCAGGGCATAGGGAAAGCTCTGGCGGAGAACCACCCTGCTGAACGCCACATTGAACCCGAAGCGGGCTCCACCACTGAGCCGGAGTGTCATGACCAATGCCACAAGGAAGGTCACCCCGTAGGCGGATGTCTGTGCCCAAATGAACCACTCGATGCGGAACGGCGCTCCGGGTGCCCGCCCCCACAGCAGCCACCCCACAATGGCAATGAGCAACATGCGGTCCAGTACGCTCAGAAGGCTGTCCCAGCGGAACATTTGGGCACCGGCGACGTTGCTGCGCAGGTAGAGGATACCGGCGACGAGTGCCTGATTGACCACAAGCCATCCGAGCATGGCAAGCTCGGGACCACGGAATCCGAGCAGCGCACCTGCACCCATTGTCACCAGCGCGTAAAGACCGGCCAAGGCCAGCCGCAGGCCGGCCACCCCGCTCAGGTACTTGCCCATCAGGTGACCATGCCGTGCTATGTGACGTGCATTGTAATTGGTGACCCCCAGGTCAAGCACGATGTTCAGCAGGAAGCTCAGGCTGAGGAGGGCGGCATAGGTGCCGTATACCGCGGGGCCCACGGCCTCCTGTACACCTGCATCGATCCCAAGCAGGTAGAAGGGCTTCACCAGCAGGTTCAATACCAGCAGGAGCAGCAGATTGGTTATGAATGTGCGCTGCATCGGCGCGGTGAAGTTCGCCAGTCCGTGGCGAAGGTGGGCCGCACGTCATGCAGTTATCGTCATCACAGCGCATGGAAGCCTCCCCATGCGCACCTTTGCGGCGCATGCGCATCGCGGTGAACACACGTCTGCTGCTCGCCAACAAGCTGGAGGGGATCGGCTGGTTCACCCATGAGACCATGCGACGCATCACTGCGGCACACCCTGGGCACGAGTTCATCTACCTCTTCGACCGGGCCTTTGACGAGCGGTTCGTGCATGCCCCCAACGTGACACCCGTTGTGATGGGTCCGCCCACACGGCACCCCCTGCTCTACCGGCTCTGGTTCGACTGGCTGCTGCCCCGAAAGCTGCGCCACCTGGGTGCGGACGCCTTCATCAGTCCGGACGGCTACCTGTCCCTGCGGACCACCGTGCCCTCCCTTGCCGTCATGCACGACCTCAATTTCGAGCATTATCCGGAGGACCTGCCCCGTGCGTACAGCAACTTCTACCGCAGCCGATTCCCGCGATATGCCCACCTTGCCACACGGTTGGCGACGGTAAGCGAGTTCAGCCGCCGTGACATTGCCGCGCGCTATGGTGTGGACGAGGGAAGGATCGATGTGGTCTACAACGGTGTGGGACCGATCTATGCCCCATTGACCGTGGCGGAGGTGCAGCAGGCATCCGAGCGCTTCGGCAAGGGGGCGTCCTATTTCATCTGTGTCGGTTCACTGCATCCCCGCAAGAACATCGCCCGCCTGCTGCAAGCCTTTGACCGGTTGCAGGCCCATCACCCCTCGGATGTGCGTCTGCTGGTGGTTGGCGAGAGTTTCTGGTGGGACGAGCGGATGAAAGCCGCATGGAACGGCATGAAACACAAGGACCGGGTGGAGTTCACCGGCCGTCTGGACCAGAATGACCTGCGCCTCGCCCTGGGTGGGGCCCTGGCATTGGCGTTCGTCAGCTATTTCGAGGGCTTCGGCATACCGGTGGCCGAAGCGATGCGATGCGGTGTGCCGGTGCTGGCGGCTGAGACCACCTCGCTACCCGAGGTTGCCGGTGACGCAGCGCTCTATTGCGACCCCTTCAGCGTTGCAAGCATCGCGGAGGGCCTGCATGCCATCCAGGGCGATGCCGAATTGCGGGCACGCCTGAGTTCCCAAGGCCTGAAGCGATCACAACGATACACCTGGGACAATGCCGCCCGGGACCTTTGGGCGAGCTTCGAACGCATGTGCCAGGACGCCGGGCTCGAGCGTCCCTGAGCGGTCCACCGGGACTGAACCTCATCCATGGAAGGGAGTTGTGGAGCGCCGGTGTCTACCTTCGGTGGGCATGGGGATACTATCATCTTATCATGAGCAGGGAACCGTCGAGGCCGGATGCGATGAGGCCGGCCGGGGATGCCTCGCAGGCCCGGTATGTGCCGCGGCGGTGATCCTGCCACCACGCATCAGGCTGCCCGGCCTTGATGACAGCAAGAAGCTGACCGGCAGCAAACGGGAGGAGCTCAGGCACCGCATCGAAGGGGAGGCCATCGCCTGGTCCGTGGCATTCGTCCAGCCCGTGGAGATCGACCGGTTGAACATCCTGCGGGCCAGCATCACTGCGATGCACCGCGCGATCGACCTGTTATGCAGGAGACCGGAACTGCTGCTCATCGACGGCAACCGGTTCATTCCGTACCCCGGCATACCCCACCGCTGTGAGGTCAGGGGGGACGGGCGTTTCCGCAGCATCGCTGCGGCCAGCATACTGGCAAAGACCCACCGCGACGAGGAGATGCATGAGGCGCACAAGGCATTCCCACAGTACAACTGGGATGTGAACAAGGGCTACCCCACCGCCGATCACCGGTCCGCCATTCAGGTCCACGGACCCTGTGTCCTGCATCGCAGGAGTTTCCGCCTGCTTCCGGACACGACGGACCTGTTCGGCGGAGCAGGCGTTCGATAGGGCTACTGTTCACACCGACCTGTGAAAAGGGACCGGTCCGCCGTGGGCCCAGGCCTTGCCGCGCCGGTACTTTTGAAGGGTCCACATGCGCCGCATCCTTGCCATCGCTCTCCTGCTGGCCGTGGTCGTTGCCACCGGCTGGACGCTGTATCGGTGGAACCGTTCCGGAACCGCGCACACCAGCCCTTGGCGGGCGATACCGGAGCGCGCCGCAGCGGTCATCATCATACCGGACGGCTTCCGTACTTGGGACCGCGTGAGCCATACGGCACAGTTTTGGGCGGCCGCACTGCAGGTACCCGCCGTCGCAGCGGTGGAACAACTGCTTTCCCGGCTGAGGACAAGCATGGAGAACGACGCGGCCGTTCGTTCCGCATTGGATGCCGGCGAGGTGCAGATAACCCTCATACGCCATGGGGGCAATGAAACGGGTTGCCTCTTCACAGGCAGCCTGAAGCGGGCCGGGACCGGGTCATTGGAAGGGCTCCATGATGCACTCGGGCTTGATGCCAGCGCAGCAGCTGCACTGGCAACCGGTCAGGTGGTGATGCTCCGCGTGGACACCACCCTGCCGGCCATGCCGTTGTGCATCCGGGAAGGTGTATGGATGCTGGGCAGTTCAACGAACGTGATGGACGAGGTCCTTCTTCAATGGGACCGCAACAGGGGGCTTCAGCAGGACAGTGCCTTCAAGGCGGCGCAACGGACCTTGGGGGGAGGCAGTGACGGCCACCTGATCTTTCGCGGTGACCGCCTCGTTGAATTGGCCCAGCTCTACTGGACACCGGAAGCATTGGACGGCATGCAGCTGGATGGTCGCTGGGTGGCCATGGATATCCGCTCACGGGCGGACATGCTCCTGTTGAGCGGGATCGTACCGGGTCCTGCCGACCGTTCACCCCTTACCGACGTCCATGGACAGGCACCCGGGCCTGTGGACGGGGCTCGTGTGCTCCCGCGCAGGACGGTGAACTATCGCTCCTGGCACATCAGCGACCCCTCAAGGCACCCGACCGCAGGGGACAGCAGCTCAGGGTACACAGGCTTTCACGATTGGGTATTCGGCACTGCTTTGCTGGCGATGGCGGACGATAGTGCAGGAACACGCTGGATGGTTCTGCACACCAGCGACCGCGATCTCGCGGAGGAACGGCTGATGAGCCTGTGTCCGACCGGTTGTGACACCATGGGCTACCGTGGCTCCATGCTGCGTCAGCAGCCATCGGAACCAGCTGTGGAGTCCTTCATGAACCACCCCGAAGCACCATGGGACGGTTCCTGGTGGACCATCCTGGGTCAGGCCGTGGTGATGACAGACAGCGTGTCCGCCCTGCGGGAGGCCGTAGATGCCTGGAACGACGGGCGATCGCTTGCCGAGGACGCGCGCGCCACGGCGTGGTGGTCTCGCATGGGCGCCGAGGCCGGCATCACCTGGTGGACCGATGTGGGACGGGCGGATCGAACACTGAGGTCACTGATGCTGGGTCCGGCCCATGCAGCATGGGAGCGGCACCGGTCTTTCTGGGGGACCATCGGCAACGTATCGGTCCAGCTGCACCCTGGTAAGCATGGTAGCACGCATCTCACGGTGGCCGTTCAATGTGCTCCCCTCCATGATCAAGAGCCGGATGCATCTCTCCGGGATCGGTGGGTGGTCGATGTACAGGCACCGATCTCACGGCCTCCAGAGGTGGTGATCAACCACACCAACGGCACACGCGAGATACTCATCCAGGACGATCTTCACCGGCTCCATCTCATCGGCAGCACCGGACGCATCCTATGGACCCGCGAACTGGATGGGCCCATTCTCGGACCGGTGCAGCAGATGGACAGGTTCAACAATGGCAAACTCCAATTGCTGTTCAATACTGCGGAGACCATGCAGTTGATCGACCGCAACGGAAAGGACGTTCAGGGGTTCCCCTCGAAGTTGGCCGACCGAGCCTCAGCGCCCCTGTCAGTGTTCGACTATGAGGGAACAGGTGAGCATCGCATCCTCGTGCCGCTTGCCAATGGCACCATCGAGAACCGGAGCGCTGACGGAGGCCGTGTGACAGGTTGGGAGGGCGGAAGGATCGGATACAGCACGCAACCTGTGGTTCACCTGCGCATCCATACCAAGGACCATCTGGTGGTGGTGGATACGAGCGGCGTGATACATATCATGGACCGCCGCGGGGCTGTGCGCGAAAAAGCCCGGCTCAGGATGGACGCGGGCGCCACCATCACATCCATCAATTCCGGACTTTCGCTCGAGCAGAGCGAAGTGCGCTGGCAGGACGCGAGCGGTGCGCTGCACAAGGGTTACTTCAGGGGTGAGCGCGAACTGCTGGGCCGGGCGGGCGTGCGGCGCCTCGCGGGCCCAGGCGGCTTGGAAGACCCTCCCATCGTGGCCGAGCTGTTCGCCGATAGCGTGCTGTTGCGGAGGGGGGACATCACGCTGAACAGGGTATGGCTGCCCGGAGCTGCGGAAGCAACGAACGCCGCATGGCACGATGGTGAGGATGGAGCCGTGTTCGGCCTGGTCATTGACGGTTCGCTCCACGGATGGGGATCCGATGGCACGGCCATCGCAGGTTCTCCCTTCAAGGCCCGGGGCGGATGGTGCCTGGGAGACCTGGACCGGGACGGACAGAGGGAACTGGTGGTGGCCGAGGCGGTGGGCCGTATCCGCTGCCTGGCCGTTCCGGCACAATGATGGCGCTCCATGAAGGACCCGACAACAGAATGCCCGTAATTTTGGACCGGTTGCGCCCGTTCGGGCAGCGCACCGGCCTCATGGCCGAATGAAACACTCCATCCTTCGCACGCTGCTCCGCAGGGAGGTTGTCGGCCTTGTCCGCATCACGGTCATCATATTGGCTGTATTCCTGGTACTGCTGGAATTCGGCTACCGCAGCGATGCCGCCACAGGGCTGCTGCTCGACCAGCTCAGTTATGGGCTTGTCATTGCCGCTGCGGTGGTGACGCTGATGAGCCTCATGCGCGCTAAACTGAGGGATGACCACGTGCGAAAGGCCGAACTGGCCTGGTTCATGGCGGCCTTGCTGCTCATCTTCATCAAGCCTGCCGGGGTCACGGCTTGGAATCATTCGTACCACTGGCCGAACATCGTGTTCCTCGCCGGATTCGTTTTCATCGAGCTGTCGCGCTTGGAACTGGGACGCAACAGCACGCTGTTCAATCCCGCCCTCTTGTTCACCACCAGTTTTCTCCTGATCGTCGCCATCGGCACAGCGATCCTGCTGCTGCCCAACGCAGGCACGCGCAGGTTCACCCTGGTCGAAGCCCTGTTCACCTCCACCTCCGCGGTATGCGTCACCGGACTGAGTGTCATCGATGTGGGGCGTGACCTGACATTCATGGGCCAGGTGGTTCTGCTCGTCCTCATCCAATTGGGAGGGTTGGGTGTGATGACATTCACCAGCTTCTTCGCGTTCTTCTTCAAGGGGCGTACATCGTTGGAAGAGCAGCTGCGCATACGGGACATTGCGAACACCTCGCTCGTGAACGCGCGGTCATTCATTTCCCAGGTCATCCTGTTCACCATCGGCGTGGAAGCGATCGGCGCCCTGTTCATCTATTACAGCGTGCCGCACGAGCTGTTTCCGGACTTTGGAGACCGGGTGTTCTTTTCCGTATTCCACTCTATTTCATCGTTCAATAATGCGGGTTTTTCAACTCTCAGTGCCGGTCTGTATGAACCGGTGCTGCGTTTCAATTATGCGCTCATGTGGATCCTGGCCTTGCTGTTCATCTTTGGCGGGTTGGGTTTCGGCATCATCTTCAATTTCATACAATATGCGCGGCTGTGGATCGTGGAGCGCATTCGCAGGTTGGTCTCCGGGATCCCCTGCCAGCGGCACCCCCGCCTCGTGAACCTCAGTTCACGTCTGGCCGTCCAGACATCCCTGGTGCTCATCGCGGTGGGCACCATGGCCATACTGGTGTTCGAGTGGAATGGTGTTCTGCGGGAACATTCAAGTTGGTGGGGCCGGCTGTCCGCCGCTTTCTTCACCGGTGTAACACCACGGACAGCAGGGTTCAATGTGGTCGATTATGGCATCCTGTCGGTGCCTGCACTGATGATCACCCTGTTGCTGATGTATGTGGGTGGATCACCCGGCAGCACGGCGGGGGGTATCAAGACAACCACCCTGGGCGTCGCCACGCTGAACATCTTCGCCACTGCGCGCGGGCGCCGCAGGATCGAGTTCCTGGGGCGCGAGATCAGCAACCTGAGTGCACGCCGTGCCTTTGCGACCATTGTGCTTTCGCTGGTGTTCCTTGGAGTTTCGGTCAGTGTCCTCGCCTCCCTGGAGCCAGCGCACGGACTGATGCCCATCGCCTTTGAGTGCTTCAGTGCGTTCAGCACGGTGGGCCTGACGATGAATCTGACCCCCCATTTGAGCGAGGCCGGGCGCATCGTATTGATCGCGTTGATGTTCGTGGGCCGCGTCAGCGCCCTCACCCTGCTGGTGGGCGTGCTCCGCCAGGTCCAGACCACCCCGTACCGCTACCCCAAGGAGGATATCCTCATCAACTGAACCGTCCCATGAAGATCGCAGTGTTCGGACTCGGCAACTTCGGCAGGCATCTTGCCATCAAGCTCACCGGCATGGGTCACGAGGTGATCGCCATCGACCATGTCATGGACAAGGTGGATGCCATCAAGAGCGAGGTGAGTTATGCCGTATGCCTCGAAAGCAATGATCCGCAGGCCGTCGGGACCCTGCCTTTGAGAGAGGTGGATGCTGCGGTGGTGGCAATTGGCGAGGACGAGGGTGCGAACATCATGACCACCGCCCTGTTGATGAACCTGAAGGTGAAGCGTGTCATCAGCCGCGCCATCAACCCACTGCACGAACTGGTGCTGAACTCCATGGGTGTCAACGAGATCGTCCACCCCGAGGAGAAGGCCGCCGAGGGCCTTGCCCGCAAGTTGAACCTGCGCCGACTGGTCGATCAGTTCGAGCTGCCGGGCGGCTTCGTCATCGCTGAGATCGTCGTTCCCGACAAGTTCGTTGGCAAGCCCATCGGGCAGGTCAATGAACTTAAGCAGCGGCAACTCGGGCTGGTGACCGTGCTACGGAAGGAAAGTGAGCTGAGCATCTTCGGCCGCAAGAACATCAAGCATGGTGCGCTCGGCGTGGTGGGCCCCGATCTCGTGCCAGAGAGGGGGGATATCCTTGTGATCTTCGGCCAGAAGGACGATGTGATGCGCTTCACGGGCGAGGCGGGCTGAAAAGCGCTTAGCGGCGGTGCTTGCGCAGGAGCACCTGCTGTCCCGCATGCAACCGGGAATCCCGTGGCAGCTGATTGAATTGTGCCAGCTTGGAGAGCTTCACCCCGTATTGCTGGCTCACACCCCAGAGCGACTCCCCTTCCTTGGCCACGTGGACAGCGATGGTCTTGGACTGCGCACGTTTGGGCTGTATGTATACCCGCTGTCCTTCACCCAATGGCGAATTCCGGTCCGCATCGTTCCACCGTGCAAGCATACCCTGGGTGAGTTCAAGATCATCTGCGATGCTGCGGTAGGTATCACCCGCCCTGGCCCTGACGAATTTGACCCGGCCCTCGGATAGGTCCACCCGCCGCGCGGCACCGATGGTGATCGGCTCCGATGCGCCGGTGCGCCCCGATGAGCGCCCGCCGGGTTTCGCGGCTGGCGGAGGAGCGTTCCGCGCGTAGTTCACGTCCACCCCCCGATCAAGCTCATGCAACCGGTAGCGTTCGATGAGGCCGATCAGTTTTTGCGGATACGCAGGGTCGGTGGCATAGCCCGCCTTCTTGAGCCCCCTTGCCCAACCCTCATAGTCGGTGGGCTTCAGGTCGAAAAGCGACGCGTATCGGGGCCTCTGAAGGAATCGGGCGTGGTCCTCATAACTCTCGGAGGCATCCCCGTACTTGCGGAAACAATCATTCTTCCTGTCATCATCGTGGTAGCTCTTACCTCCCGTCCAATCGGGCGTGCACTTGATCCCGAAATGGTTGTTCGCCTCGCGGGCAAGTTTGCTGTTGCCATTTCCGCTCTCAAGCAATCCCTGTGCAAGGGTGATGGACGCCGGTATCCCATGTTCCTTCATTTTCATCACCGCCACACCTTTCCACTGCTCTATGTAGGCCTCAGCGGTGATACGTTCTCCCCCGGGCTGGCCGGACAGGA
>JBIJDX010000155.1:0-7291 GCA_044343855.1 Flavobacteriales bacterium
GGCTGCTGCGCGCGCTGCGTACCCTGCTGGGACTGACCAAGCAGGATATCGTGCCCGGAGGGCGCTACCACAACTTCAGCGACCTCATGAAGTTGCCGGTTGAGGGCCATCCGGCCCTGCGCGACAAACCATGGAAGCCCATCCGGCACCCCGCGCTCGCCAGTGCCCGCGAACCGTTCACCGTGCTGCGCGAGCACGATGTCCTGCTCCATTTCCCATACCACGATTTCAACGAATTCGTTGCCTTGCTGCAGCATGCCGCACAGGATAGGTCCGTCACCCGCATCCACATCACCCTGTACCGGGTGGCAGCTGACAGTGCCGTTTGCGCTGCGTTGCTCAGTGCGCTGGGCAATGGCAAGGCGGTCACCGTCTTCGTGGAGGTGCAGGCCCGCTTCGACGAGGATACCAACCTCTACTGGGGGGAGGTGCTCGAGCGCGCGGGTGCCAAGGTCATTTACAGCTATGAACGGCTCAAGGTGCATTGCAAGCTGTGCCTCATCGAAAGGCGAAGGCGGGGTGGTATTCAGCGAGTGGCATACCTGGGGACCGGCAATTTCAACGAACGCAGCGCGCGGCTCTACGCGGACTCCGCATTGATCACCTGCGATGAGACCCTCACCAACGAGGTGGCCGAGGTGTTCCGGCATCTGGAGGACCGCACCCATCGTCCGCGCACCCGATCGCTGCTGGTGGCCCCCATGAGCATGCGTGCACGGTTGGAAACGCTCATCGACAGGGAGATCGCCGCCGCCTGCGACGGGAAGCCGGCTGGGATCCTCATCAAGGTCAACAGCCTGGAGGACCGTGCGCTCATCGACAAGCTGTACGACGCCTCCCGGTCCGGCGTCCGTGTGCGGCTCATCGTGCGTGGCATCTGCTGCCTGGTGACGGGCGTGACCGGTCTCAGCGACGCCATCGAGGCCATCAGCATCGTGGATCGCTACCTGGAGCATACCCGTGCCTATGTGTTCGACAACGGCGGCGACCCCTTGGTGTACCTGTCAAGTGCCGATTGGATGGGACGCAACCTGGACCGCCGCGTGGAGGTCGCGTTCCCTCTCAACGACGGCACCCTTCGTGCGGAAATGCTGAAGCTGCTGGAGCTTCAATGGCGGGATAATGTGAAGGCCCGCGTGCTGGATCGCAAGCAGACAAATCCGTATCGAAAGGTGCCTGTCGGTGCACGGAAGGTGAGGGCCCAGCTCGCGATCCGGAAAATGCTGTCAGGCCGGGCCGCTGGTTGAGCATCGCCCGTCGTGTCGAAAGGAGGGAAGGGGGCTCCACCCTGCCCTGCCTTCATGTGAGGAATGAACCCTCTGCCAGGGGCTCGCGTAAATCCCTTCCGACAGTGCCAGGGTTCGACGCTGTCCGGCGGTCGTTCGCCTGGCTGTCTGCAATGGCTGATGCACATTCTCATTCACCCGCATCGCCAAGGGGCAACGCAAGTAGCGGACAACCGCTCCGCCGGAGCACCTGCTCGGTGGTGGTTCCCCTCAGCGCATCGAACAGGCCGTGCGGCCCGCGGGTCCCCAGTACCAGCAGGTCAGCGTCCCGGCTCGCGTGCACAAGGGCTTCCACCACGGGCCCCTCGACAAGGGAGACGCCCTGCCGGACGTATGGCTCCGTCTCCATGCGATCCCCTGCATGCACCCGGGTAATGACGCCCGGACCTGCAACATCGAAGGGCAGCCTGCCAAGCGCTTCCAACAGTGCGCGGTCATCCTCCGCACGGTCAATGCCGACAACCACACGCCGGAACGGTTGCCGTCTGCCGGTCATCGGATCCACCCATCCCTTGCACCCTGCCGGAAGGAACAGCGTGGGCAGTGCAACCCCGCGTCGTATCTCCTCGCTCACCGAACGCTCCTGCCAGCGCATGCGCCCGCCATGCTGGCTGGTATGGAGCACCACGAGATCCACAGGATGCGCTTCAAGGTGCCTGATGCATGCAGCGACCGGGTCCCCTCCCCGTGACAGGACCTTCCGCACGGTCACCCCGCGTGTCCGCAGTTGCTCGAGTTCATTGCCCGGCCGCGTCCATCCCCACGTGCTCAGTGTGGCCCGCACGCCGGGCAGTTCCTCCCGCAGTACCCTGTCCGAACCCGGCACATGCATTATGGTGAGCCGGGAACGTTCGTGCCACGCAATGGCGAGGGCGTGATGGAATGCCCCGGCCCCATGGGGTGCGAGGTCGGAGGGATGGAAGATGCGCAGTTGTGGGCGTTGACCGGTTTCCATGCCGCAACTTCGGTGGTATTGCATCAACAGGAACTGACGTAAGTCCTGTTCCGGTCAACGAGCGGCACTTCACCACGCGATAACGTGATCCATGCTCCATGCCTGTTCCGAACCCCACTGACGGAGCCGTTCTTGCGCCCCGTGTATCGTTGGACGGCGGCCAGCGGGCATCCCGATCGGTGCGGTGGCCTATTTTCGCCGTTCCGACAAAGACCGAACGCCATGGGCCGCATCTTCGAGAAACGCAAGCACAAGATCTTCGCGCGCAACGCCAAGCTCAGCAAACTCTTCACCCGCATCGGCAAGGAGATCGCCATGGCCGTGAAGGCAGGAGGCCCCAATCCGGAGGGGAACAGCCGCCTGAAGGTGGCCATCCAGAATGCCCGTGGCATGAACATGCCCAAGGACAACATCGACCGTGCGATCAAGCGTGCGCAGGGAGGTGAGGAGGCGGACTACCAGGAGACCACATACGAAGGCTATGCGCCCGGCGGTGTGGCGGTCTTCGTGGATGCCGCCACCAACAATGTGAACCGGACGGTGGGCAACGTGCGCAGCTTCTTCAGCAAATGCGGCGGGAACCTTGGCACCTCCGGCTCACTGGGCCACATCTTCGAACGCAAGGCCGAGTTCGTGGTGAGCAATGAGGCGCTCAAGGGGCGCGATGCGGATGAGTTCGAGATGGAGGTCATCGATGGCGGTGCGGATGATGTGGTGCGCGAGGACGAGGGCATGGTCATCTATGCACCGTTCCAGAGCTTCGGCCAGATGCAGCAGAAACTGGAGTCCCTCGGTGTGGAGGTCAGGTCCTCCGAGCTCAAGCGGTTCCCCCTGATGACCACCCCCGCCGATGTGGATACGGCACGTGCCGTGTTGAAGCTGGTGGACATGCTGGAGGAGGACGATGATGTGAACGCCGTATACCACAACATGGACCTCACCGAGGAGGTGGAGGCTGAATTGGAGAAGGGCTGATCAGGCCGGCTGGAAGCGGATGTGGTAACGGGCTCCCCCGCCACCCTCCACGCTCATCCTGCCGTTGAGCTGGTCCACGAGGCTTTCGATAAGGGAGACGCCGAGCGTGGTGCCGTTGTCCTGTAACTTATCCAGCGGTATGCCAACCCCGTCATCCTCATAATGCAGGTCGAAGGAGCGGTCGTCAGCACGGTGGAGCGACAGCCGGATCCGTCCTCCCGGCCGGCCCACGAAGGCATGCTTGAAGGAGTTGGTGATCAGTTCGTTCAGCAGAAGCCCCAAGGGCACCATCGTGGTCAGGTCGAATGCAAGGCCTTCGTCGATGTCGGAATCATACCGGATGCGCTCACCGACATCGTTCATCCGCACCAGTTCACTGAACAGGTCGTGGATGTACTGTGCCACGTCGATGGTCGATAGTTCATCACCCTTGTAGAGTTTTTCATGGATGAGCGCCATCGCGTTCACGCGGTTCTGGCTCTGTTCGAACGCGAGCAGCAGGCGCTCCTCGGTGAAGGTGGCTGCCTGAAGCCTCAGCAGGCTTGCGATCACCTGCAGGTTGTTCTTCACCCGATGGTGCATCTCCTTGATGAGCACCTGGATGCGCTCATTGGCCTGCTCAAGCTTGCGCTTTTCGGCCTGCAGCTCCGCACGCTGCTCGTCGTCGCGCATGCGCGCAGCCTTGAGGTTCTCACGCATGCGGGAGAGGGCTATGCCCAACACATCCTGCTCTCCACGCACGTTCACCAGGGTGTCATAGTTGCCCCTTCCGATGGCCTCCGCACTGTTGGCCAGGGAGCGGATGTTCTCTATCATGCCATTGAACGAGAGCGCCATCTGGCCGATCTCATCGGCAGCGGTCACCGGCACCGTGGCACTGATATCGCCCGTGGCCAGGGAGCGGGCGGCCTGGCCCACCTCGTTCACCGTCTTGCGCACTCCCCGCATGATCACATAGCCCATCACCGTCACGGCCCCCACCACCCCTGCCAGCGCAAGTACCACCAGCAGGAGCCGCCATTCAGCATCGCGCGCGTTGCCGGCCGTGTTGGCGATGATGAGCTCCAGTGAGCGGTCCTCCACCTCCTTGAGCCTGTCCAGCGAACGGATGGACAGGTCCCACCACGATCTCCCCACCACGCCCGCATCCAGGGAACCCCGCTCCTTCACGGTGCCGATGATCGAACGCATCAGGTTGATGTCCGGCCCCTGGAACCGCTCCTCGAAATGCACACGCACCTCGGCCGGTGCATCCCGCTCGAAGAGCAGCATGTTGGTCTCATAGCGGGCCACCTGTTCGGCCAGGTCACCCAGCTCATCCGCCGAAACAAGGGTGTCATCAAGCCCGATGAGCAGGCGGTCCCGCACCGTGCTCAGCGCCTCCTTCGCATTGAGCAGGCGCAGGTGGGTGTAGATGCGGTCCTTCGTTCCCGGATCGAGTTCCAGCTTGCCGAGCCGGCCAAGCTCGTCAAGCAGTGCCATGTCCATCGCGCCATAGCCGCGCAGCACCTCCTGTGGCAGGATGCGCCCCTCGTTCACCCGTGTGCGCAGCACATGCAGGCCGTCGAATGCCCGGTTGGCGTCCATGAATGCATCCGTCGAACGGGCCGGGTCGCGCAGGGCGGTGATGCGCTCGTCCGTGGCGTTCCACTGCACGGTCAGCTTCATGGGCGTCACAGGACGCCCGATGGCCCGGCTGATGCCCAGTCCCCGTTCCTTCTGCAGTTCGTGGATCACATTCCCGTAAAGGCCGAAGCGCTCGGACTGCTTCTGGATGTAGCCCATCACGTTGCGCCGCTTGATGCTCCCATCAACCTGCTTGCCGATGAGCAGCACCATGCCGAGCACGGGAATGCCCAGCGTCACCATGAACTTGGTGCGGACGGGAAGATCGGCGAAACGCCACTGCATGGACCGCCAAAGTACGGCGCTCACCCATGCGGTTCCGCAACGGGCGGGGCATCTACCTTTGGACACCGGGGCGGCGCCGTGCCGCCCGGACCACCACAACATGGATCACCATTTCGAAGCGCTGGAGGCGCGCATCGCCAAGGCCATGGAAGGCGGCGGCCACGAACGCAACGCCGCGCAGCATAGGAAGGGCAAGCTCACCGCCCGAGAACGGATCAACCTGCTGCTTGATGAAGGCAGCTTCGAGGAGATCGGCCAGCAGGTGGTGCACCGCAGCACCAACTTCGGGCTCGACGGGCAGAAGTTCCTGGGCGATGGCGTGGTCACCGGATACGGGCGCATCGATGGCCGGCTGGTGTATGTCTTCTCACAGGACTTCACCGTGCTCGGTGGGTCCCTCGCCGAGGCCCATGCCCAGAAGATTTGCCGCATCATGGACCTTGCCATGCAGAACGGCGCGCCGGTGATCGGCCTCAACGACAGCGGCGGCGCCCGCATCCAGGAGGGCGTGGTGAGCCTTGGTGGCTATGCCGACATCTTCTACCGCAACGTCCGTGCCAGCGGCGTCATACCGCAGATCAGCGCCATCCTCGGACCCTGTGCGGGTGGCGCGGTGTACAGCCCTGCGCTCACCGACTTCGTGCTCATGGCCGAGGGCACCAGTTACATGTTCGTCACCGGGCCCAACGTGGTGAAGACCGTGACCCACGAGGAGGTCAGCAGTGAGGAGCTGGGCGGCGCGGGCACCCATGCCAGCAAGAGCGGTGTTGCGCACTTCACCGCCGTGAACGAGATCGAGGCCATCCGGCAGCTGCGCCAACTGATCGGGTACATCCCCAGCAACTGTGAGGAGGAGCCTCCGGCTGTGCCCTACACCCCGGGTGACGAGTCGCGCCCCGCCCTGGACACCATCATCCCGGAGAATCCCAACCAGCCATACGACATCCGCGAGGTGCTCAATGCGGTGATCGACCCCGACAGCAGCATGGAGGTGCATGCGGACTATGCCCGTAACATGGTGGTGGGGTTCGCACGGGTGGCCGGTCGCACCGTGGGCTGCGTGGCCAACCAGCCCGCCACCCTCGCCGGTGTGCTCGACATCGATGCCAGCACCAAGGCAGCCCGTTTCGTGCGCTTCTGCGATGCGTTCAACATTCCGCTGCTGGTGTTCGTGGATGTGCCCGGTTTCCTGCCCGGTACGGACCAGGAATGGCGCGGCATCATCAACCACGGTGCCAAGCTGCTCTACGCATTCAGCGAAGCCACGGTGCCGCGCATCACGGTGATCACCCGCAAGGCCTATGGTGGCGCCTACGATGTCATGAACAGCAAGCACATCGGTTGCGACATGAACTATGCGTGGCCGAGCGCGGAGATCGCGGTGATGGGCGCGAAGGGCGCTGCGGAGATCATCTTCAAGAACGAGATCGCCAAGTCGGACGATCCTGCGGCCAAGTGGCAGGAGAAGGAGCACCAGTACAGGGAGCAGTTCGCCAACCCCTACGAGGCCGCCGCGCGTGGCTATGTGGACGAGGTGATCCGCCCGTCGGACACCCGCCGCAGGATCATCGCAGCGCTGGACATGCTGCGCAACAAGGTGGAGAAACTGCCGCGGAAGAAGCACGGCAACATCCCGCTCTGATACACGCCACGGGCCAATGGCATATCCAACTCATGATGGAGCCGCCTTGGTCACGCTCGGCTGGTAGTCACCATCGAAACACCATAATCCCTCGAACGGACATGCGTCGAATGATCATGAAGAGATCGATCCTGATAGCGATCCTTCTTCTAATCAGCTTCTTCTCGTTTTCTCAAAGCAGATATATTTCCGCCACAACCAAGAAGATCGTCTATTCGAGGGATGGTGGAAAATGTCAATGCTGTGGGAGTTTTGACAGGCTCGAATACGATCATATCATGCCGTTCTCATGCGGTGGTGCAAGTGATGCAGGCAACGTTCAGTTGCTGTGTATGAAATGCAATCGAAGCAAATCCAATAGTTGTTTCTGCAAGGTTCATGATAGGAAAGTGGGTAATAATTGTTGCGATGGGAGGTCGAACGTCAACTCTGCCACCGCGCCCGGAGCATCTTCAGGCACCTCGAGGCAATGCACTGGAACCACGAAGAAAGGTGTACGCTGCAGGAAGATGACGACCAGTT
>JBIJDX010000019.1:0-20471 GCA_044343855.1 Flavobacteriales bacterium
GCCTGTTGGTTGGCGAACACCTGCAGCGCGGAAAGGTCGAGTTGGTGCTGGCCTGTGAGCATCCACAGGGCGCGCCGCGCACACGATTGGACCGCACGTTGCTGCGCACCTATCTTGAGGAACTGCGTTCGATCGCCCGTGAGATGGCGCCCGAGGCCACAACGGACCTGTTCGCGCAGGCCCTGCGCATGCACGAGGCTTCCGTGGCACCTGTCGAGCGCGTGGGAGAGGAGGAATGGGGCGCAGTCGCCGCCCTGGTGCGCCGTGCCCTGGCCGAAATGGTCCGATTCAGGTCGAGCGAGGGCGAGCGCCTGGCCGTCGAGCTGCGCGGCCGGGTGGACCGTATCACCGAACTCCTTGCCCACGTGGAGGCCATGGACGATGGCCGCAGCGAGCGCACCCGTGAGCGTCTGCGCGCCAAATTGAACGAACTCGGCCAGGAGGTGGATGAGGGTCGGTTCGAACAGGAACTGGTCTATTACCTCGAGAAGATGGACATCACCGAGGAAAAGGTGAGGCTGCGCTCGCATTGCGCCTACTTCCTCGAGACCCTTGCCACCGATGACGCCCAGGGAAGGAAGCTCGGATTCATCGCGCAGGAGATGGGGCGGGAGATCAACACGATGGGCTCAAAGGCCAATGACGCCTTCATCCAACGCAGCGTGGTGCACATGAAGGATGAGTTGGAGAAGATAAAGGAGCAGGTGCTCAATGTGCTGTGATGATGGACGCAACAGCGCGGAACGGCCGGTGCATCATCCTTTCAGCCCCATCGGGTGCGGGCAAGACCACCATTGTGCGGCATCTTCTGGGAAGCGGCCTGGGGCTTGCCTTCAGTGTGAGCGCCACCACCAGGTCGGCAAGGCCCGGCGAGGTGGATGGCAGGGACTACCATTTCATCAGTGAGGAACGGTTCAGGCAGCATGTGCTGGCTGGCGACATGGTGGAGTGGGAGGAGGTCTATCCGGGGCGGCTCTATGGCACGCTGCGCAGTGAGATCGACAGGATCCGGGACACAGGTCATCATGCGGTGTTCGACATCGATGTCGTGGGCGGGTTGCGTCTCAAGGAGCTGTTCGGTGACCGCGCGCTGGCGATCTTCGTGGCACCGCCCAGCATGGATGTGCTGGAGCATCGCCTGCGCAGCAGGGGAACGGAGACCGAGGCAGCCCTGAGAACACGACTGGACAAGGCGCGCGCGGAATTGAGCCGTGCCCCCGGGTTCGATCATATCCTGGTGAACGACGACCTGGACCGCGCCTGTGCCGAGGCCGTGCATGTGGTCGGTCATTTCCTGCAATGATGCGCATCGGTTGCCTCTTCGGGACGTTCGATCCGCCGCACAACGGCCACCTCGCCATTGCGGATCACATGGTCGCCGGGCTCGGGTTGGACCAGGTGTGGCTGGTGGTCACCCCGTTGAACCCGTTCAAGCAAGGGCAGGAGCTGAGTCCGGACCTGCACCGCATGGCCATGGTGCGACTGGCTGTCCAGGGGCATCCGCATCTGGTCGCCAGCGGGTTCGAGCTGGACCTTCCGAGGCCAAGCTACACGGTGGACAGCCTGCGTTTCATGCGCGAGCGCTGGCCGCAACACCGGTTCGACCTGATCATCGGCAGTGACAACCTCGCAGTGTTCCATGATTGGAAGGATCCCGGTGCCATCCTTGCGCACCACCGGCTGCTCGTGTATCCGCGCGATGGTTTCGCGGAGCACCTGAAGGCATCCGCCTACCAGGGTTCCCCGCAGGTCCGCATTGTGGCCGATGCGCCACTTGTACGGGTGTCCTCCACGCAGGTGAGGTCGGCCATCGCCCGATGGGAGCCCGTGGAGGCGCTCGTGCCACCCGCCGTGCTCAGCTACATCCGTGAGTGGAGGCTCTACAGCCCTGCCCAACGCACCTGAAGGCTGGTGCTCAGGGTGGCGTGGCCCGTTCCGCCTGCACGCCCATTCCCGCGGCCTGTCTGAGGTGGTCACCCAATACCTTCACAGCCCTGCCGTAGCCCAGTTCGTTCACCACGTGCAGGTCACACAGGTGGCGATAGGGCAGGAGGTAGTTGTGGTATGCGGGCAGCACGTGGTGTTCCCATTGGTACCGGATCTCCGCCTCCCCGTACCCGCGTTCCACCGAATCGCGTCGAAGCCTCCGGTCGAGCTGTGCCGCTTCGCTCGCATCGATGAACACGCGCAGGTCGAACAGTTCGCGCAGTGGTTCGTGGTGAAGGACGAACAGTCCCTCCACGAGGATCACCGGTGCCGGACGCAGTTCAATGAGGGCGGCTTCGCGGCCGGCATGGTTGAAGGTGTACTCCCTGCGAAAGATGCCACCCCCGTTCAACAGGGTGCGCAGGTCACGTGTCAGTCCGTCCAGGTCGACCGCGGTCGGCAGGTCGAAATTGATCCTGCCGTTGCTGTCCACGGCCTGCTGCTCCTTGGGATGGTAGTAATCATCCTGGGACACCACGCAGAGGCTGCCATGAGGCAGGACCTCCCGCAGGGCGCGGACAAGGCTGGTCTTTCCCGAGCCGCTGCCGCCGGCCACACCGACCAGGTAAGAGCCCTGCTGCATCGGGCAAAAGTAGATGTCCCGGCCGGGTGACGCTCATCCTGCGTGTTTGGCACGCCCCTTGGAAGGCATGTGGACACACCTTTCAACGACCACCGATGAACACCCCTTCCACCACCACCTGCCAGTTGAGGATGAAGGCCCGACGCTTGTTGCTTGACGGCGATCTGGAGCGCTACCTGCGCGTCCTCCGTGAACTGCATGGGTCTGCCGCTGCCGGACCTGATGCGCGTGGGTGAACCGTGCATGCGGTGCGTGGTCACCCAGTTCCCATTGGTGGCCGAACAGTGCTCCGCACCCTGTTTTTTTCCGATGGATGGATCTTTTTGTCCCGAGGTGCCGTAGAAGGCCCCATGACGAAGAAGGATAAGATAGCCTTCATCAAGAGCAGCAAGCGCAAGACGCACGTGTTCCAGGACCTGTACAGGTACACGGACCAGCAGCTCAACGATGTGATCCGGGAGATCGTGCAGGGCCTGGTCCGCGAAAGCGAGATCATAGCCAACGCATACATCAACGGATATCGTTAGCGATGGTGCAGCGGGCGCACTGCTGAAGGCACGGACCCACAGGTAACGAAGCCCCTCCACCCACCGGTGGACGGGGCTTTGTTACGTCGTCACGTTCGCCATCCACGATGTGTCGCGATCGCCGCCGGGATGCCTGTTCATTGTTCCGCGTGGCTATATTCGTTCCATGAGCCGTGTGATGGAGAAGTGCTGGGCATTGCGGTCGGAGCCGGACCAGCAGGTGGTGGAGGAGTTGATGCATGACCGATGCCCCGAGCCCGTGGCCCGCCTGCTGGCAAGCCGGGGTGTCAGCAGCCCGGAGGAGGCTTCGTTGTTCTTCCGGCCCGGCCTGGACCAGTTGTTGGACCCCTTCCTCATGAAGGACATGGACCGGGCGGTGGAACGGATCGAACGGGCCCTGGGCGACCATGAACGGATCATGGTCTATGGCGACTATGATGTGGACGGGACCACCGCCGTCGCATTGGTGTATTCCTTCCTCCAGCGATTCACCGGAGAGCTGATCTTCCACATACCCGACCGGTACAGTGAAGGATATGGCGTCTCGTTCGCCGGTGTGGAGCGGGCACACCGCGAAGGCTGTTCCTTGATCATCGCACTCGATTGCGGGATCAAGGCACATGACAAGGTGGAGCGTGCGCGGGAGCTGGGCATCGACATGATCATCTGTGATCACCACCGGCCCGGAGACACGCTGCCACCCGCCCTGGCTGTGCTTGACCCCAAGCGGGATGATTGTCCCTATCCCTTCAAGGAGCTCAGTGGTTGCGGGATCGGGTTCAAGCTTGTGCAGGCCCTGGCACAGCATAACGACATGTCCCTCGATGAGCTGCTGCCGCTGCTCGACCTGGTCGCTGTGAGCACGGCCTGCGACATCGTTCCCGTGAACGGGGAGAACAGGGTGCTGGCCCATGCCGGCCTGATACGCCTTAACCAGCAACCCCGCCCGGGTTTCAAGGCCATGCTGCGGATGGCGAACGTGAAGCGGAGGCTCTGTGTCACCGATCTGGTATTCACGCTCGGACCACGCATCAATGCGGCCGGCCGCATCGAACATGGACAACAGGCGGTGGAACTGTTGCTTGCCCGTGATATTGCGGAGGCCGAGCACATCGCGCTGCGGGTGGATGGCCACAATGTGCAGCGGCAGGAGCTTGACAAGGACATCACCCGTGAGGCACTTGGGTTGCTTGCTTCCGATGCCCGCCTGCACGATGCATGGAGCACTGTGCTCTTCAAGCCCACCTGGCACAAGGGTGTCATTGGTATCGTGGCTTCCAGGCTCATCGAGCAGTACTATCGTCCCACCATCATACTGACCGAGAGCAATGGCATGGTCGTGGGGTCTGCACGCAGCGTGCGGGGGTTCGACATCTATGAGGCCATCAACGCGTGCAGCGACCTGTTGGAGCAGTTCGGTGGTCACATGTATGCGGCGGGCCTTACCATGCGCACCGGTCAGGTGGAGGCCTTCCGCAGCCGGTTCGAGGAGGTGGTGCGCGCCACAATGCCCGCGGCCTCCCGGATCCCCATCGAGGAGGTCGACCTCGAGGTGGGCCTGGACGCCTTTGACGCCCGCCTCGTGAACGTCCTGCGTCACATGGCCCCTTTCGGGCCTGCCAACATGAGGCCGACGTTCGTCACCCGTGGGCTGGTCGATACCGGGTCAGCGCGGATCGTAGGCAGCGACCACCTGAAGCTGGTCGTGCGGTCGGCGGATGGCACCGGTCCCCGTTTTGATGCCATCGCCTTCAAGCAGGCGCAGCACCTTGACCTGATGCGCAGTGGTGAGCCCTTCAGTGCGCTCTATACCCTTGAGGAGAACGAATGGCAGGGCCGCAGCGAGCTCCAGCTGAACATCAAGGATATCAAGGCGGGCACCGATGCGGGTGTCCACCGGATGCTCGGGGGGAGGCTCTCGGTGCCCGGCCCACAGGTGCTCGCCTGACATGATGGAACCGTTCAGCGACGAGCATTTCATGCGCCACGCCCTGCGCGAGGCCGAACACGCCTTCAAGGTGGATGAGGTTCCCGTGGGGGCTGTGGTCGTGTGTGCGGACCGTATCATCGGCCGTGGCCATAACCTCACCGAGCGCCTGAACGATGTGACCGCGCATGCCGAGATGCAGGCCATCTCCGCCGCCGCCAACCATCTCGGTAGCAAGTATCTGCAGGATTGCACGCTCTATGTGACCCTGGAGCCTTGCGTGATGTGCGCCGGTGCCCTCCATTGGGCCCAGGTGGGAAGGATCGTGTTCGGTGCCTTCGACGAGAAGGCCGGCTACCGCCGTCTTGGGGGCCGTGCACTGCATCCCAGGACACAGGTCGTGGGCGGTATCCTGGAACCCGAATGCGCCGACCTGCTGAAGGCCTTCTTCCGGCGCAAGCGAAGCCTATGACCGCGCACCGTTGCGGCGCTGAACAAGGTCGTCGTTGATCGCGATGGCCTCATCGACCGCCTGCCGCAACGCGGACCTGCGAAGGTCTTTCACCGACGGTGTCGGTCGATGGTGCCTTATCCGCCGATGGCCGCTGGCACTGAACAGACCTTCCGGATCGCTCATTGCACCGCCCTGCACAAAGCCCAGGACGAGCGCTCCCTGTTGCATGCCGAGGTAGCACAACCAGCGGCGGTGGACGAAGAAGGGCGTGCCGTACTTCCACTCCTCCTTCATGAGCGGTGATCGTTCCAGCACCAATGCTCGGATCTCCCCGGCAACGTCCCGCCATCCATCAGGCAGCCCTTGGTACCATTGATCGATGCGGGCGTCACGCATGCCTGTCGGGTCAGGGCATCTGCTCCGTCCGGGTGTTCGTGGGTACGCTGCCGCCGATATTGAGCAGCACGGGATCGCGGTCGTTACCGCTGCCCGTGTAGCGCACCACGCCATCCATGTTCACATCGGACGGGTAGTATCCGGGTGTCGAGGTGTTGGTGGGAACACTTCCGCCCACCTGCTGCAGGATCGGGTCCCTGTCATTGCCCGCACCCACGTAGCGCAACGTGCCGTCCCTGAGAATATCCCCCACCCACAGTGCATTGCGCCCGTTGACGCTCTTCATGGCGGCGGTGCCGAACGTTGCAGTGGCGCTGGTTGTAAGGTCCAGCGTGGTGATCGCCGTGCCGAACGGAACGGCATCGGCGGTCATCGCACCAAGGTGGTTGCGGTGGCGCACGGCAACGAAGTAGCTGCCCGGTGGAGCGGCGAACACCAGGGGTGATGTGCCATCCTTGTCCACCACATCACCATCGCGCTGCAGCAGCCCCGCACGAACGGAGACCACGGTGGAAGGTGCAGCGGCGGAGCGCAGTTCCACGAGCACCCAGTCCACCACGGCATTGTCACCGCTGATGGAGAACACCGCACTGCCGGCGCTTTCTCCGCCGCCATCCGCCATGTTGTACCCCAGTGCCGTGTAGGGCTCGGCCGAAGGAAGGAGACCCTGGCCACGCAGGTCGTCCCGCATGCGGTCCGTTGCGGCATCATAGGCACCTTCGAGCAGCAGGTCCACCGCCAGCCGGATGCCGTTGCTCACCACCTCCACATTGTCCAGGTAGAGGAAGTTGCCATAGCCATTCACCCCTGTGAAGCGGATCAGCACCTGGTCCCCATCATAGCTGCCCAGATCGATCTCGTTCAGGCGCCACTGGGTGCAATTGGATGGCTGGTATGCCGCAGTGGTGTTCGGTGCGGTGGCAAGCACGGAGCCGCTCTGGTCGAAGACAGGTGCCCATGTGGCACCGCAGTCCGCGCTCACCTCCACCTGCAGCCTGTCGAAGTAGCTGGCATCGTATTGCGCATAGGCATGGTGGAAACGCAGCTTGGTGGAGGCAGAGGCGCCGAGGTCGATGATGGGCGAAATGAGCCTGTCCACCTGTCCGGTGGCCGCGTAGTTGTAGAAGTCGATGGACCACGCGCGGCTACCCGAGCACAATGCGCCATTGGTGAGCACGGAGGTGGTCCATGTTGTCGCGTTGTCCACATTCTGGAGATTCCAGCCCGTGGGTGTGACGGTCCCGGACTCCACGTCCTGTTCGTAGTCCGTGGTTTCCGTGGTGCTCGCAAGGCGTTGCAGGGTTCGGCTGGAACCGTCGTTGGTGGCGGTTTGGTCAAGGTTCAATCCGGTGGAAACCGCGATCACAGGGTCACCCGATGTGGGCAGTGTTGCGGCGGTGGCGAACGTGAATGGCGACGTTGCCCCCGGAGCGAGGGTGCCGGTGAACACCTCCGTGACCGGCGAACCACCGTTCACCGTGTAAGTGACGGGGAAATTGCCCTGCGTCTCCGAACCAAAATTACGGAGGGTGGCTGTCACGGCCGCGGAGCCGTTCGCACAGGGGAACAGTTGTGCAGGGGGGGATAGAATGGCGGTCACACCCACATCACGTGCGGGTGGCAGATCGAACGCCTGCACCTGGTCCGTGCGGCTGGTGGAGCTACCCTGTGATGCACTGTAGCCCAAGCCACGCCGGGCGAAGGCCGCCCATATCAGGGCCCGGTTCGCTCCGCCGTACGTCACCTGGTCCGCCGCGAGGATCGCATCGCGGGCATCCACGAAACCAGGATTGCACGGGGTGAGCTTCATCCCGTCGATCACGAGCTGCATGGCGATGTTGTTCCCCCCATTGCCGTTGTATATGTCCGGATCGAAACCGTAGGCATCAATGAGGTCCCAGGTCATCTCCCACAGCATGGTGCACCACACGAAGCCGATGCCGTGGGGCTGGCTCACGCCACTGTTGGTGTTCACATAGGTGTAGTTGTTCACCGCGAAGTCCGTGCTGTAGCGCGCCGGTCGGATGCCCAGGCCTGTGGTGGACTGCCCCAGCGCGTAGGTGCCAACGCCGCGTCCCTGTGTGCGGGTGTCGCCCACCCGCATGGTCATCACCATGCCCAGGTAGTCGCTCCAGCCTTCACCCATCTGCTCGGCATTGGCCAGGCAGTTCACGTTTGAAGGACCTGCCACCAGGCGGTTGCTGATGCCGTGTCCGTATTCGTGGGCGATGATGCCGTTGTCAAGGTCGCTGGTGCGGTCGGGAGTGGGCGCCGTCCACACGAACATCTGCATCCGCGGATTGCTTCCGTCCGGTGGTGTTCCGAAGTTGGCGTTGTTGGTGCCGCTTCCATCCAGGGCGTCAGCGAACACGAAATCATTGCCGGCACCGCCGCGGCCGTAGTTGTTCTGCTGGAAATTGCCGGATGCCTCATTGAAACCATACTGGTACCATACATCGTGCATCAGGTTGTTCCAGTAGAACAGGTTGGTGATGGCTGCGCTTTGGTAGGTGGAGGGTGCCAGTGTGAGGTTGATGGGGAAGTCGAAGTCGAGGTTGGTACCGCCATCCGGGCTGAAGCCCCCGGTGTTGTTGGCATCGGTATCGTCCTGGGCCTGTACATTATTGCCCTTGGTGATGGTATGCTCGGCACCCGCGGCACCGTTGGTATCGTGCCAGCCGAAGGGGGAAGCGATGCCTCCGTCCGTCCAAGGGGCGTTCTGCAGTGTGCGCCCGCCGTGGCTGGGGCTTTCCAGGGGCCAGGCATAAACGTTGTAATCGTTGGGGGCGGCTGGCGCCAGGGGCGCCAAGGGCGCTTCGGCGGGTGGGTGGTCATGCCCATGGTCGAAGGCGCACTGGCTCACCCAATCGTTCCGTTCCAGTTCCGCCCCTGTTTCCGCGTCGATGCGCACGTTCCACCAGTGGCTTCCGTCCGGTGTGTAGTGGTTCACGTTCCAGGCAAGCTGAAGCCGGTCCTGATGCGGAACGAGATAGAGTTGGACGACCATTTCCGTGCCCCCTGTCACCGAACCATCGTACCGAATACGGCGGCCACCGTCCTCCACAGCCACCACACCCGGCGGCGGGGTGCCCGGCAGCGTTCGCGCCAGCACGGTGGCCAGCGCCTGGTCTGCCGTTATCTTCGGGTCGATGCTGTTCACGCGCTTGGCCACGTGGCGCCAACTGGAATTATTCAAGCGCAGCAGCTCGCCGCCTGGCCCCCGGTGTATGGCAAGGTCACCGTTCCATACCTCGATGCCCTGCCACCGCTGGCGCAGGTAGAGGTGCCGAACCCCATTGTGGGTGGAGGTGTAGTCGTCCTTGACCACCAGGTCGGCGAGGTCCTGCTCCGTGTAGCCCGCATTTTCCAAGTCCCTGCGGATATCGGCGGGCACGTCCGCCCTGCGATCCTGGGCATTGTGGGACAAAGGAAGGGCGACAAGAGCAAGCGCTGGAAGCAGCTTTTCGAAAGTCATGGGTAGGGCGTGGTTGTGCAAAATACTCCTTGAACACCTGACGGGGCAAGTTGGTGCGCGACCAGGATGGGGATCCCAACCGGTCCGGAAAGATCCCCTCGGCGGATCCGCCCCGGGAGCAGGCTATTTTTGCACCTCGTCCGGTCGCCGTTGACCGGCAGTCACCGAAACAGAACGCATCCATGTACCCAGCAGAACTCGTTGCACCCATGAAGTCCGACCTGACCGCGGCCGGTTTCCAGGAACTCAACTCACCAGAACAGGTGGACAAGGCGCTCACACAGCCCGGCACCGTGTTGTGCGTGGTGAACAGCGTGTGCGGCTGTGCCGCCGGTGCCGCAAGACCCGGGGTCAAGCACAGCCTGCTTGCAGGCAAACGACCGGATCATCTGGTGACCGTGTTCGCCGGCGTTGATACCGAGGCCGTTCATCAGGCGCGCAGGCATTTCCTGCCTTATCCTCCCAGCAGCCCCAGCATGGCGCTGTTCAAGGACGGCAAACTGGTCCATTTCCTGGAGCGCCACCACATCGAAGGCCGCAGTGCCGGTATGATCGCCGAGAACCTGATGATGGCCTACGAGGAGTTCTGCTGAACCGTAACATGGCTGAACGATGAAGCCCCGCCGGTCGGCGGGGCTTCATCGTTCAATGCGGCGGAGGGTTACACCACGCCCTGGTCCAGCATGGCGTCGGCCACCTTCACGAAGCCGGCCACGTTGGCGCCTTTCACGTAGTTCACGCTCTTGCCTTCGGTGCCGTATTTCACGCAGGCGGCGTGGATGTCCTTCATGATGGTGTGCAGGCGGGCATCCACCTCTTCGCGGGTCCAGCTGAGGCGCAGGCTGTTCTGGCTCATCTCCAGGCCGCTGGTGGCCACACCGCCGGCGTTGCTGGCCTTGCCGGGGGCGAAAAGCACACCGGAGTTGTGGAATACTTCGATGGCTTCGGGCGTGCTGGGCATGTTGGCCCCCTCGGCCACGTACTTCACGCCCTTCTTCACCAGCTCCTTGGCGTTCCTGCCATCCAATTCGTTCTGGGTGGCGCAGGGCAGGGCCACATCGCACTTGGCCACCACATCCCACACGCGGGCACCTTTGGTGTACTTGGCTCCCTTGAACTTCTTTGCGTATTCCTCGATGCGGCCGCGCTTCACGTTCTTCAGTTCCATGAGGAAGGCGAGCTTTTCGGCATTGATGCCGGCGGGATCGTAAATGCTGCCATCGCTGTCGCTGGCGGTCACCACCTTGGCACCCAGCTGGGTGGCCTTCTCAATGGCGTACTGGGCCACGTTGCCGCTGCCGCTCACGGCCACGGTCCTACCCTTGAAGCCGGTCTTGTTCCGCTTCATCATCTCCTCGGCGAAATACACACAACCGTAACCGGTGGCCTCGGGGCGGATCAGGGAACCACCCCAGGTGCGGCCCTTGCCGGTGAACACGCCGGTGAACTCATTGCGCAGGCGCTTGTCCTGGCCGAACATGAAGCCGATCTCGCGACCGCCCACGCCGATGTCGCCGGCGGGCACGTCCGTGAACTGACCCACATGGCGCCACAGCTCGGTCATGAAGCTCTGGCAGAAGCGCATCACCTCGTTGTCGCTCTTGCCCTTGGGGTCGAAGTCGCTGCCGCCCTTGCCACCGCCCATCGGCAGGGTGGTGAGGCTGTTCTTGAAGGTCTGCTCGAAGCCCAGGAACTTCAGCACGCTGAGGTTCACCGTGGGGTGGAAGCGCAGGCCGCCCTTGTAGGGGCCGATGGCGCTGTTGAATTCCACGCGGTAGCCGCGGTTCACCTGGATGTTGCCCTTGTCGTCCATCCACGGCACACGGAACATGATGGTGCGCTCCGGCTCCACCATACGCTCCAGGAGCATCTTGCCCTTGTACCTGGGGTTGGCCTCTATGAAGGGGATGATCGCTTCGGCCACTTCGTGCACGGCCTGGTGGAATTCGGGCTCGTTCGGGTTCTTGGCCTTCACGTAGCTCATGAACGCGTCCACCTGCTTGTGCATGTTGGAAGCGCCTTTTTTGGCGGTAGCCATGGATGGGTGTTTGGGAATTTGGGCGCGAAGGTAGGCAGGCGCATCCATCCGCATAGACCCACCCGGCGACCGGGGGCACCGCCATGGCGGTCAATTCAATGTATACATCTTGCCCGGCAGCGACCGCACGACCCCGTTGAACTCGAGGCCGAGGAGCAGGCCCGCCGCCCTGCCCTGGGCCATCCTGCCTTCCGCACACAGGGTGTCGATGTCCACTTTACCCCTGGCCCGGATGATGTCCACCAAGGCCTGCTCCTCCGGCTGCAGTTCGTGGAAGAGCGCCGCCTGCACAGGTGCTTTGCGTTTGGTCGTGTTCGCCCATTCCATTAAGGTGATCACATCCTGCGCTGAAGTGACCAGCATTGCCTTGTTCTGCTGTATCAACCGGTTGCATCCCTCGCTCTGCGCATCAGTGGGTCTGCCTGGAAAGGCGAGTACCTCCCGGTCATAGCTGTTCGCAATGTCAGCCGTGATGAGGGAGCCCCCCTTGGGACCGCTCTCCACCACGATGGTGCAGTCGGAAAGTCCTGCGATGACCCGGTTGCGTGCCGGGAAATTGCCCGGTGCGAAGGGACTCTGACCGGGCAGCTCGCTCACCAGTGCACCCTGATCAAGCATTGCGCGGGCCGTGGCCATGTGCTCGGCCGGATACAATTTGTCCAGGCCATGTGCCACACACCCGATGGTGGGCAGTCCGGCCTTCAGGGCGGTGCGGTGGGCAACGATGTCTATTCCATAGGCCAATCCGCTTACGATCGTTGCATTGGTGGCCTGCAGTCCCTCCACGAGCTCCGCACACAGTCGCCGGCCACCATCCGAAGGTGATCGTGTGCCCACGATGCTCACCATCCGGGCTGCATCCAAACCGGCACTGCCCTTTGCATAGAGGAGAACCGGTGCGTCATCGGCCTGCCTGAGCCTGCCGGGGTATTCCGGATCCTGGTAGAAGTACATGCGGATGCCCTGCTTCCGAACGTACTCCAGTTCCCTTTCAGCCCGTTGAAGGACCGTTCTGTCCGAAATGCTCGCCTTGAGTTTCGGGCCGATCCCCGGCACCTTGTCCAGCAGCTGCTTCAGCTTGCGGTCGGTGAAGATGGCATCCACGCCCCCGCAGTAGGCCACGAGGTTGCGCGCGTTCACAGGGCCGATGCCCTTCAGCATGGCCAGTGCGATGCGGTGTATCCACTGTTCGTCCTTCACATGAACCCGATATTATCGGATCGCTACTTTTACCCGCCATCGGCCGACCCGCCCGATGCGGGAGAACGGTTCCGAGACACAAATCTAATCCCCATGACCAGGCTGCTGGTTCCATTCTTCGCCCTCCTTTCCGTTCCATCGCTCCTGGCGCAGACCACCCTGCTGAAGGGTGTGGTGCGGGACAGCTTGAGCGGTGATCCGTTGATCGGGGTGAACGTGACACATGCCCCCGGCAAGGGCGCCGCCACGGACATCGACGGCGCCTATTCGCTTGCGTTGCCACCCGGGCCGTACACCATCACGTTCTCCTTCGTGGGTTACACCCCGGTGACGCGGTCCATCACGCTCCCGGCGGCCAATGCACTGACATTGGACGTGCGCATGCGCCCATCCGCCAAGCAGCTTGACATGGTGGTGGTGAGCGCCGGCCGCTTTGAGCAGCGGGTGGGTGAGGTGACGCAGAGCCTCAGCGTACTGCGCCCCGACCTGATCCGGAATAAGAACTCCTTTGCACTCAACGAGGCGCTGGATCAGGTTCCCGGGGTGGTGGTGGTGGATGAGGATCCCCAGATACGTGCAGGCAGTGGCTTCAGCTATGGTGCCGGAAGCAGGGTGCAGGTGCTGGTGGACGACATACCCATCCTGAGCGGCGACATCGGCCGTCCCAACTGGACCTTCCTGCCCTTGGAGAACATCGAACAGGTGGAGGTGATCAAGGGTGCCTCCTCGGTGCTGTATGGAAGTGCGGCCCTGAGCGGTGTCATCAACGTGCGCACCGCCTATCCGCGCAGCACGCCGCGAACGCAGGTCACCTCCTTTGCCGGTGTATACGATACGCCCGGTCATGCGCCTGCAAGGTGGTGGGGCGACAATGCGCCCGTCTTCGGGGGAGCCAACTTCTCGCACAGCCGGCAGGTGGGCAAACTGGACCTGGTGCTGGGTGGTGCCCTGTTCGCGGACAGGGGTTATGTGGGGCCGGAGCCCCAGGACACATCGATCAAGCCTGCCGATCCCTATGTGAGCGCACCGGGCGGATATGAGAGCCGCGCACGCTTCAACATGGGCCTGCGCTGGCGCAATGGCAAGGTGAAGGGCCTCAGCTATGGGATCAACACCAACGCCATGGAAAGCCGCAGCTCGAGCGTGTTCATCTGGAGCGATACGGACCGTGGCCTGTACCGCCCCGAACCGGGCACGGTGACCACCACGCGCGGAATGCAGTACTACCTCGATCCCTTTGTGACCTATGCGGGAAGCGGAGGCACCCGCCACAGCCTGCGCGGTCGCTTCCATCGGCAGGTGTTCGACAATGACAACGACCAGAGCAACAGCAACGAGGTGCTTCACGGCGAATACCAGGTGCAGCGCAAGGTGGAGCTCTTCGGTGAGACCGTGTTGACCGGCGGTGTGCTCTTCCGCCAGGTGAACAGCGAGGCGCTGCTGTACAGTGGTGACCTCGACGGGGATGGTTTGAATTCGGCTGACAATACCGCTGCCTACCTCCAGGTGGACAAGAAGTTGTTCGACAAGTTGTCACTTTCCGGTGGTGTCCGCTACGAGCAGTTCAAGGTGAACGATGATGAGGCGGCACAGCCTGTGTTCCGTGCCGGTGCCACCTACCAATTGCACAAGGCCACGTTCCTCCGGGCCAGCTACGGCCAGGGCTTCCGCTTCCCGACGATCGGGGAGCGGTTCATCAATACGAGCGTCGGTAAGCTGGTGATCTATCCCAATGAGGACCTGAAGCCCGAGCAAAGCTGGAACGTGGAGGCCGGGGTCAAGCAGGGCTTCAAGGTGGGTGATTTCATGGGCTATGTGGATGCCGTTGTTTTCCAACAGGATTTCCAGGATTATGTGGAGTTCACCTTCGGACAATGGGCACCGGTGCAGGTGAGTTTCGTTAACGGACAATTGGTGCTCGATCCGGGCCTGGGCTTCAAGAGCGTGAATACGGGCGGCGCCCGTGTCACCGGCTACGAACTGGAATTGGTCGGCAAGGGCAACGTCGGTCCTGTGGACCTGACGGTGATGATGGGTTACACCCACACCAAGCCCATATCAACCACGCCCGACCTGGTCTACGCTGAACCTGTCAGCCAGTCGTCCATACCCTACAGCTATGCGACAACGAGTTACGATACGAAGGACCACATATTGAAGTTCAGGGTACAGGACCTTTTCCGTTCCGATGTACAATTGGGCTGGAAGGAATTGTTGGCCGGATTCAGCGTGCGCTACAACAGCCATGTCCGGAACATCGACCGCATCTTTGTTGACCTTGATGAGGCGGAGAGCGATGTGCTCGCCCTGCGCACCGGTGTCGGCGAGTGGATGCGCACCCACAGGACCGGCGACTGGATCGCGGATGCGCGTATCGGTGCCCAGTTGAATGAGCAGATGCGCGTGATGGTGATCGTGAACAACATTGGGAACGAGGTATACGCGCTGCGCCCGCTGGCGATCGAGGCACCCAGGAGCATGCAGGTGCAGCTGAGCATGACACTGTGATATATTGAGCGGCATCGCCCGATCGGCGTTGTCGACCAGATGAGTTCGTTCATGCGCACACTCGGTGTGATACCCGCCCGCTTCGCCAGCACCCGCCTGCCGGGCAAGCCATTGGCCGACATCGCTGGCCGCAGCATGGTGATGCGTGTGGTGGACCAGGCGCTTCGTAGCAGGGCGCTGTCCGACGTGGTGGTGGCCACGGATGACAGCCGGGTGTTTGCGCATGTGGAGGCGGCGGGGGGGCGTGCGGTGATGACGTCCCTGGAACACCCCAGCGGCACGGACCGGTGTGCCGAGGCGCTCCGCATCCTGGGAGCGGACCGATATGATGCCGTGGTGAACATCCAGGGCGATGAGCCATTCATCGCACCCGCGCAGATCGATGAGCTCTGCCGCACGCTCGAGGCCGCGCCCGGCGGCATCGCCACACTGGCACAGGTGGTGCACGACGACCATGACCTGGAGGACCCGGGAGAGGTGCTGATAACGACCACCGTGGATATGGATGCCCTGTACTTCAGCCGGGCCGCGATCCCTTTCCTGCGCCAGCCCGGAAGCGGTCCGCGCCATGCCCGTTTCCGGTACCTGAAGCACGTGGGCATGTACGCCTTCCGGTCCGCTGTCCTCCTTGAGCTGGTGCGCCTGGCCCCCTCACCCCTAGAGGTGGCCGAATCGCTGGAGCAGTTGCGCTGGCTGGAGCACGGCCACCGCGTTCGGATCGGTCTCACGGACCACCCCTCGTTCTGTGTGGACACGCCGGCCGATCTTGAGGAGGCGCGCCGTAGGGCCGCCATGCTGTAACTTGGCCGCGATGTCATTGGAACGTGACCTGTCCGAACTGCTGCACCTGCATGATTGCGTGATCGTGCCGGGGTGGGGGGGATTCCTTGCCCACCACCGACCGGCCCGCCTTGATGAGGCCCGCCAGGTCATCGACCCGCCGTCCAAGGAGCTTGGTTTCAACCGCCACCTGGTGCGCAACGATGGCCTGCTCGCCGACCACCTTGCCCGATGCGCGGGCACTGATTTCGAGGAAGCATCAGCCTCCATCGCTGCAGTGGTGGCCAGCTGGCGGGAACGATTGGAGCGGGAAGGTCGCCTGGAGCTGTCCCACCTGGGCATCTTCTACCGTGATGCGGAGGGCAACCTGCAGTTCGACCCCGACCGGCGCAGCAACTACCTGCGCGATGCGTTCGGCCTGCGTCCGCTGCGTGCAAGGGTGGTCGAGGTGAAGCCCCTGCCTGCAGAGGTGCCCGTGCTGTCCCTGCCTCCTGCCGCCGCAGTTCCGGAACCCACCAACGGTGCCCTTTCCGTGTTGCGATGGTCGGCCGCGGCCGCCGCGCTCCTGCTGGTGGGTGTGGCGGGCTATTGGGCGCTGGAGCAGGGTCCGCTTGCCGGAACGCGCTGGAGCGATCTGGATCCGTTCCGGAGAGCACCCGTACGCTATGTGGCACCATCTGCCGAACAACCGCCTCCCGTGGCTGCCGCCTCGGTGTTCACCATGCCGGATGTGGAGGGAGTGGTATCCGTTCCACTGGTACCGGAGGAGGATCTGGTCCTGCTTGTGGATACGCGGATCGTCGGCCATGGAACGAGCGATGCAGGATCTTCCGTTGCGGCGGTCGACCATGCGAACGCCCCGGCTGACATCCATGATCGCTTCCATATCATCGGCGGTTGTTTCGCTCAATCGGGGAATGCCGACCGGAAGCTGGCACAACTCCGGTCCAACGGATATCCGGCCAGGCGGCTGCGCAAGCGGGGCGATCTCCACCCCGTGGCGTTCGGCAGTTATGCCACGCGTGCCGAAGCGTTGCAGGCGTTGGCCACGGTTCGCGCCAATGGTGAGGGGTCGGCCTGGCTGCTGGAATACTGACGCTGTACCCCTTCGCATCTACCATACACGCCGCTCCCCGCATGAACCGACTTCTCCGGGCGCTGCCCCTCCTGCTCGCTGGGCCCCTGTCCCTCGCTGCACAGGATCTTTCCCTACCCGCCCGTACCATCCGCACCTCAAGGCAGCAGGTGGTGGCGCTCGCTGTTTCACCCAAGGGCGATCGACTGCTCATCGGCACTGACAAGGGAGGCGAACTGCTCGACATGGAGAAGGGCAGGCGCCTGCAGCAGTTCGCCTACGAGGCCGATGGATCCACCGCTGTCTACCACGTCGGCTTCAATGCCAACGGTGAGAGGATCGTGCTCATCGGTCACAGTGGAAAGCGACGTGTGTGGAACCTGGTCACGGAAGCCGAGGAGAAGGTGCTGCGTGAGAACCTGTGGATCCCCGAGGCCACGGCTGTCCGTGCCATGGGCCTGGACATGAAGAACTCCAGCTTCGACCGCTTCTACCAGCAGACAGAAGTGCAGCATGGCGACCTGCGGTTCCGTGCGGCGGAGAGCGGTGCGGTGCAGGTGCTGCGCGATGACAAGCCGGTAACCATGATCACCGTGGCCGAGAACAAGGACCGCCTGTACCGCGCCCCTCTTCTGGTGCATGGCAGCCAGTTGTTGGTGGGGACCGACGACGGTCGTGTGCTCTTCTACGCGCTGCCCTGAGACTCCAGCTCGCGCAGTGCCTGTTGCACGTGCGCATCGGCCTGCAGCAGCGCGCTGTAGGCGCCGCGGATGATGCCTCCCCGTTCGATGACGTAGGTCACACGGCCGCTCATCAGGCCGAAGAGCGTCCTTGTATCGTAGGCCCTGGCGGCATGTCCTTCCGCATCGCTCAACAGCACGAACGGAAGGCGGTGGGCGGTGCGGAAGTCCCGCTGCGTGGCGATGTCATCGCCGCTGATGCCGATGATCACAGCCCCTTTCGCCTCCACGTTGGTGAGCGCGTCGCGGAAGGCGCAGGCCTCCCTGGTACAGACCGATGTGTGCGCCTTGGGATAGAAGAACACCACCACATGTGAATCGCGCCAAGCGTCGGCCAGCCGGAACGGGCGACCCTCATGGTCAGGCAGGGTGAGCGCAGGGGCCATGGAGCCGATGGGAAGCATCTGCCAAACTTACAGTGTTGGGGCGCGCTACTTTCGCCCCGCCAAGAACCTGACAGATGCGCGAGAACATACAGCCGACCACCGTGAGCAATGCCGAGACCACCCATCTCGTGCTGCCCAACGACACCAATACCCTGGGTAATCTCTTTGGAGGGCGTCTGTTGCAGTGGCTTGACATCAGCAGTGCCATCAGCGCCCACCGCCACTCCAAGCGGGTGGTGGTGACGATCGCGGTGAACAACGTGAGTTTCGACAGGCCCATCAAACTCGGCGACCTGGTGACGATCAAGAGCCATGTCAGTCGCGCCTTCGGAACGAGCATGGAGGTATGGAGCGACGTGTGGGTGGAGGACCAGCAGACGGGTGACAAGATCCACTGCAACAGTGCCATTTACACCTTTGTCGCCGTGGACAATGCGGGGCAGCCCGTGAAGGTGCCCGCGGTCCAGCCCACGAACGATGAGGAACAGAAGCGGTACGACGGAGCCTTGCGCCGCCGCCAACTGCGCCTGATCCTGGCGGGCAAGCTGAAGCCCGAGGAGGCCACGGAGCTGAAGGCGCTGTTCGCCTGAAGCGGGGAGCCATCCGTTGGTGCTTCTTCCAGCGGACAGCCCCGTGGGGCTAAAGGTTCTCGTCCAGGCTGTAGCCGTCGAACAGTTCACCGGTCTCCGTATCGTGTGCGCGCAGACCGAGCACGCGCAGGATCGCAGCCACGCAATAGGCGCTCTGGTCGCCGCCGTGCACGTGGGCCACGATGTAACGCACGGTATCGGGCCCGTCCAGGTGAAGTTGGAGGCTCAGGTCCATGCCCGGCTGGCGGATGAACAACCAGTCACTGTCCTGCTGTTCCACGAAGGGTACCGCCTTCCTTATGCTCGCGATGATCTGCAGGCGCTCACCGATGGGTCGTGGACGATGGTCGGCGGGTACGTCCCGCATGGACGGCACGTCCGGAAGATCCTGTATGTAGATGTCCCAGCTCATGGTGTTGCGATCCCCACGATCCGCTTCAGGTCCTGGTTTTCCATGCAGTGGAAATGGCCCTTCGGACAATGGTCGTGACCGATCTTGGAGCAGGGCCGGCAGGAGAGTCCTTCCACTTCGCTGATGAACACGTGTTCCGGATGTCCGGGCTGGTAGGGCCCCATGCCGAAGGCGGGAACGGTGCTGCCCCAGATGCTGACCACCGGACGCTTGAATGCGCAGGCGACGTGCATGGCACCGCTGTCATGCGCGATGACCGCGCGGGCACCGGCGATGAGGGACGCGCTGCCCAACAGGTCATACCGACCGGTCGCATCGAAGGCGCGTCCACCCACCGCATCTGCAATGCGGCGTCCCACGGCGCGGTCCTCTTCGCCGCCAATGATCACCAGCGGCCCGCGCAACGCGGTGGCCAGCTCCACCAACCGACGCTCGGGCAGGCGCTTGGTGGCATGGGCCGCGCCCACGGCCAGGGCCACATAGCCGCTCCGGTGCGCTTCGGGCAACACGGTTCGCGGAACCGAACGGTCGGGTGGAATGAACAGTTCGAGACCCCGGCTGTCATTGCGCACTCCCAGCGGCGCGACCGCAGTGAAGTAGCGATCGACGATATGCTCATGGGGCAGCTTGTTGATGCCGAAGTTGACCAGCAGCCATTTCTCCACGTTCCGCTTCGGGAAGCTGTGCGCTGGAACGCCCAATGCCCGCTTCACCCGTGCGGTGCGCAGGTTGTGGTGAAGGTCCACCACGTGGTCGTAGCGCTCTGCACGCAGGGCGGTGATCAGTGCCCCGATGTCATCACCCAGTTCATGCACACGGTGCACATGCGGGTCGTAGCGCAGCAGATCGGCGAATGCCGTCTTGGTGGCCACGTGCACCTCGGCTCCCGGCACCTGCTCGTGCAGGGCGCGCAGCACCGGCGTGGTGAGCACGATGTCGCCGATGGACGAGAAGCGCAGGACGAGGATCTTCATGGGTGCCCAAAGGTAACCCCGACGCTGTGCGCATGCCGCTGCACTTCGCCACCTTTGCAGGCCCCACATGTTCGTCGACACCCACGCCCACCTGTACCATCCGCAGTTCGAGGCCGACCGCGCCGACATGCTGCAACGCGCCTTCGATGCAGGGGTGACCAAGCTCTTTCTGCCCAATGTGGATGCGGAGAGCATTGCGGCCATGGATGCCCTTGCGGAGGCCCATCCGCAGCACTGCTTTGCCATGATGGGCATCCATCCCTGCTCCATCGGCGCACACAACGAAGAGGCCCTGGTGCAGGTGGAGCAGCTGCTCAGGACAGGGCGCTACTGTGCCGTGGGCGAGATCGGCATCGACCTTTACTGGGACAGGACCCATTTGGTGCAGCAGCAGGATGCCTTCCGCCGTCAGGTGCGCCT
>JBIJDX010000020.1:0-20352 GCA_044343855.1 Flavobacteriales bacterium
CCCCCCCCCGCGGAAGATGCGCGATGCCATGCCTGACAGCGTTCTCCACGAGCGTCTGCAGCAGCATCGGTGGGACCAGGTTGCGCTCCACTGAAGGGTCCACTTGTATCCGGGTTCGCAGGCGTTCTTCGTAACGCATCGATTCCAGCGCCAGATATGCCTTCACGATATCGATCTCCTCACCCAACGGCACGGTCCTGCGCTTGATGCTCGCCATGGCATTGCGCAGTATCGCGCTCAGTTGGGTGATGGCCCTTTTGGCCTGTTCGGGATCCTCGTCCACCAATGCCCGGATGCCGTTCAACGCATTGAACATGAAGTGGGGGTTCATCTGCGCACGCAACGTGCTCAACTGGTTCTCGCGGTTCGCGGTCTCCAGACGCAGGTTGCGAATCTCCTCCCTGCGATTGATGATGAAGTAGCAGTAGGCCAGGTAGGCTACCGACCAGATCATGAACAGCAGTCCCCAATTGATCGCACGGTTCAGGTGGATGAGCAGCGGCTCCGTATGGAGTGGCTTGTAGGAGACCAGCAGCATGTCATGGAGCAGCAGTTCCAGCATGCAGGCGACCGGAGCGAGCAGGGTGGCATACAAGGCCAGTTTCGGCACGAGCAGACCGAACTCCGCATGCACCAGGTCCCTCCGCAGGATGATGTGTCTCAGGAGGTGGCTCACAGTGATACCTGTGAACACTTCCATCACCATCAATTGAAACAAATCCGTGCTGGAACGCTCATTGATGAACTGCCACGCATAGAACAAGCCCACGAACAGGCTCCAACTGACCAGTTGCATGAGCCAGTACACCGGGCGGGGCCCGTTCATGAACGGCGTATTCAGGGAGGACCAGCGCATCTTGCTCTCCGCTGCGAATCTACCCGCTGTCGGTTGCGTGTGTTCCGAGGATCCATGAGCGGTCACTTTTCCGCACCGGTGGAGTTGGAGTACCTTGCAGCCTCAGGGATGAACTATCTCGGACATCTGTACTTGAGCGGCGAGGAGCCTCTGGTGATCGTCGGCAATTTCATGGCGGATGATGTGAAAGGTCGGTATTTCGACCATCACCATCCGCTTGTTCAGCGCGGTATCCGCCTGCACAGGACCATCGACAGCTTCACGGATGCACATCCCCTGCAGCGGGAGGGTCGGGCCCGCCTCCGCAGGCACGCCGGTCGATATGCGGGAGTGGTGATGGACATGTTCTATGACCACCTGCTCGCCCGCCACTGGTCCAGCCACTGCGACGAGTCGCTGGAGGCTTTTACCGGCCGCATGTACCGCGTCCTGGGAGGGCACCAGGAACACCTGCCCGTTGCCACCCGCAGGATGCTCACCCACATGACCTCTGCCGACTGGCTCGGTTCCTATGCCACCGAGGTCGGCCTCGCGCGGGCACTGTCCGGAATGGCGGTGCGTGTACCGGAGGGGCATGTCATGAATGGTGCGGAAATGGTGCTCATGGACAACATGGACCGTTACACCGCGGAGTTCGATGCCTTCATCCGCGACATCCGGGACCATCTCCGCAAGCACCGCTCATGAACCGACGCACGCTCATGCGGTCCTTGCTGGCGCTGATCGCCGCCGTTGCCGCGGCCCTGCTCCTGGTGCATCTCGGTGTCGGGGGTGCTGCAGATGCCGATGTGCCATGGTCCGAACCACGCGTGGAACGTGACCTGGACAGCATCCGGCAGGACACCCTGCGCGTACTGGTGCTCCGTGATCCACTTACATGGGAGCAGCGCCCCAACACGGAGAGCGGTCTTGAGTGGGAGCTGTTGGCAGGGTTCGCACGTGCGCTGAAGGTTCCGGTGAGGGCATTGCCGGTGGACCATCCGGACAGTCTTTGGATGGCTTTGCAGGATGGTCGTGGTGACATCATTGCGGCGCAGCTTGCACAGCGTGCGGACCATGCACGCTGGGTGCGGTTCAGTCGCGCCTATCGCACGATCCGGCCCGTGGTGGCCTCACTGCACGATCGTGCGGTGTCACGCGGAATACCGGCGCCGACTGCCCATGCGGATACCGTTGTGCTGGCAACCGCATCCCCGTTCAGGAAGCCCGCCTATCAACTGAACGGAGCGCTTTGCCCTACGGTTGCCCCAGCTGGTGGGCCACACACCGGTGAGGAGCTGCTGGCCGCGCTCCTGGTCGGTCACATCAGGGCGGCTGTGGTCAGCGATGCGCTCGCCGCCCATGAAGTGGTCCGCACACCGGTCATTTCCTTCACCGATGCCGTGGGGGCGCCGGTCGATCTTGTCTTTGCGGTGCGCAGGAATGCTCCGCATCTGTGGCAGGAGCTCGGGCAATGGCTGAAGGAGGGGGAGCGAACGGGTGCGCTGCAGCGGTTGTGTGCAACCTATCGGGCTGAACGCTCCAAGCCCAGCCGTGGATTGCGCCCCGAGCGTTCCATCCCCATCACCGGTGACAGCGTTTCGCCCTACGATGCGATCTTCCGTTCCTTCGACGGGAAACTCACATGGGACTGGCATCTGCTGGCAGCCCTGGCATACCAGGAGTCGCGGTTCGACAGCACCCTGTCCAGCCACAGGGGGGCCACCGGCATCATGCAGATCATGCCGGGAACGGCGCAGGCCCTCGGCCTCGATGTGGATGACGGCGTTGTTGCACACGTGGCCGCAGCTGTCCGATACGTGAATAAGCTGGACACGCTGTGGAGGCGCGCTGTCCCCGACCCGTCCCAGAGGCTTCGTTTCGTGCTGGCCTCGTACAATGCCGGTCCGGGCCATGTCATCGATGCACAGCGCCTGGCCGAACAGGTGGGCCTTGATCCGCGCCGCTGGGAGGGGAACGTGGAACACGCCATGTTGCTGCTGGCCCGTCCCCGCTGGTACATGCGGCCCGGTGTGCGCAACGGGCAGTGCAATGGTGCACAGGTGTTCCACTTCGTGCGCGACGTCCTCAGCCTGTATGCACAATTGACCCATGCACTGCCCAGCTGATTGACCGGTCCGGGGTGGCAGGTCCACTGGTGACAGCGAGCGAGCTACGGCATAATTTGCATGGGTCCGTGGTCGGTGCCGGTCGGTCCGCGGAGTACCCGGTCCATGGTAATGGACGACGCGTCCTAACTTGGCGCCATGGTCCGCCGCATCTGCTTCGCCCTCCTCCTGCTCAACCCGACCCTGCTGGCTGCGCAGGACCTTCCCCATTCCCTGGCGCCCGCTGAGCGTGCCCTGATCCCCGCCTACCGCGCGAGCAGGGGTTCCGATGGAAGGGGTATGAGCACGCCGCCTCCTTTTGAAGCCCGGACCATGGCGGAATGGGAGGAGGTCGAAAGCCTCGTGATCACCTGGACGAGCTACACCGGCATCCTCAAGCAGATCGTGCGCGCCGCCAAGGAGGAATGCGAGGTCATCATTGTCTGCGACGACCCGGCACAGGTCACTTCCGTACTGCTTAACGGATCGTTCGGAGGACCGCTGCCGGACCTGCAGAACATCACGTTCATCAATGCCGACTTCAACAGCATCTGGGTGCGTGACTTCGGGCCCGAGAACATCTACGCCAATGAGGTGGATTCGCTCTTCCTGATGGATTGGATCTACAACAGGCCACGCCCCGGGGATGATGCCCTGAGCGCGGTGCTTGCAGATGCCTTGGGGTTGGGGTTGTATCGCACCGACCAGCCCCCCTACGACCTGGTCCATACCGGGGGCAACTTCATGAGCGATGGCTTCGGAACGGCCTTCAGCAGTGAATTGGTGGACGAGGAGAACGGACCCAACGGCGAGTTCAACATCACGGTGCGCACCTCGGATGGCGTGGATGCCATCATGCAGCAGTTCATGGGCATCGACCGCTATGTGAAGATGCAGCAACTGCTGTACGACAATATCAACCACATCGACATGCACATGAAGCTGATCGATGAGGAGACGCTCCTCGTGGGTGAGTTCCCATCAGGGGTGAGCGATGGTCCGCGCATCGAACAGAACGTGCAGCAGATACTCGATGATGTGCCGTCCGTGTTCGGAACAGCCTATCGCCTTGTGCGCGTGCCCATGCCACCCAGCACAGGGGGAAGCTATCCGCCCAGTGCCAGCTATCGCACCTATGCCAACAATATCTTCCTCAATGGAACCGTGCTGGTGCCCACCTACCGCACCGAGTACGACACAGTGGGCCTGCGCATCCTGCGCGAGTCATTGCCGGGTTACCGTGTGGTCGGCATCGATTGCGACGATCAGGGACAGAACATCATCAGTGCCAGCGGTGCCATCCATTGCATCACCAAGGCCATCGGAGTGCGCGACCCGTTGCTCATCCGCCACCAGCGGCTTGACGATACGGACGATGCACTGAACCCGTACCCCGTGGAGGCCTACATCCGCCACCGTTCGGGCATCGCCTCCGCGCGCCTGTACTGGAGCATCGATACGCTCCAGGGCTATTCGGAGGTAGCCATGGCGCCGACCGGCAGTGACAATTGGGTCGCCAGCATTCCCGCCCAGGCACCCGGCACCCTGGTGTATTACTACATCGCCGCCACCTCCAACAGTGGCAAGGTGCAACAGCGCCCCATCGTTGCGCCGCAGGGATGGTGGCGCTTCCGGGTCAATGACCTGTCCACCGGTGCAACGGATGGGTCGGCGATGGCTTCCATGCAGCTCTATCCCAATCCGACGAGCTCACTTCTTGTACTCGATGTGGGCGCCGTTACGGTGCACGGCCTGCATGCCGTCCTGCTTGATGCGGTTGGGCGCGAGGTGCGGCGGTTGCATGCCGGTCCGGTGCCTGCTGATGGGCGCATCTTCGCGGATATCGCGGACCTCTCCCCCGGAAGCTATCTGGTGCACATCCGCACATCCGGCGGGGTGCGCAGCCTTCCGGTCGTGAAGCACTGACCCGGTCAGTCGGCCCGAACGAAACGCCCGAGCACCACGCCGTTGTCGCCTCGCAGCAGGTAGGTTCCTGCGGCCAGCCCGCCCGCATCGATCGTTGCCGCTGTCCCGGCACCGATGCTCCACCGTGCGTGCATGCGCCCCTGCATGTCGAACACTTCCAGGTTGCGCTGCTCGGCGAGCCCTTCGATCCGCAACGTTCCATCGGTGGGTACGGGGAATATCCGGATCGGCCGGGCTGTGACGACAGGCACATCGGAGTTGATGTCCGATTCAAGGCAGATGCTGAACGTGCCGGCCGCTCCACCTCCCCCGTTCCATACCCGCAACAGGTAGTCCGTGTTCTCCGGAAGTCCCGCAATGTTGATCGGTGCGTTCACACCCGTCCAGCATGCAATGAAGGAGTCCGACGCGCATCCGCCGTAGAGCGCCACATTGACCTCGCCTGCAGTGATCGGCTCGGCGAGAATGCTCAGGCCACCGGCGTAACCGCTGTTGAACCGGTACCATACGTCCACCACTGAGGCGAACGGGTCGCAATCCGGGTTGGCCAGTGCGGATGGATAGGCACATGCATTGCTCCCCGTGCTGGCCTCGCAGCCGCCCACCGGTTGGATGACAAGCTCCGTGGCGCTGTCACAGGCATCATTCCCCTCGGGCTCGCAACCGTCCTCACATGCAATGCTCAGTGTGAAGGCACCCACGGCCTGGTTGTAACCGTGCACCAGGATGAGGTAGGTGGTGCCCGCGCTGCTGGGGAAGCTCAACCGGCTGCTGTTGCCACCACAATCCGCGGCGTCATCATTCCCACCCACACAGGCCAGCCCACCGCAGCCGCCCGTGAAGACACTTATCTTGCTGTCGAAGGTGGTTGCGTTGCAGGTGGATACCGTGAGCACCTGGCCGTTGCCCACCACGCTGTACCAAAGACCTTTCGTGGTGATGTTGGCTGAACCACAGGCGGGTCCGCCGGATACCAGTCCAAGTTCCGTGTTCCCCTCCGCCGTGCCAGCGCAGTCCAATGCGATGGCGTTGGCGCAGAGTGCGTTCGGCGCCAGGGGTTCGGCGATGGTGGTGAAGGCCACCGGTCCCACGCGCTGGCTGAGATCACCGCCGCCGCAGTCGAGCGTGAGGTACACGTCGTAGGCGGTTGCCAGCGTGAGCCCGTTCAGCAGCACCGGCGGGCCATCGATACCCTGTGTGCCGGCGAGGATGGTGCCTGTCCCGGGCAAAAAACCCGGAAGACCGAATTCAATGATGTAGCCGGCCCCCTGCTCCGTGCTTTCCCAGTTGAGCGTGGCGGCGATGTCGTAAGGCGTGATGGTCAACCCGGACGGGGTGCCACAGGTCTGACAGCTGCGCACAAGGTCGAACGTGCCGATGGCACCATTGTACCCCTGCACCAATACATGATAGGTGGTGCCTGCCTCGGTGTCGAATGATACGGTGGAGCATGTTCCGGCACCCGGCGTGTCATCGTTGCCTGTCACGCAGACCGGTTCATCGCAGGTGCCGGCATACACGTTGATCTTGCTGTCGTAGCTCACACTGGAACAGGTGCTGAGGGTGGTCTGGTCCCCATCCCCGGTGAAGCGGTACCATACACCTGCCGCACTTACACTTGTCCCGCATTCCGGCGCTCCGTCGGGCGTCGCAGCGATGGTGCTTCCGGAGAGCGTGTCCCCGCATGCGATGGGTATGGCGCCGACACACACATCGTTCGTGATGGGGGCACAGCTCACACCCAGCGTGAAGGTTCCTGTGAGGCCGTTGTAGCCCTGCACGAGCACGAGGTATGTCGTTCCTGCCGTCGCTGCGAACACGACCGTCGAACCCAGTTCACAGGCATCGTCGTTGCCGGTAAGGCAGGTGAGGCCGTCACACCCACCCGTATACACGTTCAGCTTGGTGTCGTAATCGAACTGCGTGCAGACGGAAAGGGTCACCTGTCCCGAGGCTCCCCCCAGCACATACCATACTCCTGCCGCGCTCACGTCCGTGACACAGGCCGGAGCATCGTCAGCCGTTGCCTCCGTAGTCGCTCCCGGATAGCTGCCACCACAGTTGATGGGAATGGCACCCGAACAGGGATCGTTGAGGGGTTGGCCGATGATCGGGGAGGCCATCAGCAGCAGGACGGTACAAGTGAGCGGGCGGAGGTGCATGGATGCGTGGGTCGTTCGGCCAAGGTAGCCGCTCCCTGCTTGCCCACCAAGGCCGGGTTGTGATCAGCGCCTCTTCACGCGGACACGGTCGGGCTCCTCGTGGAAATAGTACCGCACATCCAGGGTCAGGTAGCCGCCATCAAGTTCCCCGCGCACCGTGTAGGGGAAGAAGGTGGGACCATAATAGGTGAGGTCCGCCACAGCGATCGATCCGAACGGCCGGTGGAAGCTCGCCCCCAGGTAGAAGTAGCCCGAGCGCTCACTCCTGTATTCAACGCCCAGGTTGGCCAACGCACCGAACTGCGCCCAGTTGTTGCGGTATACAAAGATCCGTCCACGCTCCACATCCTTCTGCACATCGCTCGGGTAGGCATCAAGGGAGAACCCGAGGGCGGCGTTCATCCACGTGCGTTCACCCAGGCGGATGTAGGCAAGTGCGGTCACCGGGATCTCGTACCCCACATACCGGAACGCCGCCGAGTCGGCATATCCACTGGTGTCGTTGAACAGTGCGTACCGGTAATTGCGCTGGATCTGGAGGATGCCGGTCTCCAATGAGATCGCGTTCGTGAGCCCCACGCGGACCGACATGCCAAAGGCATGACCACCTGTGAGCGTTACAGTCCCACGGAGCACATCCTTTTCAAGTGGAACCACCGGGTCGAAGAACTCCAGCGGGATCACGGGCTTCACCTGGATACCCACCGTGGCTACGCCTGCCTGTGGATGCGCCATGGTGACGATGGCCACGGAGGATAAAAGCAGCAGGGTCGGGCGTAATGACGCCATCATTCGGATGGCGTTCTTCATGGCCTTGCCGGATGAAATGGTTCCAACATCATTCACGTTCCGGCCTTCTTCCAACGTCCCCTTCCATGGGTCTGAACAACCGAACGTCATGGATGCGGAAGGTTTCGCGGTGAAGTTACCCCAATGTGTGGCTTGCGTTCAAGCCATGTCCCTGCCCGGTTCATCCGAGCAACGCACCGGCGAGGGCAAGCGCCAGCAGCAGACCCACACCGCCCAGCACCACCCAGCGCAGCAGGCCGTCCCCGATGAACGGTTCGCGGTGCCGCCCAAGCACACGGTAATTGGCCCGTACAGCGGCTTCGCGATGCCGCTGGCGTACGGCCACCAGGTACGGCGGTCCTCCCTCGTTGTCCGTTTCGCACCCGATGCCCGCCTCGCGCAGGGCTTCCCTGAATTCCCCCGCCATGCCCGGCTCCGTGAAACGGAACACGATCCAGTTCGGGTCCTCCGGATGGTCGTCGTAGTTGGTGAGGTTGAGGAGTGCCATGGTATCAGGCGGTGATGTGGCCGTTGGTCTTCATTCCTCCCAACGCACCACCTGGTCAAGGGGTTTTCGGTAGCCTTTGGGCCACTCCACCGATGGATAGCCGATGTGGAAAAGCCCCAGGGCCAGGTCCCCGGCTCCGAGCCCCAGGAAGTCCCGCATCGCCGCGCCGGTCATGGCATCCCCGGTGGCCCAGAACGCACCAAGGCCATATGCGGCGCAGGTCAGGTACATGTTCTGCACCGCGCACGCCACCGCCATCAGTTCATCACGCTCGCTGATCTTCCCGGTCGTATCCCGTGCCATGCCGATGGCGATGACCACGCTGCTCTGGAGAGGCCGCTTGGTGAGGTTCTCGAATTTACGGGGGAGGAAACGGTCCTCCGGCGTGCTGCTCCGATACACTTCACCAAGGAACACGCTCAATCGTTCCCGTGCCCCACCGCTGAACACCGTGAAACGCCAGGGCTGCGTCATTCCGTGGGTGGGGGCCCAGGTGGCATTGGTAAGGATGCGTTCCACCAGTTCGCGCTGGACCACCCGTTCCGTGAAGTCCTTGGGCTGTATGGTGCGACGGTGCCTTGCCAGTTCACTGATCTCGCTCACGCTGAATTTCATGCCGCAAAGAGAAGCGATCCTCGCGTTCTGGGCGCGTCGGGGGGTGGGGCACGCTGCTTACCTTTACCGCAGGAACAAAGCCCCTGCATGATGATGTATCGATACGCCTCAGCATTTGCACTGCTCACATCCGGCGCCGCGATGGCGCAGGTGAGCCTGTCCGTTGGGAACCATGTGCCCGTTGTGGGCCAGACCGTTGCACTGCGTACGGCCGCCACCTACACCTCCAATGGTCCGGCAGGGGCAGGGGTCACCTACAACCATTGGGACCTGTTCCCCGCTTCCACGGGCAACAGGAATTTCTACTACGCGGCAGCCACCAGTACCATGCCCTCCGCATCGCTCGCGAGCACGGACGGCGGCTCGGACACCACCTTCTGGTCGCTGACATCCAACGGACTCACCGTGGTTGGGTTGCGTGGCTCCCTGGAAGGGGTCCTTACGTACACGGATCCGATCGTCGAATTGAAGCTTCCGTTGTCCTATGGTCAGTCATGGACCGATGTGGGCACCGCCAGCTTTGCCGTTTCCGGCATCCCGGTCACGCGGATCGTTTCACTCGCCGGTTCCGCTGATGCCTATGGGACGCTCAACCTGCCAGGTGCCGCCGGACAATCCGTGCTGCGCGTGAAGGTCCGTCGGCAGACCAACGACAACAGCGCATTCCTGTCATTGAACCGCATTTCCAACATCACCTATTTCTATGCCGCCGCCAGCGCGCACCCCATGCTCAAGCTGGTGGAGGATTCCATCAGCTCCGGAACGGGTGCATGGAATGTGACGCGCGCTTTGGAGTACATCGGAGATGCCACCGCGGTGGGCCTCCGGGAGATCGGCCCCGATGAGGTGCTGTTCACCGCCTACCCCAATCCTGCCGGGAATAGCGTCAACATACGAATGGACGGTCCCGCAGACCTGATCCAGCTCATCGACGCAAAAGGTGCGCTTGTACGCAGCGTTAACACCACCTCGGACCGCGTGGTGCTCGACCTGAACGGCGTGGAGGCTGGCCATTACCTGGTGCGCGCCTTCCACCGTGGAGCGGCTGTGGAGACCCGTCCGCTCGTGGTGGAGTGATCACCGTACATCGTCGCATGTCGCGCCGGGCTACTCGGTGTTCACGGACCCCCTCAAGCAGCTGTCGTTCCCGCTCACCTACAATACGACCTGGTCCGACGATTACAGCGGCACCGTCCAGCTGTTCGGGATATCAACCATCAGCGGATCGCTTACAAGCACGGTGGATGCCTATGGTACCCTGATCCTTCCCACCGGTACGTTCTCCAACGTTCTTCGCATGCGCACCACGCGGTCCGAGACGACAACGTTCTCAGGCCTGGTCACCACCGCGGAGACGGAGGTGTACTACTTCCTGAAGGCCGGTTTCGCCAACCCCCTGCTTGAGGTCAGGACCACCACGACCACCTCCCCTGGAAGTCCTCCCGAGGTGGAGCAGTCGCTCAGGTACCAGTCCGCGGGCAATACGGATGTTGAGGTCAACACCGCCGCAGCCATCAGTGTGGCCCCCACCGTTACGGCAGGTCTGGTCCGCATAACCTCTGCGGAACCATTCGGACAGGGGCTCCGCGTGCAGCTGATCGATGCATCAGGTCGCACTGCGGAGGCTCCCTTCATTGCATCGACTTCATCGCTTGAGGTGGATCTTTCCCGGACCGCTCCGGGGCGTTACACGATCCTCCTGCAGCGGCCCGACGGGAGCCGATCGATATCCACGGTGATCAGGGAGTGAGATCGCGCACCTTGGGGTGGGGAACAGATCGGCCGGTCCGGCTGTTCCCTTGAGCACGTATGCGCGGCCACCGCTTCTCCCGTTTTCAGCCCCCTGTGGACCAGCGGGGTCCGTTCGAACAGGTGCTCCCTTTGTTCCTGGAACTGCTCACGCATACCAGTGGCGATGTGGAGGAGGCGTTGGATTGGCTGCGTCAGGTGGATGAGGAGCACGGTGTATTTCCAGATGGATACACCCTGGAGGACTTCAAGGCGGACCTGGTGCGCCATGGCCTCATCGGTGACCGCCCCCTGAAGGGAGGACGAACGCCCCTCACCGGCAAGGCTGAGCGTCTCATTCGGGAGCGCGCGCTGGAGCAGGTGTTCGGGAAGTTGAAACAGGCGGAGCGCGGTGACCACGGAATGCGTCGCGGTGGGGCGGGGGATGAACCCACCGGCGAGCGCCGGCCTTTCCGCTTCGGGGACAGGTCGGACCGGATCGCCCTGAGCGACAGCATCCGCAACGCCCAGCAGCGGGGGATCGATGACCTTCAGCTGCACGAGGAGGACCTCGAGGTGATGGAGACCGAACACCGAACGGCCAGTGCCACGGTGCTCATGATCGACATCAGCCACAGCATGATCCTGTACGGCGAGGACCGCATCACGCCGGCCAAGAAGGTGGCCATGGCACTGGCTGAACTCATCCGCCGCCGCTATCCCAAGGACAGCCTCGACATCGTCGTCTTCGGCAACGATGCCTGGCGGGTGGACCTGAGGGACCTGCCCTACCTGCAGGTGGGACCGTACCACACCAACACGGTTGCGGGCCTGGAACTCGCAATGGACATTCTGCGCCGCCGGAAGGTGCGCAACCGCCGCATCGTGATGATCACCGACGGCAAACCCAGCTGCATCAAGCGCGACGGTGAGTATTACATGAACAGTTCCGGGCTGGATGAGCTCATCGTGGGCCGCACACTGGATGCCGCATTGCGCGCACGCAAGGCGGGCATACCGATCACCACCTTCATGATCGCACAGGACCCTTACCTGCAGCGCTTCATTGAGCGCTTCACCGAGGCCAACCAGGGTCGCGCCTTCTACACCGGCCTGCAGGGCCTGGCGGACATGGTGTTCCGCGATCATGCATCCAACCGCAACGCTTCCTGATGAACCAATGCAGGGCGCTCCTGGACGCGCCCCGAACCACCACCGGATGGATCTTCCCCGAACCCTTGGCGAACTGAAGAGGAGCGGCTACACAGCCCGCACCGTGAAGCAGGAACTGCGCGACAACCTTATCGCCCGCATCCGCACGGGGCAACCCTTGTTCGCGGATGTCCACGGTTATGAGGATACCGTGGTGCCCGCATTGCAACGTGCCATCCTGGCCGGCCACAGCATCAACCTGCTCGGACTGCGCGGCCAGGCCAAGACGCGCATGGCTCGTGCCCTCGTGGAGCTGCTTGATGAGCGGGTGCCGGTGGTGGCGGGCAGCGAGATCAACGACGATCCAATGGCGCCGCTCAGCCGGCATGCCCGCGAACTAATTGCGCGCATGGGCGACGACACCCCCGTTGAATGGCTCCATCGGTCTGCACGTTACACCGAGAAGCTCGCCACGCCGGATGTGACCGTGGCCGACCTGATCGGCGACAGCGACCCCATCAAGGCGGCCAACCTCAAGCTCGATTACGGCGATGAGCGCGTCATTCATTTCGGGCTCATCCCCCGCAGCAACCGAGGGATCTTCGTCATCAATGAGCTGCCCGATCTGCAGCCGCGCATCCAGGTGGCGCTGTTCAATATCCTGCAGGAGGGTGATGTGCAGGTGCGAGGGTTCAAGCTTCGGCTGCCGCTCGACATCCAGTTCATCTTCACTGCGAATCCGGAGGACTATACCAACCGGGGGGCCATCATCACTCCGCTCAAGGATCGCATCCAGTCGCAGATACTCACCCATTACCCTCCCACCATCGAACTGGGAATGCGCATCACGGGCCAGGAGGCGCGCATACCCGCCGGTCAGGAGGAGCGTGTGCGGGTGCCCGATCTGCTCCGCGTGCTAATCGAGCGGCTGGCGATGGAGGCGCGCGACAGTGAACTCGTTGACCGCAAGAGCGGCGTGAGCGCGCGGCTCACCATTTCGGCCTATGAGACGCTCCGTGCGTCCGCCGAGCTCAGGACGCTGCGCAATGGCGGGGAAGGTGCCGTGGCGCGCATGGGCGACCTGTGGTCCATCGTTCCGGCCATCACCGGAAAGATCGAACTGGTATATGAGGGTGAGCAGGAAGGACCCGAGAAAGTGGCGGGGCACCTGCTCGGACAGGCCGTTCGGAACGTCTTTGCGGAACTCTTCCCCGATGCCGTGAAGGCACGCAAGCGCAGAACCGATGCGGGTGCCGATCCGTACGCCTCCATCGTGGACCATTTCAGCGATGCGCACTGCGACCTGTTGCTCGACCTCGGCGAGCGGGAGCACGCTGAACTGTTGCGCGGCATACCCGGGTTGCTTCAGATCGTTGCACAGCGGCATCCCTACCTCGATCAGCAGGAGCAGGTGCTGTGGGCGGAGTTCGTGCTGCACGGCCTTGCGGAACACAGCCGCATCGGCCGCAGCCGCCTCGTGGGTGCGGTGCGTTTCGGAGACCTTGTGCGTTCAGTGCTCGGCGGTGTGCTTGACGCGGATGGGGAGGCCTGACCGTCCGCGTCAGCCGTTCAGTCCCGAATAGCGATGGTAATCGCTGTTCTCCTCATCGATGCGGCGCTTCACCTTGTGGATGCGGCTTCCGATGACGGCCAGTTCACGATGACCATGCTCCACGAGCCAACGCTGTGCATCCAGGTCGCCGTCGCCGCATAGTGCCAGCTGTTTCAAGGCCCCGAGCCCTTGTTGCTCCAGCCATGCCAGGGCCTGCTTGTTCCCCTCGGTGGCGTGTATCACCGCCATCAGGTGCGGATGTCCCTGTGCCACCAGCCAATCGCGCGCGTCCTGCTGCAGCAGCAGTGCGTGGCAGAACACCCCCAGCTCCGGATATCCGTTGTGCAGCAGCCAGTCCCGCAGTCCTGTGTGACCACTGATGGCCTCACCCCACGCAAGCAGCACCTTCGCCGGATAGTCAAGTCGCATCGCCCTGGACCCCATGGCCGGTCACGCGTTCGGCGCGTGCCGGAAGGTTCGAAGGTATGGTACTCACCTGTGCACAACCTATCTTGCGGTACAACCTTACGCCATGCCTGTCCGGATACTTTCATACCTGGCCATTTGTTACCTGGTCACTGGTCCTGCCGCTTCCGCCCAGGACATGGATCCAAGTCCTGCGCAGTTCGCCACCTGGCGTGCTGAATCCTACGGGCGTGGCCTCGGCCTGGACGCGAAGACACTCCGCCGCCTTGCCGCCGAGCTCGAGGCCGGTGAGGTGGAGGTCTTTGAACTGCGCAGGCAGGTGATGGAGCTGGAGGAGCGTATCGAGCGCACCATGGCCGCGTATGATACGAATGCCGGGAAGCTCCTTTCCAAGGACGACCAGCGCCGGTTGAAGGACCTTCAGCGCCTGGGCTGGGTGCCCGGTTCACACCCTCAGGTCATCGAGGTACGCCTGCCCGAGCCGGGAACCGATGGCTCCCCTCCAGCGAAGCCCGCTGCTCCAGTGGTGCCCGTACCCAACGCCACCATGGAATGATGGGCGCTCCGGGGGCGCAGCCCGGGATGCCGCCACACCGTCAGGCATCGTGTGTCGCGTGCGTCACTCCACCACCACCACCAGGTACTTCGAAACGCTCCAGAAGGCATCCGCATCGGTCACCACCAGCTTGTTGCCTCCCTCCAGGCGATAGCTGCCATCGGGATGGGTGGTGACCAGTTTGGCCTTCTTCGCACCCAGTGTGAATTCAGTGGTGCGCGCCACATCGATCCGTTGGAACGCCTCGGTGGAGAGGCGCGCGGTATTGAGCCTGTTCACGCCACCGATGCCGATGAACCCACCCTCCCGAGTGAGTACGCCGCTCTCCTTCAGTTCCTTGGAGGTGCCCACAACATAGTATGCGGTGTTCAGTTCCATGCGCTGCATGTCGCTCTGTTGCGACTTGTCCCGGTACATCTCGATGAGGGTCGCCAATGAGCTGTTGGTGCTGGCCAGCTGCTCCTTCAGTGTTCCGATCTCCGCATCCTTCTCCAGGATGTTCGATTCCAGCCCTGTGATGGTCCGCTCGAGCTCGGAGAGTGCGCTGGCATTCCCCTTGGCCTGCTGGCGCAAACGCTCCACCAACTGGCGGTTCTCGGCCATCAGCCCGTCGATGTGCTGGAGATCACCCATGATGCGCTGTTCCAGGTCCGCGCCCTGTTCCACGCCATCGGCCGGCTCCAGCAGCTGACCCTGTTTGCTGCGGATCGTCCGGAGGTTCTCACTGATCCGGTTCATGGTCCCGAACAACTCGTTGATGACCGAGTCGCGTTCGCTCACCTGTGCCATGGAACGGGCGTTGTCCTGCTGCAACTGCTCCACCAAGGAATCCGTGGCGGGTTCGGTGGCGCATGAGAACATCAGGGCGGCAAGGCCGAACAGGGGCAGCGAACGTGGCATGGGAACGGTCGTTTGACGGTTGAAGAACGCTTCGGCGACGCCATCCGGTATGCCGGACAGGCCATCCCGGCCGAAAGGTAGCGCTCGGCTCCGTGTGTATGGTGAGGGTGCGGTTCCTGTCCCGCCCCATGCCGTTGCCAACTTTCTGCGACCCTTTTCGTAGAAGGGGCGGACATGGTGATGTGGGAACCGTGTCCGAAATTCGCCGTCGAAGGCCATGCGCCGCTACAAGGTCATCCTCATCCTTACGATGCTGCCGTGCTCAGTGCCGCTGGTGGCGCAACGCGACAGCAGCCTTACGAGCGAGTTCGCACGGATGAGCGCGAGGGAACGCACACGCATAGCACGTGAGGAAGGGGCTCTTGCCGGGGCGGATACTGCATTCCAGGCTGCGATGCGTGCCGGGGAGGAGCATTTCCGGGGGGCACGCTACCGCGAGGCCCTTGAACGATTCCAACGTGCCCGCGACCTGCGGCCGCTGAACGTCCATCCCAAGGTGAAGATACAGGACCTGCAGGCCCTGCTCGCCCGGCAGGTCGATGATGCCGGGGAACGCAGTGCGGAGGAACAGGCCCCCGCCCCGGTGCAGGTGCCGGGACATGCCACCACCGATCCGGCACGGGAAACGGTGCCGGTGGGGGGAGTGGAGCGCGGCACCGGGGCACGCATGCCCGATCACCCGGCCCGTGCCACGGCACCACCGCCGTCACCCCGGCAGGCCGCAGCCGCAGAGCCCCAACTCAAGGCCACCGCACCTGAGGGGCACACGGGCGATCCCCCCCAGTCTTCGACCGCAACGCCAGCGGTGGAGGCGCATCGCATCTTCCGCGAAGGCCGTGCGGTGGTTGAGGAGCGCGTGGTGCATGAGGGTGGTCGTCAGGTGGTATGGCGCAAGGTGCTGCATCCATGGGGTGAGGTGGTGCATTTCCGCGACAATGAGGCCATCCCCGAGAGGCGCTGGCAGGAGCGATTCGCCGGGGTTCAGTCCAACGCGAGCAGCATCACCGGGAACTCGAGCAGGGACCGGTAATCCATTCCCGCCTCGGCCATGTCAGCGTCATTCCGTTCATGGAGCCACTCCATCCGAACCGAGCTGCGCCCGCTGGCATGCAGGTCCTCCCATTGCCTGAACAGGTCGAGCAGGTATTTCGATGTGGATGAATTGAAGCAGCCCAATTCCACGCGCAGCAGCGTGGCGGGACGTGGATCCTCCATGTATTGCGCCACCACGGCGTGAAGGGGTGTGAAGAACCGGTGTGCGTTCTCGGGTACGGAGCGGCCGCGGATCTCCATCAGGCCGAGCACGGGGTCGAGCAGGATGGAGGGCGTATGGACGGTGGCCGGCAGCGCGAAACGTTCCATTGTCGCCAAAGGTATTTGGTGCGGAGCGCTGGCGAAGGTCATTTGCGCGGGGGCACTGCAACGCATATCTTGTGGGTGCCCGGCGGGCCGGGTGTTGCACGGCTACCATGAGCATCCGCACCATCATCGTTCCCTTCGACTTCTCGGATTGCGCCACGGATGCACTTCGCGTGGCGGGCGATCTGGCCCGGCGGACCGGTGCGGTCATCGACGTGGTGCACGCCTATGAGGAGACCACCCATTCGCATGTGGAGAACCACCATATCCGAGGGGAGATCGAGGCCAGGCTTTCCACCATTCCCGAACTGCCGTTCCTGAAAGGCGTCGAGCTCCGCAAGTTCATGCTGCGCCATCTCACCGTTACGGAGATCTTCAGGAACGAACGCCTCGCCCATGCCGACCTCATCGTGATGGGTACCCACGGCGCCAGTGGGATGAAGGGTATCGTGGGCAGCAACACCCAGCGCATTGTCCGCCAGGCCCCCATGCCCGTGCTTGCCATCAAGCACCACATCGAGCGCTTCGAGCTGCACAACGTCGTTTTCGCCTCCAACTTCAGTCAGCAGGACGTTGAAAAGTTCGAGGCCTTCCGACCGCTGCTGGACCTGTTCGACCCCAAGGTGCACCTGGTGAAGGTGAACACACCGCGCACCTTTGAGCGCAGTGAGGACAGCCACCGTGCCATTGCGGGTTTCCTGCAGCGGCATGAACTGCGCCGCTATACCGCTACGGTCTACAACGACCTCTCCATCGAGGAGGGCATCCTCAACTTCGCCCAAGGCATCGACGCGGACCTGATCGCGATGGCCACCCACGGCCGCACGGGTTTCTTCCACGTGGTCAACGGAAGCCTCACGGAGGACATAGTGAACCACACGCCTTTGCCCGTGCTCAGTGTCAGGCTTTGACCATCACGTGCCGCACTGCTTATCTTTACCCAAACATGTGACACCTGCATGAAGTTCCTGCACAAGACCTACGATGCCAAGCGGAAGGAGATCATCGAAGTGGAGATCGACCAGCCCACCAAGGTGAAGTTCCTGACCGCAAAGGAGTACAAGGCCTACACCCAGGGCCGCACACACACCTATTTCGGAGGCCTGTTCGAAGAGTCCCCGGTGCGCTTCGTGGTGCCCTACGATGGCCATTGGAACGTGGTGGTGGAAAAGGGTACCCAGCGCAACCCGCTTGCAGTGAACGCCTCCTGCCGATTGGGGATGCCCAACAACACGGTGACCTCGTCCGTGGCGGCCGATGCACCGGCCCATGTGCGCGAACTGGCCGCAGCGGAAGGTCACAACGACTGATGAACCGATAAGCCTGCCACGGCGTTGTTCGAACATGGCTACCCATCTTGAACATCAGCGTTTGGAACGCATCCTGCTGGGACAGCACCAGGTGGTGGACGAGGTCCATCAATTGCTGGAGCAGGAGCAGAAGCACGATGATATCATCCGTGCCGTTGTGCTCAGTTCACGCGGCAGGGGCGGACCCGAATGGGCCGATCCGCCTGAGCATCGTGTCTTCTCCGAGGCGAGTATCCGTGCCATGTGCGTCAAGTACAGGTTGCGCTTCCTGGAGGGCGCCCTGTTCAAGGGTCAGATCCCCGACCAGGCCGTGTATGCGGTACGCCAGATAGAACGCAGGCTGGGCACCCCCCTGCATGCATTCCGGATCATGGCGCCAGCCGCCCGGTTCAGGCTCTGCGACAGCGAGGTGGACCCCCTGCTGTTCCTCGCCCTTGCGGATGGCCGTTACGTCTTGGTGCACAAGTGGGGCAACGACCTGTCCCCCTGGCGTGCCGTGATGGGCTGGCCGGTGCGCAATGCGGTCAACCTTGCCGCCACCGTGCTTCTTTTCGCCGCTCTCCTGTCCCTCATCGTGCCCGACGCCTGGCTGGGAGGCTGGCATTCCAACCGGTTGCTCGTGTTCATCTGGACAAGTCTCGTTCTTGCAAGCTTCACGGTGTTCGGCTGGTTCGCCTTCTTCGGGCAGTTCAGCACCGAAAGCTGGAACAGCCGATACTTCAACTGACGGGCCTGCCGGATCGCCGGTGGTGGAAATGAATGCGAAGAGGCCCGGATCGGGCCTCTTCGCATGGATACATCGCACGTTCAGTTGATGCCGATCTCGCGCACCTTGGGCTTGGCCGCCGCGGCCTTGGGGATGTGCACGTTCAGCACGCCGTTCGTGTAGTGCGCCTGCAGCCCTTCGCCGTTCACCTGCTCAGGCAGTCGGAAGCTGCGTTCGAAGCTGCGCAACATGAACTCGCGGCGGGTGTAACGAGCGCCCTGATCGTTCTCCTCCTTCTTGTGTTCCGCGCGGATGGTGAGGATGTCGTTCTCCAACTGCAGCTTGAGGTCTTCCTTGTCAAACCCCGGGGTCGGCACATGCAGTTCGAAACGGTCGTCGCGCTCCACGATGTTCACCGCCGGCGCGCTGCGTTGCGGCTCGTCATGGCCGATCATCCGGGCGATATCGCGGCCGAAGAATTCGTTGACCAAAGCATTGAAGGGGCTTCCGGGTGTGTTGCGGGGGGTGATCCTTGCGAGTGTCATGGTGGGTTGTTCTTGTTTGATCGCGTACGGATCCACCATTCCCCAATTCAATGCCGATCGCTTGGATGTGCCAATATGGCATTATCTGATTAAATAAATTGTCAAAATGACACTCATTGGCGGAGGAACAGGAAATACACCGTGCCTTTTTGCGGGTCCGGTGCCTGGCTGTTCGGGTCGAAGCGGGCGCGGCGGGCCGAGTTCAGGGCGTGTTCCAACATGCATTCGTTGCCAGTGGTGGTCTCCGATGCCTTCACCTCGGCCTTGAGCACGCGCCCATCGCGGCTCACCTGCACGGCCACCGCCACACGTCCCTCTTCCTTGCAGAGGTAGCCCGGCACATCGTTGGACCGCACCCGGCCCTTCAGGTCGTGCCATACCGTGGTGGCGCCCTCCACCTTCACCGGTTCGGCCGCCTTGTCCATGTAAAGTTCTTTGTTCCACTTGCTTGGATCCAGCTGTGGCATGTCCACGTCCTCCCCGCGTTCGGTTCGTTCGCGTGCCAGGCGGTCGAACTCCGCCTGCTCCATCGTGCGCAATTCCTCCTCCACACGCTCCTGCAGGCGGGCCTGGGAAAAGGTGGGGCGTGTGGCCGCCGTGATGTTGCTCGTCAGGTTGGTGACCTGTTGCGCCGCTCCGTCCGCCATCGGCGCTTCGCTCATCAGCTGCTCCAGTTCCGTGTCGCTGATCACTTCGATGCGCATTTCGCTGATCTCCTCCTCCCTCGGGGTTTCCCGCAGCGTCCAGAGGGTGAAGGCGAATAATGCAAGGCTGTGCAGGGCCAAGGTGCCGATCACACCCACCTTGTGTTCCTCGAACCAGTCCAGCAGCCGGTACAGCATGGCCTCAGGGTGCGTCGTCGCCGTTGCGTGCGGTCCAAGATACGCGCTCTGCAAGCGGGCTGTTGGCCCGGATGCGCCAGGGAGCGGGCCAGCGGTTGTTCCAGCGGCGTCCGGCTCCCTTCAGCCAACCCAACGCATGCCCTTGGTGGCGCAGCAATGCGAAGCCGGTCGCACCTGTCGCCTCCAGCACATCACCTCGGAGGTAGCGCAGTGCCTGCTCAGTGTCCGCATCCACCTCCGGAAAGGTCCCGGGCCGCAGGAGGGTGCTCAGGGCAAGGGCCGGCAGGGGGTGCGGCTCCGAACCCTTGCAGGCAGCCACGGGAATGCCCGGTG
>JBIJDX010000156.1:0-7228 GCA_044343855.1 Flavobacteriales bacterium
GGGGCGTCCGGACCGGACCGATGGCTGATGGCGGGCCGGGGCTGCCACCTGCTACTTTCGCCCCATGCTGCAAGAGCTGTTGGTGGTGGAAACGGCAGGGGTGCTGGCAGGCCCCGGCGTTGGCATGTTCTTCGCCGAGCTCGGTGCACGGGTGGTGAAGCTTGAGAACCTGCACAGCGGCGGCGATGTCACCCGCCAATGGAAGCTGCCGCAGGAGGATCCGAACGCCCCGCTGAGCGCCTATTTCTGCAGCGTGAACTGGGGCAAGGAACATCTTCTGGTGGACCTGAAGAGCACCGACGGCCGACGTGTGCTTGACGAACTGGTGGCGCAGGCCGACGTGCTCATCACCAACCACCTGCCAGGCGATGCGGAGAAGCTGGGGCTCCAACGCGCCCGCCTCCGCTCATTGAATCCACGGCTGCTCCACGGGCACATCAAGGGCTTTGCCGACCAGCCTGAACGACCCGCCTTCGACGTGGTGCTGCAGGCCGAGACCGGTTACATCAGTATGACCGGGACCGATGGCGATCACCTGGCAAGGCTCCCTGTCGCGCTGATCGATGTGCTGGCGGCGCACCAGCTGAAGGAAGGCCTGCTACTCGCACTGCTTCAACGCGAGCGCACGGGCCGGGGGTGCTATGTGGAGGTGTCGCTGGAGGAAGCCGCCCTGAGCGGTCTGGTCAACCAGGCCGGCAACAACCTCATGGCCGGTGCCGTTGCAAGACCCCTCGGGACCCTGCATCCCAACATCGCTCCGTACGGTGAGGTGTTCACCTGTGCGGACGGAGGTCGCATCATCCTCGCGGTGGGCAGTGACGCACAGTTCGTATCGCTGTGCGATGTGCTACAGCTGCAGGCACTGCCAGCCGACCCACGTTTTGCCCACAACACCGACCGGGTGCGTCATCGCGTTGCCTTGAGCACGGCCCTCACACCTTCATTCCTGCAACGTTCACGCGGTCCATTGTTGGGCGCACTGATCGGAGCCGGCGTGCCGGCCGGTGCGGTGCTCGGCATGGACGAAGTGATGAGGACTCCGGCGGCGCAGGCCATGGTGCTTGAGGAGCACATCGACGACCTGCCCACACGCCGCCTGCGCGGCAATGCGTTCCGGATGGAACCCTACTGACCGGCCTGTGACGCACGCCGCTCCACCCGGAGGGCATCCTTGAGCAGGGGTACCAGGCGGCGTGCCTCCGACTCGGTAAGGCCCTTGCCGAAGATGACCTTGCGCCCGAGGTACTCAAAACCGAGCCGTGCACCGCCGATCATCCAAGCGCTCTGGTCAAGCTGCCACTTCCAGCTATGCTCGTCCACCTTCAGCAACCCGAGCTGTTGGATGTTGTCCACGAAGTAGTCATGCGCTTTGCCGTATCCGAGCAGGCTGTCCTTCAACGTAAGTGTTCCATCCTTGATGCGCCACAGTTCAAACCCCTTGAAGCGCCAGGCAATGGCCTTGAGCACCACCACCAGGTAGTATGCCCAGAAGGCCAGGAAGGCCAGGAGGTACTGGCGGACCGGATCTCCAGCGGGCAATTGCAGTCGTGCGTGGATGATGTAGAAACCACAAAGCGACCAGGCCAGTGCCCAGGTGATGAGCAAGGCCCCCTTGGTACGCGGCAGCCGCGCGCTGATCACCACGGTGGTGCGCCCACCCGTGCGCTCAATGCTCACACGCTCACCGATGTATTCCATCATGGGTTCGCTTCAGCGACCACCTCTTCGTACAGCTGTTCGTAGCGTGGCAACACCAGCTGCAGATCGAAGCGCCGGGCCTGTTCCAATGCGCCCGACCGGTAGCGTTGCAGCGAGGCCTCATCCTTCAGGATCAGGCAGGCATTGTCAGCCATCGCCCGGGTATCGCCCACCGGGCTCAACAGACCACTGAGGCCGTGGATGTTCACTTCGGGCAATCCCCCCGTATCACTGCTCACCACCGGCACACCGCACGCCATGGCCTCCAGCGCAGCCAGACCGAAGCTCTCACTTTCACTGGGCAGCACAAAAAGGTCACAGCTGGACATCACCTCCTCCGGCCGTGTCATTTTGCCAAGGAAGTGGATCACATTGCAGGTCTGGTGCTGGCGGCACATCATCTCGATCCGCTGGCGCTCGGGGCCGTCACCGATCAGCAGCAACTTCACAGGAAGCCGTTCGCGCAGGATGCGGAACATCTGCACCACATCCTCCACACGTTTCACGGCACGGAAGTTGGATACATGCACCATCAGGCGCTCGCCGCCGGGCGCGTAGCGGGCGCGCACTCCGGCATCCGGCTCATGCCTGTACAGCTCGGTGCACACGAAGTTCGGTATCACCCTCACCTCACGCTTCAGGGGGAAGTGCGCATAGGTGTCGCGCTTGAGGCTCTCGGACACGGCGGTCACCGCGTTGCTCCGCTCCATGCTGAAGGTGATCACGGGCTCGAAGCTGGGATCGCGCCCCACGAGGGTGATATCGGTGCCGTGCAGCGTGGTGATGAACGGAACGAAGATGCCCTGTGCCGCCAGGATGCGCTGCGCCATCCATGCGGCGCTGGCGTGCGGTATCGCATAGTGGACATGCATGAGGTCAAGCCCCTCGAACTTCGCCACATCCACCAGCTTGCTGGTCAACACCAGTTCATAAGGCTGGTAGTCGAACAGCGGATAATCGCTGACACGCACCTCATGATAGAACACATTGGGATGGTCGCGCAACCGCACCGGGCGATCGTAGGTGATGAAGTGCACGGTATGGCCCTTCGCGGCCAGGGCCATGCCCAGCTCGGTGGCCACCACGCCGCTTCCGCCGAAGGTGGGATAACAGACGATGCCGATGCGCATGCAGTGCCGGCATGGCTGAGTCCGCGCAAGCCGGTGGTGCAAAGGTACCCCGCTCAGGACTGCCGCGCCAAGGCGAGGTGGTCACAGCCAAGGGCCTCGTCCACCAGGCGCTTCATGCGATGCATCGCGGGCCTTGACCGTTGCTTGCCGGCCTGAATTCCAAGTGCGTCCTGCCATTGTCCCGAACCTGCACGCGCAACCAGAACCTCCCCCTCACCGACGTCAGCCAGGGCGCTGCGTTGGTCGGCGAGAGGGCCATCGCGAAGTTGAGGCTACCTTTGCACCGGATCCCATGAACACCATCCTGCTGACGATACTCCTGGGCATCGGCCTGCTGGGCTTGGCCTTCGCGGGCATCGCCGTGAAGATCTGGGCGAGGAAGGGCGGTGAGTTCGCGGGCACGTGTGCAAGCAACAATCCACTGGTGCAGGCCGAAGGAGGAGGCTGCGGATTCTGTGGTGCGCGACCTGAGGAGAAGTGCCGGCGCGAGGAGGTTGCAGGCTGATCAGGGCCGGGTTGGCCAACCAGTTGTGTGCCACACGTCAAATCCCCCATTGGCATCGTCGCTGATCAGGTAGGCCTGTAGTTCGGGATGCCGCGCAAGCCAGCCCTGGGCACGCTCCCTGCCCATCACCATCAAGGCCGTACCCACGGCGTCCGCTGTGGCGCAATCCTCCGCAATGACCGATGCACTGAGCAGTTCGTTCATCGCCGGTCGCCCCGTGCGCGGATGGATGGTATGCCCGTACCGGCGCCCATCGATCTCGATGTATTTGCGATAGTTGCCGCTGGTGGCGAGGGCACGGTCCTGCACTGGCACGACCACCTGTTGCGTATGCCGGTCGCCATCCACGGGCTTGTCGATCTGAATGTTCCAAGCGGTGCCACGTTCGTTGGATCCGGCGGTACGGACCTCGCCACCCACCTCCACCATGTAGCGCTCGATGCGATGCATGCGCAGGAGCAGGGCGATCATGTCCACCGTATACCCCTGGGCGATGCCGTTGGGATCGAACTGCACACAGGGCGCGTTCTTGCGGAACACCAGCGATCCGCCTTCCCCCGACCGTTCCCAGCTGTCCGGAATGTGGATGCGGGGCATGCCCACGCACCCCAACAGGCTGTCCACCGCCGCGGTATCCAGTTCCGCCCGTCCGTTGCGGCCAAGGCCCCATGCCCTCACCAAGGGCAGCACGGTTCCATCGAAGGCACCTTCCGTGGTTCGCCATTGCTGCATGGCCAGCGCCAGCACCACCTGGAAGTGGCGGTCGCCAGTGGCGAAACTGTCCACCGCCGCATTGAACCGGCTGATGGTGCTGGTGCTGTCCCAAAGGCTGAGGCTCCGGTCCATCACCGTGAACAGGCTGTCCACCGGCCGGGAAAGGTCACGGTCCAGGCTGTCGAGGTAGGTGATGGTGAAGGTGGTTCCCTGCGCGTTGCCCTTGAGCGTGGTCCATTGTGGGGCACGGGTGCCACATGAGGCCATGATGAGGGCCGAGGCCATGAACGAAAAGCCCCGCACTTGGCGGGACTTTCCGGAGTTCTGTCCGGCAGTGATCATCCGCCGAAGTCGTCGAAGCTGACGTTCTCCTTGGGGATGCCCCAGTCGTCGCACATCTTCAACACGGCAGCGTTCATCATCGGGGGACCGCAGAAATAGAACTCGATATCCTCCGGCGCCTCGTGCTTCTTGAGGTACTGGTCGATCACAGCCTGGTGCACGAAGCCGGTGAAGCCATCACCATCGGCATCGTTGATGTCCTTCTTCACCTTCCAATTGTCCTCGGCAGCGGGCTCGCTCAGCACCACGAAGAACTTGAAATTGGGGAACTCACGGGCAATGCTGTTGAAGTGTTCCAGGTAGAAGAGCTCGCGCTTGCTGCGGCCACCATACCAATAGGTGACCTTGCGACCGCTCTTCAGGGTGTGGAAGAGGTGGAACAGGTGGGAGCGCATGGGGGCCATGCCGGCACCACCGCCGATGTAGAGCATTTCGGCCTCGGTCTCCTTGATGAAGAACTCACCGTAGGGACCGCTGATGGTCACCTTGTCGCCCGGCTTGCAATTGAAGACGAAGCTCGAGCAGATGCCGGGGTTCACATCCATCCATCCGTTCTTGGCGCGGTCCCAGGGCGGGGTGGCGATCCGGATGTTCAGCATCACGATGTTGCCCTCGGCCGGGTGGTTGGCCATGGAGTAGGCGCGGAAGATGGGCTCCGGGTTCTTCATCTTCAGGTCCCAGAGCTTGTACTTGTCCCACTCGCCCTTGAAGTCCATCGGATCGCGGCCCAATGCCTGCAGCTCGGGGTGCGCGGTGATGTCGATGTCCTTGAAATCCACCTCGCACGCGGGCACATCGATCTGGATGTAGCCACCGGCCTCGAAGTGCAGGGTCTCACCCGGGGGCAGCTTCACCACGAATTCCTTGATGAAGCTGGCCACGTTGTAATTGCTCACCACCTCGCATTCCCACTTCTTGATGCCGAAGATCTCCTCTGGCACCTTGATGTCCATGTCCTGCTTCACCTTCACCTGGCAGCCCAGGCGCCAGTTGTCGGCGACGGCTTTGCGGCTGAAGTAAGGCGCTTCGGTGGGCAGTATCTCGCCGCCGCCTTCCATGACCTGGCACTTGCACATGGCGCAGGTGCCGCCACCTCCGCAGGCACTGGGCAGGAAGATCTTGGCTTCGCTCAGGGTACTGAGCAGGCTGCTCCCGGCGGGGACCTCGATGGTCTTCTCGCCGTTGATCCGGATCTTCACAAGACCGCTCGGAGAGAGTTTCGTTTTGGCATAGAGCAGCACGCTGACGAGCAGCAGGGTGACGATCAGGAAGACCGCCAGGGTGATGAGGATGGTCGAACCCATGGTCGTGGATCAGAGCTTGATACCCATGAAGGCCATGAAGGCGATGCCCATCAGGCCGGTGAGGATGAACGTGATGCCGAGGCCGCGCAAGGGGGCCGGAATGTCGCTGTAACGCAGCTTCTCGCGGATGGCGGCGATGGCCACGATGGCCAGCATCCACCCCACCCCGCTTCCCACTGCGAAGCTGGTCGCCTCAGCGACGTTGCTGTACTGCCGCTCCTGCATGAACAGTGCACCACCGAGGATGGAACAGTTCACAGCGATGAGGGGCAGGAAGATGCCAAGGGCACCATAGAGCGCCGGGGCGAATTTCTCCACGATCATCTCCACCAGTTGCACGATGGCGGCAACCACTGCGATGAACATGATGAAGGCCAGGAAGCTGAGGTCCACGTCAGCAAAACCGGCACCCATCCAGCTGAGGGCACCCTGCTTCAGGACATAGTTCTCCAGGAGGTAGTTCACCGGCACGGTCACCCCCAGCACGAACACCACCGCAGCCCCCAGGCCCAGTGCCGTCTTCACCGTCTTGCTCACGGCGAGGTACGAGCACATGCCCAGGAAGTAGGCGAAGATCATGTTGTCGATGAAGATCGCCTTCACGAAAATATTGACGAGGTTCATGGCGTTCGTGAGTTAGGCGTTCTCAATGAGCTTCGTGTTCCGCGAGCGCTGTATCCAAATGATGATACCGACGATGATCAGCGCCATCGGAGGCAGGATCATCATGTTGTTGTTGAAGTAGCCCCCTCCGCTGGCAGCGTAGAGGCTTTCCGGGATGAGGCGGAAGCCGAACCACGTGCCGTTGCCGGTGATCTCGCGCACGGATGCCACCACCACCAGCAGCCAGGCATAACCGAGGGAGTTGCCAAGGCCATCGAGGGCGCTCGGCCAAACCTTGTTGCCCATGGCGAACGCCTCATAGCGGCCCATCAGGATGCAGTTCGTGATGATCAGTCCCACATAGACACCGACCTGCTTGCTCACATCGTACACGTATGCCTTGAGCACGATGTCCACCAAGGTCACGAGACCTGCGGCGATGACCAGTTGGGCGATGATGCGGATGCGGCCGGGGATCACATTGCGCAGGGCACTGATCACCATGTTCCCAAGAACGACCACGGCAAGTACGCTGATGCCCATCACCAGGGCGTTCGAGACCTTCACCGTGATGGCGAGCGCCGAGCAGATACCCAGCACCTGCACGGTGATGGGATTGTTGTCGTTCAGCGGATCGGTGATCAGCTTGCGGTTCTTCTTGCTGAAGAGGCCTTCCGCGGGCGATGCTGCGGGGGCTGAGGTAGCGGTGCTCATCGGATGATCAGGCTAGCGGTTCGGGTGGTATCAACCACCAATTGAAGGCTGTCGGTGGCGGGGGTGTCGGGCAGGGCCGCCGGTGCGGGATCGACAGCGGCCACCTGTGCGCGGAGGTACTTGTCGTACACGGCGAGCAGGCGCTTCAGCATCTCATCCACGCCCTGGCTGGTGATGGTACCGCCACTGATGCCGTCCACACCATGCGGATCGCTGGT
>JBIJDX010000157.1:0-7222 GCA_044343855.1 Flavobacteriales bacterium
GCCACCTGCAGGCCGATCGCCCACCCGCCGCTCCAGGAGAGCGCGCTCTCATTGCGTTCCTCGCGATAGGGTTGGTCAAGGCCCTCCACCTCAATGGTGGTGCGGGTGACGAAATGCCGCGCACCGGCCAGCAGCTCACCGTAGGGCATCACCTTCCCCTGCAGTGGTTTGAAGCGGAACTGGCCGTGGTAACCCATGACGCTGCTGCGTATCCGCAGGTCGCCGGTCGTGGCCGCAAGGCCCTCCTCCGATACGGCCACCACCGATGATGCACCTCCCAGCGCACCGAAGGAGTAGTCGAACCCCCAATCGAAGGGAAGTAACCGCATGGGGGCTGTGAAGTTGGCGCTGACCCCCGCTATTTCGCGGCCCCAGCTGTCGTTGAACGCACCGCGCGGAATACCCACCTCGATGCCAACACCGACCGTGGCGGTCCGCCGCTGGGGCCCGTTGCCACGGGCGCGCCGCTGCTCCGGCGCCTGGGCGTTCAGCTCCAGGGCCAGCACCAACAGGGGAAGAACGGACCAAGGGCGCATGGTGCAAAGATCGTGGATCGACGACCAAAATGTGTGCCGATCGCGGCCCTGTTAGCTTTGATGCACAGGATCGATGCATGGAACCGGGGCTCGGGTGGATGGAAGGCGGGTTGGCCGGGCTCTTCGTTGCGAGCTTCCTGGCGGCCACGGTGCTTCCGTTCAGTTCGGAGCTGGTGCTGCTGGCCATGGCCGTGGCGGGCTGGTCGCCGTTGGAGTTGCTGGTCGTCGCTTCGTTGGGGAACTGGCTGGGTGGTATGAGCTCCTATGCACTGGGGCGCCTGGGAGACCCCGATCGCCTGCGGCGTTGGTTGCGTGTGGAGGTGACCACTGCCGATCGCTGGCGCCGGCGCGTTGCCGCATACGGTCCGTGGGCGGCATTGGCGTGCTGGCTCCCGGTGGTGGGCGATGTGCTTGCGGTGGCCCTGGGCCTGGGCCGCAGTCCGCTGGTTGCCACGGCCCTCCTGATGTTCGTGGCCAAGTGCTCGCGGTATGCGGTGCTGTTGGCTCCCTTCGGTTGAGGCCCGGAACGTGGAAGGCCCCGCTTGCGCGAGGCCTTCCGTTCACTGAGGGGTGTTTGCGATGTGGCGGTCTCAGTAGGTGGTGTTCCTACAGGCCGATGGTCCAACCGGCGGTCCAATCGTTCGATGCGTCCACAGCACCCTTGAAGCTGCCAGCGCTGAACCAGCTGCCCAGGGAGGTGGGGTCGAGCGCTCCGGTGGCATCGCTGCCCACATAGCCGGTCAGGCTGATGACAGCGCTGCTGTTGGTGGCGTCGTTCTCGAACACAGCTCCGTTATTGTAGGCGGTGGCATTGCTGAACACGGCGCTGTTCTTAAGGGCCAGCGATCCATCGTTCACATAGGCGTCGCATTCACTTCCTACGCGCACCCCTTGGGTGAAACCGGTGACGATGCCGTTGTAGAGCCTGCCTTTGGTGCCGTGCCGCAGGCGTATGCCATGGTTGGCACTGCCGTCATCCGCCCCTACGAGGGTGAAGTTGCTGATGGTGGGTTCGCTGAACGGGGTCACGGTGTAGTTGGTTTCCCAGTTATCGCACTCCATGCCGTTGTCGCCGGTCACTGCATCCTGTTGCACCACCCAGAACTGGCCATTGCCGCGCCATCCGTGGGTCCAGTCGAAGCTGTCGTCGCTGTTGCCGGTGCTTACGGCCCACTTAAGGTTCACATTGCCACCGAAGAATTCGAAGCCGTCATCACTGCCTTTGTAAGCCTGGAGGTGTTCCAGCACCGTGGCACTTCCAACGCCGTTGAAGGAGAAGCCGTTCAGTTCGTTGTCGGTCCCGAGGATCTTGCCGGCGTATTCCACGCGCACATACTTCATCATGCCGGAGTTGTCGCTGTCGTTGGTGCCACCGTAAACACCGGTGCCGCCTTCGCCCTCGGCAGTGCAGTCGTCAGTGCCGCAGATGTTGATCCGGGCGAAGCCATTCAGGATGATTCCACCCCACGCGCCGCGATCGGCTCCACCGGTGATGGTCTTGATGGTGGTGAAGACGATCGGATCGGAGGCGGTGCCCACCGCATTGATGCGGCCACCGCGTTGCACACTGAGGAATGGCGTGGTTGCATCGTCCGCCGCATAGAGCCTTGTGCCGGCCTCGATGGTCAGCGTGGCACCGTTGCTCACGAACAGGCCTCCGGAGATGAGCCACCGGCGGTTTGCGGCAAGCGTGCGATTGCTGCTGATGCTTCCGGAGAGTATATAGTATGTTTCACCACCGATCGTGGTGGTCGGTTCCACATCGGGTGTGGCATATTCGCAGCAGTTGTCGCAGCTCTTGTCCGCATCCGGGTTGTAGTTCAGCGCGGTGGGGTCGGTGCAGCCTTCAGTTTTCTTGCAGGAGGTGATCGGTGCACCGATCAGCAGAATGCCGAGGGCGGCGGTCCATGACTTTTGCAGCAGTTCCATGTCGTTCAAGGGTTCGTTCGTGGTTACGCGGCAAAAGTCACCGCCACGATCTACTGAATGATGATGCGCATATCATCGTTTCGTTAAGAAAAAGGCGCGCTGTGTTAACACAACGCGCCTACTTGAGGAGTGACGGGGTCAGTTCAGAAGATACGAGACGCCTGCACTGATGCTCGTGCCGATACGGAAGTCGCTGATCACCGTGGTTCCGTTGGGTGTTTCCTGCTCCACACGGAAGGGGGCATCGAGCAGGTTGCGTAGACCGATGTTGGCTTGCCAGTGCTTGCTGAGATCGGCACGAAGGGTCAGGTTCAGTGTGTTCACTGGCAGCTCATACTGGTCGCCCAGTCCGTTGGCGCCGGCAGCGAAGAGCCGCGGGCCGTTCACGTTGTAGGCCAACGTGATGGTGCCTTTTCGCTCGTTGCCCAGGTCCAGACCATAGCTCACGTCGAAGTTGAGCTGATAGGGCGCGGCCCCTTGGAGCGGGCGCACTTCGTTGGTGAGGACCACGGCGGCACCATCACTGGTGGTGAGCACTTCACCGATCCTCAGCTCGCTGTACAGAAGGGCTGCGTTCATACCCACGCTCAGGTTGTTCCAGAAGCTGCTGTCGCTACCCGCCAGAAGGCCGATGTTGCGCACGTACTCGAGCTCGATGCCCATCACCTGGGCGGAGCCCGTGTTGCGGAAGGACTGCAACTGTCCACTGGCGGTGGCGAGCGCGACCTTTTCAATGGGGTCGATCAGTTGTTTGCCAAAAGCACCCACGGCGAACAGCTCTCCAGCTCCGGGGAAGTGCTCATAGCGGACATCAGCGTTGTAGTTCGTACCGTTCCGCAGTTCGGGGTTGCCGATGTTCTTAGTGCCGGCGAAGAATTCGGTGTACTCGAAGGGTGCCATTTCACGGAAGCCCGGACGGCTGAGCGTCTTGCTGGCATTGATGCGGATCACATGCGTCTTGTCGAGGTCCCACTTCATGGCGGCGTACGGCAGCACGTCGGTGGAGTTGATGGTGGCCAGGCGCTTGGGTTGGAAGAAGGAGTCGCTCTGGCGGCGATAGATGACCTGCTGATCACCCATTTCCAGTCGCGCGCCGCCCATGAGCTTCACCTTGCCCGGAACGATGTCATACTCGGCGAGCATGTAGGCCGCGTTGACATCCTGGCGGATGAAGTGGTCCGCTTCGGGGCCTGTGACGTTGTTGATGGAGTACAGCCCCGCGCCATAGGTGGTATTGTTCAGGTAGGTATCGGGTGTTTCCACATTGATGCCTTCCGGGTTTGCAGCGTTGATCGTTTGCAGGTTGAAGGAGAAGATGTCGTAGCCGAAGTCACGCTTCTTCCGTTTCGTCTGACCACCGGTCCGGAGGGTCAATATCGACAGGAACCCTTCCTCCGTCTCCCGTTGGACGAGCCGGTAAGCGACGGCCACTTGGGCGGCTGTCTCATTCTCGTCGAGGCCACTGTACCAGCGGTGGTTCTCCAGGCGGTCGATGGCGTTGAACCGGTAGGCCTCAGGTGCATCACCCTCGTTGTAGAGGTATACCAGCTGGCGACGGTCCGGTTCAGTGGCCTTGGCAACACTGCTGCTTCCGCTCCAATCGATCACGAGGCGCTCCTTGATGCCGAAGGCGTGCCTGCCGAACACTTGTTGGGTGAAGAGGCGGTTCTCACGGAACGTGAAGCGACGTGCGTACACCATGTCCTGGTAGTCGAAGTGCGATCCGTAAGTGAGGCGCACGTCATCCGAGGAGAGGTTCAGCCAAAGGGCATTGACACCGATGGTATGGTGTTTCCCAAGGTCCAGTGCGAGGCTTCCGAGGGCGGAGGTCTGGGTGTTGTAGGACCAGGTCTCCGATGTGTAGTCGATCAGGGGCGTATTGGCGGTATTGATGATGCGCACAGCACCGGAGCGATGACGATACTCGTTACGGTGGTTGATGGTGCCGGTGAAGTTCAGTTTCACTTCTTCAGCAAGCTTCACACTGGTGCCACCGTAGATGCCGAAGTTGAGGTCAGGCGAAGCAGTCCTTCTGGTGGGTGAGAAATTGATGGGGAAGGGGGAGCGTTCACCATTGATGGTGCTGCCCTGGCCGAGCACACCGTTCGGCACAGCCCTGGTTCCATCGTCGATGCCCCAGCGGTCAGTGGCGCCGCCCGCATAGGTCCGGAAATCCTTGAAGGTGCTGCGGGTGTTCATCCCTCCGCCCAGGCTCACCTTCAGCGTGCTTTTGCCGGTCGCCCGTTTGGTGGCGATGTCCACAGCACCGCCTGAGAAATCACCGTACAGCTCGGGACTGAAGGCCTTGGTCACGGCGATGCGTTCCACCACATCGGTGGGGAAGAGGTCAAGCGGCAGCACTTTTGTGTCGGGGTCTGGCGAGGGAAGTGGAAGGCCATTGAGGTAGGCCGAGTTGTACCGGTCCCCCAGGCCACGCACCACGAGGTAGCGTCCGCCGACCGTGGAAAGACCGACCATTTTCTGCACGCCTTCGGCCACATCCGATGCGCCCTTTTTGCGAAGCTCCTGGGCACCGATGTTCTGGACAAGGGTGGTGGCTTCCCTGCGCTCCATGAGCATCACACCCTCTGCTTCGCGATCGCGCACCTGGACCACCTCGAACTCCTCCATGGAGATCGCCTGCCCCTTCAGCTCAACATCCATGCGGGTGGTCTGTCCGGGGGTGACGGTCACCGGACGCTCCACGGGCTCGTACCCCACGAAACTGACCAGCAGGGTGTAGGTGCCGGGTTCCGCCTCGAAGCTGAATCGACCATCCAGGTCGGTGGTGGCACCCGCCGTGGTGCCTTTCAGCAGCACGTTCACGAACGGCATGGGTTGCACCCGGCCCGCCTCGGGTGATGTGATGGTGCCGGTGACAGTGCCCTTCTGGGCAGGTGCGATGAGGCTTCCCAGGTAGGTCAGCGCGAATAGGAGGGTTCGGTACATCGCAAGGTTGATGGACCCTGTGGTCCAACGCGCTGCAAAGGTCCGGGAGCGATGTTACCCGGTGCTTCCCGCCAGGTTAAACCAATGTTACGACAACGTCCTCCAGCTTAACCTTTGCTTAACGCGGTCTTCAAGGAACCACCACTTGGGTCGACCAACGCGCGCTCGGGCCTGCTGCCACATCACCAGCAGCCTGTCCTGCAGCAGCAGGGTGGCTTCATCCACACTGTCCGCGACCAACACGAAGCGCAATTCCTCCTTGCCGAGGGTGCCCGCTGCCACCATGGTGTCGATCTGTTCGAGCATCGGCTTCCAGTAATCCCGGCCGTAGAGCAGGATGGGGAAGTCCTTCACCTTGCCGGTCTGGATCAGGGTGATGGTCTCGAACAGCTCGTCCAACGTGCCGGCACCGCCGGGCATCACCACGAACGCCACGCTGTACTTCAGCAGCAACACCTTGCGCACGAAGAAGCGTTCGAAGGTGAGGCTTACGTCGAGGTAGGGGTTGGCCTGCTGCTCGTGCGGAAGGATGATGTTGCACCCCACACTGGTGGCCCCAACGTCGCGTGCTCCGCGGTTGGCGGCCTCCATGATGCCGGGTCCCCCGCCGGTCATGATGGTGAAGCCCACCCTGCCCACGCGCCTGGCCAGCTCACGCCCGGCCTCGTAATAGGGGTGGTCCTCCTTGAAGCGCGCACTGCCGAAGAAGGTGACGCAGGGCCCCACGAAGTGCAACTTGCGGAACCCACGAATGAATTCGCGTGCGATGTTGACGACACTGATGAGCTCCTTCCAGCGGGAGCGCGGTCCGGAAAGGAACCGAAGATCGATGAGCTTATCGGTGCGTGACGGCATGTCGCTAAACTACGGTGATGCGGCCTGGCCTGATGGATCCTGCCTCGATCGGTGAACAGTGAACGTGGGGATGTGTTCCTTTGGTGTCATGATCAGAGGATCCGGTCTTGTTCCAGCAGTGGCTGGCATGCTGCTTGCGACGGTGGTCACTGCGCAGGAGCAACTTGAGGGTCCAGGGTTCGAAAGTTGGACGAATGCTGGTTCCGCCACACAGGAACCCGCCGAATGGAGTTCCCTGAAGACCTCGGATGGTGGCGCGTTCCTCAATGCGTTGGTACCCCAGCTGTGCTGGCGGAGTTCGGATGCGCACACCGGATCCTATTCCGTGGAGTTGCGAACGGTCGGTTCCGCCATCGGACCTGCCAACGGTCTCCTTACGAACGGACGGGTGCACGCGGAGCTGGATGTTGCCAATAGTTACATGTTCACCGACCAGGGGAATGAGCAATGGCGAACATCGCATACAAGCCGTCCGGACAGTCTGGTGGGATGGTTCAAGGCATCACCCGAGGCTGGCGATCGTGCGAACGTGGGGGCATTGCTGCATGTTGATGATGGACGATTGCCGGCATTCGGTACGGAGGCCAATTACATTGCAGGTGCATCGTGGAAGGCACCGTATGCAACGGTGGGCACATGGACACGCTTTTCCACGCCGTTCCAATACGGGGATGACCGGACCCCGGAATGGATATTGCTGATCCTCACCTCCGGCGACAGCGCTGGCAGTGTGGTCGGGTCCAGGGCCTGGTTCGATGACCTCGCCCTCATCTACAACATCCGATGCACACCGTCCGTTCCGGAGGTTCAGCTGGAGCCTGACCAGGCAGCGGGGTTCCTGGTGGAATTCACCACGGGGGGTGCTCCATCCAGCCCCATGCAGTTCAGGGCGGAGCTGTCGGATGCACAGGGGGACTTCTCCAACCAGCTGTTCATCGGATCGGTTACTACCA
>JBIJDX010000021.1:0-20128 GCA_044343855.1 Flavobacteriales bacterium
CACACCGACGCAGGCGGCACAGCCCGGCGTGTACACCATCTCCGAGGATGACGGCCAGGGCTGTTCGGCGCAGGCCGAGGTGGAGCTGCTCCTGTCCCCTGCGCCCGACCTTGGGCCCGATGGTCTCATCGACATCTGTTCCAGCGGAACGGCCGACCTCACGCAACTGTACGACCTTGGACCGGGAACAGGCGTTTCTGTCTGGACCCTGGATGGTGTCCCCTGGGTGATGCCCTACGCGGTGAACGTGCCGGGTGTGTTCCAGCTTGTGCAGACCAATGGCTCCGGATGCAGTGATACGGCCGTGGTGACGGTCACCGTATACCAGGCACCGGTGCTCGGGTCGGACCAGGTGGTGAACAGCTGTGATGGCGTGGAGATCGACCTCACCACCATTTACGATACCGGGGGACTTTCGGCAGGCTGGACCCTTGGCGGTGCTGTGGTGGCGTCTCCGGCCGCGGTGGATCAGGGCGGCACCTACCGGCTCGTGGTGAGCACTGTGGAGGATTGTCGTGACACGGCCTTCGTGACCGTCACATTCCATGCTGCACCCGAACTGGGCCCGGACCAGGCGCAGAGCATTTGCGCGGGGGGCACGGCCGACCTGCAAGCCTTGTACGTGGATGGCAGCGGCACGGCGAACTGGACATTGAACAGCGCTGCGGTGCCCGACCCGGGCGCGGTGCAGCAGCCGGGCACCTACCAGCTGGTGCTCACCAACGGGTTTGGCTGCTCGGACACCCTGCTGGCGACAGTCGATGTGCTTCCCACTCCGATAGTGGGAGCGGATGTCGTTGTGGAACGGTGCGCCGGAGCCGTGGTGGACCTCACCGCCCTGTTCCCGATCGCGGGCCTGCAGACCGGGTGGTCGTACAATGGTGCGCCGTTGGATGCGCCGGAAGAAGCGCAATGGGGCGGCATCTATCACCTGGTGGCCACCAATGCGGCGGGCTGTTCCGATGAGGCCTCCGTGCTGCTCACCATCCTTCCTGCCCCGGACCTTGGACCGGACCAGATCTTCACGCTTTGTCCCTGGCAGGTGGTGGACCTGTCGTCAGTGCTGGCGCTGGACGGCCTTGCCGTGGATGTTTCACTGGATGGTTCCGTGGTGGACCCGCTCACCATGATCTCCGAGGCCGGGAGCTACCGGGTGGTGGGCACCAATGCCAGCGGCTGCAGCGATACGGTATGGGTCGCCATCGGCACATTGGATTGCCTGTGCGAGGCTGATCTCGAGCATCTGGGAGCCTGCATCCAGGATCCCGTTGCCTTCTCGGTCCTCGCGGACAGTGCGTTGGTAGGCGTACGTTGGGATTTTGCCGGTGCTGCGGATCCCTCCGTGGACATCGCCCCGCAGGTGAAGTTTTCTGGATCGACCACCGTGCAGGTGACCATGGAAGCTACGCTGACCTGCGGGGTGGTCACGGTTCAGCGTTCGATCGTGGTGCCGGATTGCTCCGATTCGTGCACGGTGTATGTGTCCAATGCGTTCAGTCCGAACAACGACGGGATCAACGATGCCTGGACGTGGAGCGGTGAATGCATTCCCGAGGCGATGGACCTGGTGGTGATGGACCGTTGGGGCCGGGCGGTGTTCGCCACGGTGGACCCCCTGGTACGTTGGGATGGCACACTCGCCGGGAAACCACTTCCCACCGGTGTCTACGCCTACCGGATGCGGTATCGCCTGCCCTACCAGGAACAGCGGACCGCGCAGGGTTCGGTGACCCTCCTGCGCTGACCGCCGGACCGGCTGTCCATGATGCCCGCCGCGGGGTCAGGGGCGTGGATCATCCAATTGTGCGAGTGCATGCGCGGTGACCAGCCGGGCACCCTGCCTGTTGAGGTGGCTGTAGTCCGCGAACAGGCTGTCGGCCCAGCGGCGGTCGGTGGCATCAAGCACGGAATGCCCCAGTGGCTCCAGCAGGCTGCGCACGTGCCGCACATGGCCGTTAACCACGGTGTCCACCGCATGCGAGAGTACGCCCTCCCGATAGGGGGACTGGATGTATACCAGCCGCACACCCTGCCGCTGCAGGTAGCTGCCCAGATCGGCCAGCTTGTCATACTCGGTTTGGTTCAGCCACGCGGCCTTGGGGGGGTGGCGCTCCCAGCGACCATGGTCGATCCTGTCGGGGGGGACCATCAGCGGCGCCCAGCCATGCCCGTCAACGTTCATGAACTCGTAGTTGCCGCGGTCCAGCATCCGGATGCGGTTGCGCTCCATCTCACGCAGGTAGTAGGCCGGCCGCAGGCTGCGCAGGTATGCCTCTGTTGTGCTCCAGCCGAGAAGGAAGGCGGAGACGCGTGCGGTGTCAAGCGAATGCCGCTTCCCATGCGGCACGGCATCGCTCAGGTTGCCCATCACGATCACGGTATGCGGCTTCAAAATGGGCACCAGTACCCGGGCCATGGAATTGCATTGCTCCAGGTCCATTCCCCACGCACCCATGTTCACGTAGCTGGTATCCCGGAAGTGGGCGACGACCTCGGGACTGCTGAGGTTGTTGAGGGTCATGCTGGAACCCAGGGCCAGCACGTTGCAGGGATGTGCACCCCTGTGCCGCAGGCCGTTCAACTTCATGTTCAGCACGCCATTGGCACTGATGCGTGGCGCGGGCAGGAAGTGGCGGTAGCCCCATACATAGGCACCGATCCCCAACAGCACCAGCGAGCCGAAGAGCAATGCGTGCAACAGGAAACGGCGCATGGTTCAGAACTGGAAGTAGATGAAGGAATCGCCATGATTGGGTGCCAGAACCACCATGGCGGCCACCAGGACCAGGTAGATGCCCCACCGCACGGCCCGTTGAGGCACTTTGTCCAGCACCAGGCCATGCTGCTGATCGCGTTGCACCCACTCCACGGCAAGGAGCAGACCGGCACCACCGATCATCGTGGCCCAATGGCTGGGCAGTGTTCCGGGTGGGGCGCGGAATACGGATGGGGAGAACATTTCACGGAACGCATGGAATGCCACCTCGATGGTGGGGGAGCGGAAGAAGATGCGCGTGAGGGCGATCAGGATGAAGGTGCCGAGCATGTGCCCCGCATCGCTCCAGGTGGGCAGCAGCCGGCCGGGTGCGAGCGGACCTGTGAACCTGCGGTGGCGGGCCAGCAGGATGGATGGCAGGAAGAGCAGCAGATTGGCTGCACCCCACGCCACAAAGGTCCAGTTGGCGCCGTGCCACAAGCCGCTCACGAGGAAGATCGCCGCCACGTTCCGCGCCACCATCCACCTGCCCCCCTTGCTGCCGCCAAGGGGCAGGTACAGGTAATCGCGGAACCAGGTGTTGAGGCTGATGTGCCAGCGGCGCCAGAACTCACCCACATCGCGCGAGAAGAAGGGAAAGTTGAAGTTGCGCTTCAGGTCGAAGCCGAACAGCCGCGAGCTGCCGATGGCGATGTCGGAGTAGCCACTGAAGTCCGCATAGATCTGGAAGGTGAAGGCGAAAAGGGCCACCCACCATCCGCTTCCGTACTGGAGTGACGGATCGCTCCACACCATGTCGGCGTAAATGGAACAATTGTCCGCAATGACCACCTTCTTGAAGAAACCCCAGAGCATCTGCCGCAGGCCGTCGCGCGCCAAAGCAGGGTCGAACCGGCGCGCACCCATGAACTGTGGCAGCAGGTGGCTGGCGCGTTCGATCGGGCCTGCCACCAATTGGGGGAAGAACAGGATGAAGGCGCCGAACGCCACCGGGTCGCGCGAGGATTTCAGTTCTCCGCGGTAGACATCGATGGTGTAGCTCAGCGTTTGGAAGGTATAGAAACTGATGCCCACCGGCAGCACGATGTTCAGGGTGCGCAGCCCGATCTCGTGGCCGAGGAAACTGAACGCCGTGTTGAAGCTCCCGACGAAGAAGTTGTAGTACTTGAAGAAGCCCAGCATCCCCAGGTTGATGGCCAGGCTGAGGACAAGCAACAGCCTGCGCCTGCCGGACGAACCCGCGCGCTCCATGCCGATGGCGGCGAAATAGTCCGTGGCCGCGCTGATGAACACCAGGCCCAGGTAACGCCAGTCCCACCAGCCATAGAACACCATGCTGGCGAACAGGATGAACACATTCTGCCGCCCGGGTCCACGGAAGACGAACCAATAGAGCAGAAAGACGACAGGCAGGAAGATCGCGAAATCGATCGAAGAGAACAGCATCCTGCGCGTTTGTATGAAAAACCGCACCAAGATCACACTTTTTACATGCGACGGGCACCCATGGTCATCATCGCCGGTATCGGTCGCAGGTCGTTCGGCCTCGTGCCTGCGATCGGTACCGTGGCATGTGGCGCAACGGATCCGCACTGCATGGTCCGGCTGTGCGTGCGATCTTCGCCCCATGGATGGAGGCGCTGCGTCCCTGTGCATCCTTGTGGCGGACCCTGTCGACCTCATGGCCGATGGCATGCGTCATCGGCTGGCCGGGAGCGGTGTTGATGCCGTGGTGCGGCATGCGGCCTCCGGGGATGCGGTGCTGGTGCTGATGGCCGATACGCGGGTGGACCTGGTCCTGCTGGAGGTGTCGCTGCCGGTCATGGATGGCATCGATACCATGCGCGCCGTGAAGCGCCTCCATCCAATGGTTCCGGTTATCGCCCATTCGGCGCTTACCGGGATCGAATATGTGAACAGCATGCTCATCGAGGGGGCCGCAGGTTACCTTGTGAAGGGCGGCGATACGGAGGAACTGCTTCATGCGATGCGCACGGTCATGGATGGTGGCAGCTACCTGAGTCCCGCGGCGCAGGCCAGCGTGGATGCCGGCTATGCGTACACCGGGAAGCGCATGGATGGCGACTATGTGGGCCTCACCATGCGCGAACGCGAGATCATCCGCATGATCGCATTGGAGCGAACGAACGGCGAGATCGCTGCTGCGCTCTTCATCAGCGAGGACACGGTGAAGACCCACCGCAAGAACCTGATGGCGAAGCTGAACGTGCGCAGTGCCGCGGGTCTGGTGAAGTATGCCGTCGACCGGCGCTGGGTTTGAGCCTGCGGCGTAATCCCCCTTTGTGGGTATTGCGGACGGGGTGGCGCACTGCGGACTTTTGATCCACAGTCAACATCAACGCCACACGTCATGGAAAAGCGGCTCAACCTCTCCTTCGAAGCGGCCCTCCTACTGGCCCTCTTCGCCCTCTTCGGTCTGTCGCTCGTCGCCGCTCCGGTCCCCGAGCGGAACGAGGTGTTGATCTCCGGGTGGCTCCTTCCCGACGGGCACGGCATGGACGATGCGGTGCTTGTGGTGGAACTGGAAGGCCGGGACTGCCTGTTCGCCGAGCTCTTCGACAATGGGCAGTTCTTCTTCCGACTCCCTGTGGGGACCAAGGCCACCCTGCTGTTCAGCAAGCCGGGCCATCTGCCCAAGGAGGAGGTGGTGGACACCCACAATGCCATGAACACGCCGAAGGCCCGGCGCGAGAACCGGAAGGTGAAGTTCGAGGTGGTGCTGGAGGAGCAGAGCAAGCGCCCCGGTCGCCGCTATGAAGGACCGGTGGGGTCCATCCAGTTCGTGCGCGGCACGGGTACCATGAAGGTGAAGCACGACCTGCGGGTCGTGGCCGATGATCGGTCGCCGGACGCTGAACGGGAAAAGTAGGTCATACGCGGCGTGGAAGCCCGCGGCTGCCCAACAACGGTGAAGCCGCCACTTCGCTTGCCCGGTATGGGAACGTCGTTGCTACTTGAACGCCTGGATGCCGGTGATGTCGGCACCGGTGATCAGCAGGTGGATGTCGTGCGTGCCCTCGTAGGTCACCACGCTCTCCAGGTTCATCATGTGGCGCATGATGGGGTATTCGTTGGTGATGCCCATGCCGCCGAGGATCTGGCGTGCCTCGCGCGCCACGGTGAGCGCGAGGTGCACGTTGTTGCGCTTGGCCATGCTGATCTGCTGGGTGGTGGCGCGTCCCTCATTGCGCAGCACGCCAAGGCGCCAGGTAAGGAGCTGGGCCTTGGTGATCTCGGTGACCATCTCGGCGAGCTTCTTCTGCGTGAGCTGGAAGGCGGCGATGGGCTTGCCGAACTGGATGCGCTGCTTGGCGTAGCGCAGGGCGGTGTCGTAGCACTCCATGGCCACGCCGAGGGTGCCCCAGGCGATGCCGTAGCGGGCGCTGTCCAGGCAGCCCATGGGGGCGCCCAGGCCGTTCTTGTTGGGGAGCAGGTTGCCCTTGGGCACCTTCACGTTGTCGAACACCAGTTCACCGGTGGGGCTGGCGCGCAGGCTCAGCTTGCCGTGCGTGGTGGGCGTGGTGAAGCCCTCCATGCCGCGCTCCACGATGAGGCCGTGGATGCGCCCTTCGGTGTTCTCTGCCTTGGCCCACACGATCGCCAGGTCGGCGAAGGGTGAGTTGCTGATCCACATCTTGGCGCCGTTCAGCAGGTAGTGGTCGCCCATGTCCTTGAAGGTGGTGACCATGCCGCTGGGATTGCTGCCGAAATCGGGTTCGGTGAGGCCGAAGCAGCCGATCTTCCTCCCCTGCACCATGTCCGGCAGCCACTTCTTCTTCTGCTCCTCGCTGCCGTACTTCCAGATGGGGTACATGGCCAGTGAGCCCTGCACGCTGCACAGGCTGCGCAGACCGCTGTCGCAGCGCTCGATCTCCTGCATGATGAGGCCGTAGCTGATCTGGTCCAGGCCGGGACCGCCGTACTGCTCGGGCACGAAGGGCCCGAAGGCGCCGATATCCGCCAGTCCTGGGATGATGTCCTTGCTGAACTCGGCCTTCTCGAAGCGCTCCTCGATGATCGGCTTGAGGTGCGTGCTCACGTGCTTGCGCGCCGTGTCGCGGATCAGTTTCTGCTCTTCTGTGAGCAGCTCGTCCACCAGGTAGTGGTCGTGGGCTTGGAAGAGGTCCGTGGCAGCCTTCGTGGACATTGCTGTGGGGGTGCTCATGGGCTTTTTGCGGGGATCGCGGAATGGGGTCAAAGGTAGCCATGTGGCAGGAGCGCGACCGGGTCTGGGGGACTACTTTTGCGGAATGCCGCCCGATGCACTGCGTGCCATTGATCCCTTCAACGCCGAGTGGGTCACGATCGTTCTGCTGCTCTCGGTTTCGCTGCTGGCAAGGATCAATGTCAGTGCGCCGCGTAAATGGGGGGTGCTGACACAGGCGCTGTTCAGGTTGCGCCTGCGGCGCCAGGTGCTGCGCGACGAGGTGGACCTGCGCGATCGTGCACTGTGGGGGCTGTTGTTGCCCGCGGTGGCTCTCATCGCACTGTTCGCCTGGCAACTGGACACCCAGGGGGTGATAGGGGGGGGCCATGCATACCCGCAATGGGTGGGGCTGGTGCTCCTGGTGATCGGGTCACAACTCTTGCTGAACGCCGGCCTGGCCTGGCTGGTGAACGACCGGGGGGTGCTGATGGAGCACAGTTATACCGGCTTGCTGCTGCATATCCTGGGGGGCATGTTGCTGCTACCCGTGGTGGCACTCGTGGCCTATCGGGCCGAATGGCGGGTGGAGGTGGGTTGGGTGGGGCTGGGCCTGCTGGCCGGCCTGGTGGTGTACCGCTGGTTCAGGTGGGGATGGCTGGGCCTTTCGGAGGGCGCTGCCGGACACCACATATTGCTATACCTTTGCGGCGCCGAACTCCTGCCTGCCCTGCTGCTGGCCAGCAGCTTGCATGTTGGTTGAAGGCTACGCCATCCTAAGTCGAACGGACCTTGAAGATCAAGTCCATCCTTGTCTCGCAGCCGGCGCCCACGGACGACAGATCACCTTATCATGAACTTGCGCGGAAGTACGGTCTGAGGATCGACTTCAGGCCGTTCATCAAGGTGGAGGCCGTACCGGCACAGGATTTCCGCCAGGAGCGCGTCAGCATCCTGGACCATTCGGCAGTGGTGTTCACCAGCCGCAATGCGGTGGATCACTTCTTCCGCATGTGCAAGGAGCTCCGCCTCACCGTGCCGGAGGGCATGAAGTATTTCTGTGTGAGCGAGAGCGTGGCCTATTACGTGCAGAAATACATCGTGTACCGCAAGCGCAAGGTGTTCATTGGAAAGCAGTCCTTCTCCGACCTGATGGATGTCATCAAGAAGCACAAGGAGGAGACCTACCTGGTGCCTTGCAGTGATATCCAGACCTCGGAGATCCCAACGCTCATGGACAGGGCCGGGGTGAAATACACCAACGCGGTCTTCTACCGCACCGTGGCGAGCGATCTCAGCGATATCAAGAAGCTGGAGTACGACATGTTGGTGTTCTTCAGTCCCGGTGGTATCGAAAGCCTGAAGAAGAACTTCCCGAAGTTCAAGCAGGACAAGGTCGCGATCGCTGCATTCGGTTCCACAACGGCCAGGGCGGTGGTGGAGAACGGCTACCGGCTGGACCTCGAGGCCCCCATGCCCGAGGCTCCCAGCATGACCGGTGCCATAGAATGGTACGTCAAGCGTGAGGCCAGGAAGAAGTAGGAACCCGGGTTGGCGCAGCCGTCCGGTGGATGTGCGCTGACCTGCGCCACGACCACCGATGACGCCCCCCCGCCTCACCTTCCGCAAGCATGAGCACCTGTGCGGCCAACTGCGCATCCAGGACGTGTTCCGCCGTGGGCGTGGACTCAGCGAGGCCCCGTTCCGCCTCATCGGCCTTCGCATGGCGTTGCCCACCAGGGCGCCGGCACAGGTGGCCTTCAGTGTTCCGCGCAAACAGCTTCGCCGCGCGGTGGACCGAAACCGCATGAAACGCCTGATGCGCGAGGCATATCGTCACACCAAGCCCGCACTGCATGCACGGCTGGCCGAAGGCACCGGTCAGGTGGCGTGGCTGTTCATCTACCAGGCACGACATCCGCTGCCACAACAGGAGGTGGACAGGAAAATAAGCCGTGCCCTGCACCGTTGGCTTGATGAAGATGCTCGCTGAGTGGCTCGCCCTGCCCCTGATCCTGCTGGTGCGCCTGTACCAATGGGTGATTTCGCCGTTGCTGCCGGGCGTTTGCCGCTACACACCGAGCTGTTCCGCCTACGGTCTCCAAGCCCTGCGATCGCATGGCGCCTTCCGTGGGGGCTGGCTCACCCTGAAGCGCTTCCTATCTTGTCATCCTTGGGGCGGTCATGGTCATGACCCCGTCCCCGATCCATCCTCCAAGCCATGCACATCCCATCCTTCCGCAAGGCACCAGCACTAAGGTCGTTGGTCATCACCGGTGCCATCGCTGGTGCCGGCTACGTAGGCCTGGCCGCCGGCGACAATTTCTTCGAGATCAGCAAGAACCTGGAGATCTTCACCGAGCTCTACAAGGAGTTGAACATCTACTATGTGGATGACACCCAACCCGGACAGTTGATGAAGACGGGCATCGATGCGATGCTCAACTCGCTCGACCCCTACACACAGTACATCCCGGAGAGTGACATGGAGGACTACCGCTTCATGACCACCGGCCAGTACGGTGGCATCGGGGCGCTCATCCGTCGCCGCGACGACAAGGTCTACATCAGCGAGCCCTACGAGGGCTACCCTGCCATGAAGGCGGGCATCTGGGCAGGCGATGAGATCGTTCAGGTGGAGGGCCGTTCGGTGGCCGGCATGGAGACCGATGAGGTCAGCAAGCTGCTCAAGGGCCAGGCTGGCACCCCCGTGAAGGTGCTCCTGCGCCGCGGTGATGCGGAGCCCGTGCTGCACACCCTCACCCGGGAGGAGATCAAGATACCGGACGTGCCCTACAAGGCCATCATCGATAGTGTTGACCATGTGGGCTACCTCAAGCTCAACAGCTTCACCCAGACCGCCGGCCAGGAGGTGCGCAACGCGGTGAAGGAGCTGAAGGAAAAGGGCGCCACAAAGCTGGTGCTGGACCTGCGCGGGAATGGTGGTGGACTGCTGCGTGAAGCGGTGAACATCGTCAACCTGTTCGTGCCCAAGAACGAACTGGTGGTGGAGACGAAGGGTCGAATACCCGAGTGGGACAAGACCTACAAGACGCTGAGCGAACCGCTCGACGCGACCATCCCGCTGGTGGTGCTGGTGGATGGCCAGAGCGCGAGCGCGAGCGAGATCGTGAGCGGCGCGCTGCAGGACCTCGACCGGGCGGTGATCGTCGGTGAGCGCACCTTCGGCAAGGGCCTGGTGCAGCAGACGCGCGACCTGTACTACAACAGCAAGCTCAAGGTGACCGTGGCCAAGTACTACATCCCCAGTGGCCGCTGCATCCAGAAGCTGGATTACGCCAACAAGGACAGCAGTGGCAAGGCGGTGGAGGTGGATGAGACGAAGCTTGCGGAATTCAGCACGCGCAACGGCCGCAAGGTGTACGACGGGCGCGGCATTCTGCCCGATGTGGAGGTGGAGGATCCCGAACTGGCCAAAGTGGTCGGCGCCCTCTACCAGGAGGACCTCATCTTCGACTTCGCCACCCAGTACCGGGCCACCCATCCCATGCTGGAGGATGCGCACGGATTCCGCATCACCGACCAGCTGTACACCGAGTTCGTCTCCTACGTGCAGCAGCACGAGTTCCACTATGACACGGAGAGCATGAAGAAGCTGGAAGAGCTGATCGCCACAGCGAAGAAGGAGCGCTACTATGCGCACAGCGAGCCCCAGATCGAGGCCCTGCGCAAGGAGCTGGCACCCGACCGCAGCGAAGAGTTGGTGCGCTTCCGTGCGGACATCGAGGAAGTGTTGAAGAATGAGATCGTGTCCCGCTATGAGTTCCAGACGGGTCGTGCCAAGGCTTCCATGGCCACCGACCCGTACATCCTGAAAGGGAAGGAACTGCTCACCACCGGCCGTTACACTTCCATCCTGGCCGGTCGCTAGGCCGCAACTGGGGGCTGATGGCGGTGGGGCGGCACTGGAGCGACCGGGTGCACGTGGTGGCTTTGGCCCTGTGCCTCATCTTCCTTCCCTGGAGCACGGCCTTCCTGAGCATGGCCCAGATGCTCCTGGTGCTCAACTGGCTGGTGGGCGGGGTGCTTACCCGTACCATGGCCATCCGCTGGAGGTCCGCTTTTGCCACCGGCCCCTCCCTCGCCTTCCTCTCATTCTTCGGCTTGCACCTGCTGGGCCTGTTTTGGACGGATGACATGCGCTGGGGGCTTGACCTGGTGCGCATCCTGCTGCCGGTGCTCAGTTTCGGTGCCGTGCTGGCGGGTTCATCACGGCTCACTGCCCGGAATTTCCAGCTGCTGCTGCTCCTCGGCGCCTGGAGCGCAGTGGCCAGTTCGGTGTTCGGCGCCATGTTCAGCCGGGCTGATGCAGGTGACTACAGGGGCCTCTCCCTCTTCATCAGCCACATCCGGCTGGCGCTGATGCTCTGCCTGGCGGTGGCCGTGTTCGTGTGGAGGGGATACCGCGGCCCTTGGTGGGAGCAGCTCGCCCGTGCCGCCGCCATCGCATGGGTGCTGTACTTCCTCGCACGCCTGGGCAGTGTGCAGGGTTTTGCGTTGCTTGCGCTGCTGGGGATCCTCCTCCTGTGGCGACTGTCCGGACGTCTTGCACCCCCTTATCGTATGGCGATCAGGCTCGCCCTGGTACTTGTTCCCGTGGGCCTGCTGGTTCCCGTCACCAATGCCCTGCGCGCAGCCTTGCGCCCGCCGCCCGCCGACCTGCCGCTGACGGCGCCGCGCAGTACGGGGGGGGAGTCCTATGTGCATGACCTCTCCAATGCACAGCAGCAGAACGGCACTTACGTATGGACCCACATCGCCTGGGCCGAGCTGCACCGCACGTGGCCTCTTCGCAGCGACCGTGACCTGGGGGGCAAGGATGACCGTGGCCACGAAATGTGGGCCACGCTTCTGCGCTACATGGCAAGCCGTGGCCTTGCCAAGGACAGCGTGGGTGTGATGGCCTTGAGCGATGCCGACGTGCGGGCCATTGAACGTGGCGTGGTGGATCATCGTGAGGGCCACCGCAGCATGTTGGCGACGCGTATTGATGAACTGCTTTTCGAACTGCAGAACTACTGGCAAACCGGAACTGCGGGGGGGCACTCGCTGGCCATGCGGCTTGAATACTGGCGCACCGGCTGGCATATCGCGCGCCGGCACTGGCTCATGGGCGTGGGAACCGGCGACACGCAGCGCGCGTTCGATGCGGCGTATGCTGCTGAGGGCTCCAGCCTGCCGGAAGCCTGGCGTCACCGTGCGCACCAGCAGTACCTCACCCTGTGGATCAGCTTCGGTGCGTTCGGGCTCCTCTTCAGCCTGTGGACCTGGGCCTGGCCCGTTTGGCGTACCGGGGCCTGGCGACATCCGGTGTTCCTTTCATGGGCCGTTATACTGGTCGTGGCCAACTTGAGCGACGACACCATTGAAACACAGGCAGGCGCCACCTTCTTCGCGCTTCATTACGCGCTGTTCGTCTTTGCGGCACCGCTGGTCAGGTCCGGCGAAGGTCCTCCAACAGTGCCAGCACACGGTCCGGGGTGATGGCACCGACCTGGGTGATCGGGTCCTTGTGGCGCTGGTCGGGAGGAGGGGTCAGCACATGCACATCGCTGCCGAGTGGTGACCAGCGGCCGGGATGGATCGGCGGGGTATCCGCGAAGAGCCCGATCGCTCGGATGCCGCATGCCGCCGCGATATGCAACGGACCGGTGCTTGCGGCCACCAATGCATGGCATCCGCCGATGAGCGCGATCAATTGCGATAGCTCGACACGTCCGCCCACATCGGTAACATGGGGGAGCTGCATCGGCAGCGCACGGCGGTAGTGCTCGGCCTCGGCGGCCGTACCTGTGAGGATCACCTGGTAGCGCGTGGGATCAAGCCCATGGATGAGGCTTGCGAATCGCTCCAGGCCCCATTCCACCGCGCTGCCCTTTGAAAGGGTGTGCAGCACCACGCGTATGCGGTCCTGGCGGAGCAGGGCTGCGGTGGTGGCATCGGGTGCCGGTGCCTGGAATCCACTGAGTGTGGCGAGCTCAGCCAGCGAGGGCGTGTCAAGGATGCCCAAGGGTGCGAGCAGCTTCAGGTTCAACTGGGCCTCGTGCAGGTCGCTCCGCCGTCGGCTGAAGCGGGGCCTGTCCGTGCAGGTGAGCCAGTGCCACCAGCGGTGTGCCGTGCCGATCCGTTGGGGGATGCCGGCATGTTTGCACCATGCAGCGACCTCCCTGCGCGGGAAGACATGCACCACGGTGTCGATGTGCAATTTGCGCAATTCCATCGCAGCGGCCTCCCCGCCATACTGTTCAAGCACATTGAGGTCCAGCACCCGGTCCACATGACGGCAGTGGCCCAATACCGGTGTGGTGTAGCTGCGCCCCAGGAAGCTGATGCGCACATCCGGAAAGCGCTGCTTGAGCAGTCCTGCCATGGGCAGTGTCACCATCACATCACCGATGCTGTCGGTGCGGCTGATGAGGATGTGTTCAGGCCGTTGCATGGAGGGCCTTGAGCTTGGCGTACTTCATGTACACCGCACGTGCGGAGAGCCGGGCGATGTGCCATCCGGCCCACCCGTCCAGGATGCCCAGTTGCAGGAAGTAACCCTGGATGAATTTGGCCACCGGCGAGCCCCAGCGTTTGATCAGCGTGGACCGCTTCCCTGCGGCGAAGAGCTTGCGGGCATGCAGCGAGCTGTACCGCTCGATGCGTTCGTGGTGTGAGGCAGGGGTTGGATAGCTGTAGTGCAGGAGGTCGCCCGGCAGTTCATGAACGATGGTCCCGGGATCCAAGACCAACGTCTCATGCACGTGACTTCCTTCCCAACGCGCATGGTCACGGTGAAAGAGGCGCACCTTGCTGTCGGGATACCAGCCGCCGTGCCGCACCCAGGTGCCGCAGTAGCTGGTGAGGCGCTTCACGCGGTAGGCACCGGAAAGTCCTGCATGGCACGCACGTTCCACCGCACTTCGAAGGGCCACCGACAACTCCTCATCCGCATCAAGGCTCAGTATCCACGGGTGCAGGGCCAGCGCATTGGCAAAGTTCTTCTGGTCGGAGTAGTCCGTCCAGGGGCGCACAACCACACGCGCACCCTCGGCTTCGGCCAATGCGCGGGTGGCATCGGTGCTTTCCGCATCCACTACGACGACATCGTCGCACAGGCCCTTGAGCGAACGCAGGCAGCGCACGATGTTGTGCGCCTCGTTGCGCGTGATGAGCACTGCGGACAAGCCCTGCATCAGCCGTGCGAGCTATGCGACCCCGTTCACCGGAGGTGAGCCACCACGAAGCGTCCGCGTGCGATCTCCGGATACCCGTCACCGATGCGATAGAAGTAGATCCCGCCGGACAGGCCGGATACGGGTATCGCGGTTCGGCCGGACCCCACGGCATGCTGCATCACCACACGGCCGCTTTCGTCCACCACCCGGAACATGGTGCCCCCCTCCACAACGCCGTCCAGGTCGATGAACAATTCACGGTCCGCAGGTGAAGGGAAGACCCTGGCCTGTGAGGTTGCGGGTGCATCCACCGCCAGTGGCGTCAACAGTTCAACGCAGTAATCCTCGGTCTCACCGTAATCAGCGTTCTCGCATCCGCTGGCGATGGCGTTGTTGTACTTCATCATCACCCGCAGGCGGGTGACACCCGGCAGTGCGGCAGCGGGGATGGTGAGGGTGCCGGTGACCGTCGTGTTGCTCGGTCCTGCGGTGAAGAGCTGCTCCTGTGGGCTGAACGCAGCGTCCTGGTCGGCGTCCAGGAACACGGCCCAGCGCTCGTTGTACTGGAAGAACGAGAACCCCGGGCTGAGGCTCACGGGATATGACTGACCAAGTTCCATTTGTGTCGCTGTTCCCGTGAAGTCGCCATAGCCGTCGTTGTTTCCGCTGGCATTCTGAAGGTTCCCGATGGAAACGTTCGTTATCCACTCATCGCTGCTGTTGTCGGCTGCGGCATCGCAATAGGCATTGTCCACACAGGCACCACAACCGGTGGTGGACACCGGTACGGAGGCGCTCCAGGATCCCTCGACACCCGTGCAACTTCCGGCCACCTGGAACTCATAGGTCGTGCAGGGGACCAATCCGGAAATGCTTCCGAACGCTTCGCTCGTGGGGTTGGCCAGTGTCCACGTCGTGGTGCCTTGAACACGATACCGCACCGTGTATTCCTGCGCCGCGAGCACACCGCTCCAGGAGAGGCTTACGGCGTCATCGGACACGGCATCCGACACGAGTGCCAGGGGAGCGTTGCAGCATCCTTCGCTGGTCCATGGGAAAGAGGCACCAAAGTCACTCTCCTCACCATCACATAGGGGGCGGACCTGGAATTCGTAGGGGGTGCATGCGCTGAGGCCGGTGAGCTCCAGGGTGTTGCCGTTGACCCCGTTCAGGGTCGTCCAGGTGCTGGTCCCCACGGGTCGGAAGCGCACGTCGAAGGCTCCCGTGGCGGGGGCGTTCCAGCTGAGGTTGCTGGAACCGATGGCGGGGCTGGTGGCGGCAAGGCCGAAGGCTCCCGGACAGGTCCCGCAGGCGTTCATGATGAGCTCCATGCTGTTGCCTGCGCTGATGCGGCCGCCGGTGACGGTCTGTCCTGCGAGGTTGCCCACCTGTTCCACACCTTCGAACAATTTGTCGCGCACGTAGCGTGCACCTTCGGCAGGGTCCGCGTTCACCAGTGCCATCAACGAGGCGCACGGGGCGCTGTAGAGCAGGCCGATGACGCCGGCTGTGAGCGGGCTCGCGAAACTGGTGCCGCTGGTGCTGCCGTATCCGCCCCCGATGTTGGTCGTGAACACGCTTGCGCCGGGCGCACCCACATCGATCGTGGTGGCTCCGTACGCACTGAAGGTGCGGTTGTCCTGGTCGTTGGTGGCGGTCACGCTCACCATGAACTCGCTGGCGCATGCGGTGGGCAGATCACCCACGGCGTCCACGTTCACATTGCTGTTGGCGGTGGCTCCGCAGCTGAGGATGCCCACCACACCCAGGCTGTCGTACACCGCACACCAGAGCGGGGAGTCCTCGGGTTGTCCGTTGTTGATGCCCCAGCTGGCATTGGTGCTCACAACGAAAGCTCCCTTGCCACCGCCGGTCTCGTTGTAGTCGCGGCGCATCACCCAGGGATACGTGTAAGCCTCCACCACATCCGCTTCGTCGGTGCTCACATAGTCCACCACCATCATCTTCACATTCCAGTTGGCACCGCTCACGCCCAGGCTATTGTTCCCCTTGGCACCGATCATCCCGGCCACCTGGGTGCCGTGTCCTCCGCCGTACACGTTGTCGTTGTTGCTGCCGGGGTTCCAGCCGCGGTGGTCATCGATGTAGCCATTGCCATCGTCATCGGCGCCGTTGTTGGGAATTTCACCGCGATTGAACCAGGCATTGCCGATCAGGTCGGGGTGGGGCAGGTCGGAATTCTCAATGATGCAGACCACGATGGTGTCTCCGGTGGCGGTCACGCCGCCGGTGCTGATATCCCATGCCGCCTCGCTGTCGATGTTCTCGTGATGCCACTGGCTGCCATACTGTGTGTCATTGGGTACGGCGCGCTGCTCCACAAGGTGGTTGTTCTGTGCGAGGAGCACATCCTTGTGCCGGCGGGCGGCACGGAGCATGTCAGGCTGCGCTATGCGGGCTTCATCGAAGCGGAGCAGATAGGTGCGCCAGGGCGCGCTTACCAAGCGTTTCAGGGATACACCGGTGGCTTCGCCGTCGAGGGTGCGCAGGTCATCGATCACGGTCTCCACGTCAACGCCGGGCTGCAGCATCACCAGCACTTCGCCGGCGCGGTACGCAGGGCCTTGGGCCATGCTCGGGTGGGAGAGGACCAGCGCAAGGCCGATCGTCAGGTGGCGGAGGGTCATCATGCTCATCAGAACAAAAGTACCGCTTGGAGGTTCGTGATGCCAACGGTGCCGGGCAGAACGATGGTCAAACTTGGAGACTTGCTGTCGGTGGGGAGGCGGAATTGGGCGACAGATGGTCATTGATGCGGTCAGGTTCGACCATGACCGAGCTTCGCATGGTATTCCAGGACCCGTCACAAACCGGTTTTCCGGGGGACGGTCGGAGCGTTCCGGCTCGGTTTTCCGGGGCGAAGTATCAGTGGGGATGAATTTTCGTGCGAGGCTCAAATGACCCCTGTGGAGAGCATCCCCGCGATCGCCAGGATCAGCACCCCCACGGTTAGCTGCACGCCACGCATGGTCATCTTTGGAATGAGCTTCCTGCCCCACCAAGCCCCGATGAAGGCCGCGAGCGTGCCGGCCACCAGGAGGGGGCCTTGTTCCTGAGCGGTCGCGATCAGGTCGCCGGTCGCATAGGTGGGCAGGCGGGTGAGATCGACGAGGCAGGCGATGGCGACACCGCTGGCGATGAAGGCCTCCTTGGCGAGTCCGCTGCGCAACAGGAAGAGGCTTCGGAGTGCGCCCTGGTGTCCGCTGAGGCCGCCGAAGAATCCGCTGATCAGTCCACCGGGCACCATCCAATGTGGTGGCAGCGACAGCGCATTGAGCTTCTTTGAAAGCTCGAAGAGCCCGAAGACAAGCATCAGTCCGGCGATGACCAGGTCGAGCGGGTCCACCGGATGCAGCAGGCCCTGATACACGGGTTCACGCGCGCCCAGTAGCAGCATGAGCCGCGCGCCGAGGTAGGCGCCCACGATGCCCGGCACACCGAAGCGCAGCACGGTGCTCCAATGGATATCCTTCCATAGCAGCCCCAGCTTGAAGAGGTTGTTGAGCAGGTGCACCACCGCCGTGAGCCCGATGGCCACCTCCAACGGGAAGAACAGCGCGAACACCGGAAGCAACAAGGTGCCCAGCCCGAAGCCGCTGATGAGCGTTATCAGCGAGGCGGCCAAGGCAACGGCGGGGATGAGTAGGAGGGAGGCGTCCATCGGCGGACCTCGGCATCAAGCGCCGTGCTTCAGGATCATCCCGATCTGCCCGGCATGGTAGGCCGTGTGCGTCACGATGCGCCCGAGCGCCTCGGCCTTGCTCTTGCGTCCGAACTCCTTCGTTTCGATCACGGTGTCCCAGTCGGCCTCGTCCGTTGCTTCGATGGCGAGACGCAGCGTGCCCGCGCTCACCTGCACGTAGGCCTTCAGCGCGGCCAGGTCGGTCCACTCGCCGGTGTCGTGTCCTTTGGCCACGGTACTCGCACGCACCTGCACGCCCGGGAACCCGAAGACGTTCTTGGCGAAGAGCAGTTCCACGTCGCCGATGTGCCGCACCAGGAACCCGATGCTGTTGGGCGCTGGAGCAAGCTTCTTCGGCAGGTCGGCCTCTGTGAGCTGGTCGAGCAACTTGATGAAGCGGGTGCGGCCTTCGGTGAAGAGGGCAAGGAGGGCGGTGGTGCGGGGTTCCATCAGGCGCGGTTGAAGTGGGTCATCCGTTTCACGGCGAAGTTCACCAAGGCGATCAGCACGGGCACCTCGATCAGCGGGCCCACCACGGCGGCGAAGGCCTGTCCGCTACCGAGCCCGAACACGGCGATGGCCACCGCGATGCCCAGCTCGAAGTTGTTGCTGCCGGCCGTGAAGGCCAGGGTGGTGGTCTCCTTGTACGTGCCGCCGAGGCGCTTCACCAGGAAGAAGGTGCCCAGGAACATGAGCAGGAAGAAGAGCGTGAGCGGCAGGGCCACGCGCAGCACGTCCAGCGGGATCTCCACCAGCACCTGGCCCTTGAGCGCGAACATCACCACGATGGTGAAGAGCAGCGCCACGAGCGTGATGGGTGCGATGGTTGGGATGAAGCGCTTCATGTACCACTCCTCGCCCTTCCAGCGGGCCAGCACCGCGCGCAGCAGAAAGCCGGCGGCGAAGGGGATGCCCAGGTAGATGAGCACCGTACGCGTGATCTCCCCGATGGTGACATCAACCGCGTAGCCTTCCACCCCGAAGAGCGGGGGCAGCACGGTGACGTACAGCCAGGCATAGCTGCTGTAGAAGAGGATCTGGAGAATGCTGTTCAGCGCGACCAGTCCAGCGGCCAGTTCGCGGTCGCCCTGGGCCAGGTCGTTCCACACCAGCACCATGGCGATGCAGGGCGCCAGGGCGATGAGCATGACGCCGCTGAAGTAGGCGGGCGCGCTACTGAGGAAGAGCAGGGCGAGCACGAACATCAGCGCAGGACCCACGATCCAGCTCATGAACAGGCCGGTGGCGAGCACCCGCTTGTGCCGGAACACGGCGGGCAGCTTCGCGTAATCCACCTTGGCCAGGGGCGGGATCATCATCAGGATGAGCCCGATGGCGAGCGGGATGTTGGTGGTGCCGGTGGAGGCGGCATCGATGACGGCGGCCGCGGCGGGACGGAAGTAGCCGATGGACACGCCAAGGGCCATGGCGGTGAAGATCCACAGCGTGAGGTAGCGGTCCAGGAAGGCCAGGCGCTTGTTCATGCGCGCGCCGCCTGCTGCATCACATACCAAAGCTCCGCCGCGATCTGCAGGCAGCGCTCATCGTACCGGGTGGCCTCCTCTGGCGTGCCATCGGCCTCCTTGGGGTCGTTGTAGGGCAGGCTGATGCGGTCGAGCGCACCGAACACGATGGGGCAGTTCTTGTCCGCCTCCGAGCAGGTCATCACCGCGCAGAACTCTTTCTGCGGATTGGCGGGGTCGTTGAACACCTTGCTCCAGCAGCGTTCCGCGGCATGGTCCTTCGCGAACGACACCTCATACACCGGGTTCTTCCCTTCGGGCTTCACCACCTGGAATCCGGCCCGCTCCACCGCCGCCACCGCACGCGGGTTGAAGGCCGTGGCCTCCGTGCCGCCGCTGTAGGTGCGCACATGGTCCTGGGCGAAGGTCCATGCTGCAGTGGCCGCCCACAACTGGCTTAGGTGACTTCGCCGGCTGTTGTGGGTACAGATGAAGGTGAGGTCGGCGGTGACCCCTGCGGCCTTGCGCTCCTTCACGAAGGCCGCGATGAGGTCAAGGCTCTCCCTGCGCTCGGCGGGGATGGCGGCCATGGCGGGCACCACGCGTTCGTCCACGTAGCGTTGGAGGTCGGGGTGCAGGGTGCGGTCCATGGGTGTGTCAGGTGTGAGCATGGATAGGAGGAGTGTGGGGAACAGCATGATGATCGGGGTGTTGGGTTCAGCAGCAGCCTGAGCCGAGGTCGCAGCCGGGCAGGGCGTGCACACCTTCGGGGTTGGCGGGGGTGAGGTCCTTCAGGGCCTGTTCTTCCACTTTGGGCGCGCAGCAGTCCACGCTGCTCTTGCGGGCGAACACCGTGATGCTGAAGATGCCCGTGCCGCTGGCCTTGAAGGCGGCGAG
>JBIJDX010000158.1:0-7161 GCA_044343855.1 Flavobacteriales bacterium
GAACAGGAGGCTGAACTTGAGGTACGGGGAGTTGAGCGCATTGTCGCTCAGCAGCATCGACCGGTAGCCGTGTCCGACGAAATGCCTGCCATGACCGAACTGCACGTTCAGGTGATCGGTAGGAGAGTATGAGATGTTGGCCTGTGACCAGCCGTAGTCAAGCTCGCGCCTGTTCTGGACCTTCACGCGCGCCTCACCGGGCGCGGCCCCTGTTTCCTGCACACGGCGGAAGATGTACTGGGGCACCAATGCCTGGGTCTCCAGGAACATGGTCTGGAAGGAGAACCTGGGCCCCAGGTCACCCCGCAGCAGGAAGCCCCGCGCATTGGCATAGTACCGGTTGGTGTCGCTGTAGGCGGTGCGGTCGCCGCGGTCCGAACCCAGCTCGAAGCGGAACAGGGGATCCACACTGAGGCGGACATCCTCCTGTTCCGCCTGCAGGAGGTGGTCGCGGTAGAGCTTCTCGGTGTACCAGTAGTAGTACTTCGCACTGTCCACTGCATACCCCATGGTTGCGCCAAGGTCCGCGCGCCGTTCGATCACCGGTTTGAGGCCACTGTGCACATGCGCTGCACGGGCGGCGGCCTTCAACTCCAGGCCACGGTAGATGTCGCGCTGCAGCGGCACATCGTTGTTCTGTGCAGCGGACCAACCGGCCAGCACGCAGGATAGGCAAAGGAGGCTATGGCGCGGTGAACGCATGACCCGAACGCCGGAAAGGTAGAGCGCATCCACGCACAAAAGCACGGTTCACGGAATGCCGGTTCCAATGGAGGGGGCGCTCCGCACGGGATACGGCGTGCCGCACCGTCACACGCGGGCCAATTCGCTCATGGCGAACTCCGCATACACGGCGGTGATGCCCTCGCGCAGTCCGATGCGGTGCTTCCAGCCCAGCTTGTGCAGGCGGGAGACATCCATCAGCTTGCGCGGCGTGCCGTCCGGCTTCTCGGTGTTCCACTTCAGTTCGCCGGCATAGCCCACGACATCCTTGATCATCTCCGCAAGCGCCTTGATGGTGAGGTCCTCGCCCGTGCCCACATTGAGGAAGAGCTCCTCGTCGTAGTTGTTCATCAGGAACATGCACGCATCGGCGAGGTCGTCCACATGGAGGAACTCGCGCATGGGCGAACCCGTGCCCCACACCTCCACGCTCGGCGCATCGGTCACCTTGGCGGTATGGAACTTACGGATGAGCGCAGGCAGCACGTGGCTGTTGTTGAGGTCATAGTTGTCGTTGGGCCCGTACAGGTTGGTGGGCATCGCGCTGATGAAGTTGCAGCCGTATTGGCGGCGGTAGCTCTCGGCCAGCTTGATGCCCGCGATCTTGGCGATGGCATAGGGCTCGTTGGTCTGCTCCAGCAGCCCGGTGAGCAGGCTCTCCTCCTTCAGCGGCTGGGGGGCCATCTTCGGATAGATGCACGAGGACCCCAGGAAGAGCAGCTTCTTCACCCCGTTCTCGTAGGCCGAGTGGATGATGTTGCTCTCGATCATCAGGTTCTCGTACAGGAACTGGGCGCGGTACACGTTGTTGGCGTGGATGCCGCCCACCTTGGCCGCTGCGAGGAACACGTATGCGGGCTTCTCCTGGACGAAGAAGTCGCGCACGGCATGCTGGTCGATCAGGTTCAGTTCCCTGCTGGTGCGGGTGACGATGCTGGTGAATCCATCGGCCTGCAGCCTGCGCACGATGGCGCTGCCCACCATGCCGCGATGGCCGGCCACGTAGATCTTGTCTTGCTTGTTCATGCGAGGATCTGTGGGGGCGCATCATGATGCGCCCGTACATCATTCTTGTTCGTGCAGGATCTTGTGGCCGCCCTTCTGCAGGTACACATCACGTTTGAAGAGCGCCAGGTCGCTGGCCATCATCTCCTTCACCAGGGCCTTCAGGTCGTATTTGTGCTTCCAGCCCAGCTCGCGCATGGCCTTGGTGGGGTCGCCCTCCAGGTGGTCCACCTCGGCCGGGCGGTAGTAGCGCTTGTCGATGGCCACCAGCACCTTGCCGGTCTTCCTGTCAACCCCCTTCTCCTTCTCGCCCTTGCCCTTCCACTCCAGCTTGATGCCCACCTCGCCGAACGCCAGGTCCACGAAATGGCGCACGGTGTAGGTCTTGCCGGTGGCCAGTACGAAATCATCGGGCTTCTTCGCCTGGAGCATCAGCCACATGCCCTCCACGTAGTCCTTGGCGTGGCCCCAGTCGCGCTTGGCGTCGAGGTTGCCGAGGTATAGCGTGTCCTGCAGGCCCAGCTTGATCTTGGCCGCGGCACGGGTGATCTTGCGGGTCACGAAGGTCTCGCCACGCAGCGGGCTCTCGTGATTGAAGAGGATGCCGTTGCAGGCGAAGATGCCGTAGCTCTCGCGGTAGTTCTTGGTGATCCAGAAGCCGTACAGCTTGGCCACACCGTAGGGGCTGCGCGGGTGGAAGGGCGTCTCCTCGTTCTGCGCATGCGGGCGCACGCCGCCGTACAGTTCGGAGGTGGAGGCCTGGTAGAACTTCGTCTTCTTCTCCATGCCCAGGATGCGGATGGCCTCCAGGAAGCGGAGCGTGCCGATGCCATCGGCGTTGGCCGTGTACTCGGGCATCTCGAAGCTCACCGCCACGTGGCTCATGGCGGCCAGGTTGTAGATCTCGTCCGGCTGGATCTGCTGCACCAGGCGCAGGCAGTTCACGCTGTCGGTAAGGTCGCCATAGTGCAGGTGGAAGGGGCGTCCCTTCTCGTGCATGTCGTGGTACAGGTGGTCGATGCGGTCCGTGTTGAACAGCGAACTGCGGCGCTTCACGCCATGCACTTCGTAGCCCTTGTTCAGGAGGAACTCGCTGAGGTAGGCACCATCCTGACCGGTGACACCGGTGATAAGGGCAACCTTCCGCTTGGCGGGCTTCGCCTTGACGGACCTGGCCTTGGCGGCGGGCTTTTTTGCAGCGGCCACCTTGGGCGTGCTGCTCGTGTGCGCGGAGCGCATGTTCTTCTTGTTCATGGTGCTTAATGGACGATGAACCATTGGTTCACCAGTTCGTGCTTGTTGTAGCGCATGGGAGCGCTGGTGGTCACATCGACGAGCTGTCGACCGGCCTCATTGGCGATGGCGTGGCCTGCAGCGGTATCCCACTCCATGGTGGGGGCATAACGCGGGTAGGCATCAGCGGTCCCCTCGGCCACCAGACAGATCTTCAGGGCGCTGCCCATGCTGGTGAGCTGCACCGCACCATGTTCGGCCTCCGCAGCACGTATGTAGGCTTCGGTCTCGGGGCTGCGATGGGAACGGCTGGCCACGATGGTGAAGGCGGTTCGATGGGAGTGTATGGGCAGGCGTTGTGCCATGTGGGCCCGTTCATACGCCGCGCCCCCAGCATGGGTTGCGCCTTCCTGCCTGTAGGCGCCACCACCCTGCCACGCGAAGTACAACAGGTCCTTCACCGGAACGTACAGGACACCCGCCACCGGCACCGCTGCACCAAGGGGGCCGACCGGTAGCGCATCGCGTTGCATCAAGGCGATGTTCACCGTGAACTCGCCGTTGCGCTTGAGGAATTCCTTCGTACCGTCGAGCGGATCCACCAGCCAGTAACGTTGCCATGCCTGGCGTTCTTCCGCCTCGATGAAGCCACCCTCCTCGCTCAATACCGGCAACCCGGTGGAGGCCAACGCAGCAACGATGGAAGCATGCGCCCTGCGGTCCGCTTCCGTGAGCGGGGACCGATCATCCTTCAGTTCCACGGCAACCTCACCGGCGTACACGTCAAGGATCTCGCGCCCGGCATCCAAAGCAGCGCGGATCGCAGCATCCAATACGATGGCCAACTCGCCGGTGTTCGTCACGAAGCCAAAGGTACTCCCGCCCACGACCAGGGCTCAGGTGGTCCACCGCAAGCTATTGAACATGCAATGTGAACAGCGGCAATGAAAAGCCCCGATGGTACTCCCACCGGGGCCTCTGGCCGGTTGCGGCCGTGTATTCAGGCCTTGCCCAGGATCTTGAACATGCCGGTACCGCACTCGGGGCAGGTACCCTTCATGGCCTTGCGGCCATTGGCCATGATGTTCTCCTTGGCGTCCTTCATGTTGCGCTTCGCCTTGCACTTCACACAATAGGCTTCCACTACTGCCATTGGTCTTGGATTTGGGGGTTGAACGAGGGCAAGGTAACGATCGCTTCGATCGGTGCCGCAAACGCTGCCCTACGTTTTGAACAAACACGAGCCTGCGGTATCCGGAGAGCGTGCAAGCGCGCCTAACGCAATCGGGCACCGTTGGGCAGCGGCCGTTCCACGCTGGAAAGCACGATGTCACCGTTCGCGTCGGGGAAACCCGTGACGAGGCACTCGCTCATCAAATTGCCGATCTGCTTCGGCGGGAAGTTGATCACCGCCACCACCTGCCGCCCGATCAGTTCCTCCTTGGTGTAGTGCACCGTGATCTGCGCGCTGCTGCGTTTCACCCCGTGCGGGCCGAAGTCGATCGTGAGCACATACGCCGGCTTGCGGGCATTAGGCGGATCCTCTGCAGCCAGTACGGTGCCCACACAGAGGTGGACCTTTTCGAAGTCGGGCCAGGTGAGAGGGTGCATGGCTCAATACCCCCCGCCCCCACCCTGCCCCCGCTCGATCGGATGCCAGGTGGTCTTCACCTCTTGCGTGTCGAGGATGAAATAGGGGCTCTGTGCCTCGTCGCTGCTCCAGTCGCTCACCTTCGGGTACACCACCCGCTTCAGGTTGCACGTAGCCTCGCTGTCGAGCATGGCGCGCTCTTCCTTCGAAGCATCGGCGACCACAATGGCGTTGATGTCCATGTGCGCCACCATAGGCTTAAGCAGTTCGCTTCGGAAACCGGTCATCAGGTTCACCACACCACTGGGCAGGTCGCTCGTGGCGAGCACCTCGGCAAAGGTGACGGCCGGCAGCGGGTGCTTCTCGCTGGCCACCACCACGCAGGTGTTGCCACCGGCGATCACCGGGGCGATCAGGCTCACGAGTTCCAGCAGGCCGTTGCTACCCGCGCACTGGATGCCCACCACACCGGTGGGTTCGTACACGCTGAAGTTGAAGTGGCTGGTATTGGTGGGGTTCACGCTGCTGAAGAGCGCCTGGTACTTGTCGCACCAGCCCGCGTAGTGGACCCAGCGGTCGATGGCGGCGGCCACCTCGGCCTCGGCCTGTTTCTGCGTGGCGCCGTGCAGCACCAGCTCGTGCACGAACTGCGCGCTGCGGCCCTCGAGCATCTCGCCGATGCGATACAGGATCTGCCCGCGGTTGAAGGCGCTGCGACCGGCCCAGCTGCCCACGGCACCACGCGCGGCCACCACGGCATCGCGCACGTCCTTGCGGCTGCTGCGGCACACGTTGGCCAATGGCTTGCCGTTGGCGCCCTTCGGCTGGTAGTAGCGGCCGCTCTCGGTGCGCGGGAACTTGCCGCCGATGAAGATCTTGTAGGTCTTCATCACGGGCAGTCGCTCCGCCTTCTTGACAGTGCCGTTCGTGCTGTGGCCGTTGAGAGAGGGCTTAACGGATGCGGGCTTGGTGAGGGTCTTGGCCATGGCGAATGCTTGCAAAGCCAAAGTTACGGGTCATGGCCCGGCCACGCGCAGGTGGCACCGGCAAGCCCTCATCATCCAACCAGCCATCATAGGTTAACCCAGTGGGTCGACGTTACAGGTGCCTTTACCGTTAACTCTTTACTCAGCCCGTGAGCTGTGAGCGCTAGTTCAGGTTGAGATACGCCCCCAACCCATGCACCCCGCCTTCCCTCCCGTACCCGCTCTCCTTGTACCCGCCGAAGGGTGAGGTGGGATCGAACTTGTTGTAGGTGTTGGCCCAGATGACGCCCGCGCGCAGTTTGCTGGTGAGGTTGAAGATCTTGCTGCCCTTGTCCGTCCACACGCCGGCACTGAGGCCGTAGGGGGTGTTGTTGGCTTTCTGGATCACCTCGTCCACGGTGCGGAAGGTCTGCACGGCGAGCACGGGACCGAAGATCTCCTCCTGCGCGATGCGCGCGCTCTGCGCCACGTTGAGGAAGAGCGTGGGGCGGCACCAGAATCCTTTGGTTGGCAGGTTGCAGGTTGACTGATACATCTCCGCCCCGTCGGCTTCGCCGATCTTGAGGTAGCGGTTGATGGTCGCCAGTTGCTCCTTGCTGTTGATGGCGCCGATGTCGGTGTTCTTGTCGAGCGGATCGCCCACCACAAGGGAGCGCATGCGGTGCTTGAGCTTGCGGATCACTTCGTCGTACACGGCCTCCTCCACGAAGAGGCGGCTGCCGGCGCAGCACACATGGCCCTGGTTGAAGTAGATGCCGTTGATGATGCCTTCGACGGCCTGGTCGATGGTGGCGTCGGCGAAGATGATGTTGGCCGCCTTGCCGCCGAGCTCGAGGGTGAGCTTCTTACCACTGCCCGCGGTGGCACGCTGGATGAGCTTGCCCACACCGGTGCTGCCGGTGAAGGCGACCTTGTTCACATCGGGATGGTTGACCACCGCCGCGCCCGTGGCCCCTGCGCCGGTGACGATGTTGACGACACCATCGGGGAGCTCGGCCTCCTGCAGGAGCTCCGCCAGCTTGAGCGCGGTGAGCGGCGTGGTCTCGGCGGGCTTCAGCACCACGGTGTTGCCGCAGGCCAGTGCGGGCGCGAGCTTCCACGCGGCCATGAGCAGCGGGAAGTTCCAGGGGATCACCTGCCCCGCGACACCGAGCGGCGATACGTTCTTGCCGGGGAAGGCGTAGTGGAGCTTGTCGGCCCAACCGGCGTAGTAGAAGAAGTGCGCGGCGGCGAGCGGCACGTCCACATCGCGGCTTTCACGGATGGCCTTGCCGCCGTCCATGCTTTCGATGACGGCGAACTCGCGGGCCTTCTCCTGTAACAGCCGCGCGATGCGGTAGATGTACTTGGCGCGTTCGGCCGCGGGCATCCTGCTCCACACGGTGTCGTAGGCGGTGCGGGCGGCCTTCACGGCGGCGTCCACATCGGCCTCACCAGCCTCGGCGATGCGCGCGAGCTTCTGCTCGTTGGCGGGGTTGATGGTGTCGAAGTACTTGCCCGATTTCGGCTTCACCCACTTGCCGTTGATGAAGAGCTCGTATTGGGCGTTGATCTTGACGTGGTCGGTGGACTCGGGGGCGGGGGCCCAGTCCAGCACTTTCTTCTTGCTTGCCATTCATTGCA
>JBIJDX010000022.1:0-20112 GCA_044343855.1 Flavobacteriales bacterium
CGTGTATCCGATGATGTTGTCGATGGAGTCCTTGTAGACCAGCAGCTTGCTCATTCCCGTGGTTACGAAACGGCGGTGCAGTTCGGCGACATCGCTTTCCACGTCGATGGCTTCGATCTCCGCCCGTGGCACCATCAGTTCGCGCACCTTGATGTTGCTCAGTTCGAGGGTGTTCCGAAAGTACTCCACCTCGGCGTCCATGTCGGGGCGCTTCTGGTTGGCGGCACTCAGCTCCTTGAGGAACTCGTCCAGGTCGATGCGGCCGAACACCGCCTGGGCATTGCTGCTCTTGACACCGAACAGCCGCAGGAACAGCCCGCTGATACCTGTCATGAACATCATCGGGGCCCACATCAACCAGTAGAGGACCAGCAGCGGGATGGTGAACGCACTGAGCGCCCCGTTGGGGTCGATGCGGAACAGGGCCTTTGGAAGGAATTCCGCCAGCACGAGGATCAGCACGGTGCTGAGCAGGGTCTGTATGATGAGCACGAAGGCCTCCCCGTGCCCATAGGTGCGCAACCACGGCTCCATCAGTTCGGCCATGGCGATGCCATAGAGCACGAGCGCCACGTTGTTGCCCACAAGGAGCGCCCCGATGACACGTTCGGGACGCTTGAGCAAGGGACCGATGAGGCGGGCCCAGATGGCACCGCGCTTGCGCTCCAATTCGATGTAGAGCCGGTTGCTGCTCAGGAAGGCGATCTCCAGACCCGAGCATAGCGCAGAGACCACCACCGAGGCGAGAATGAGCAATAGGGCGGAAAGGTGCGGGGACACGCGGGAGGTGGCGGGGGGCCGGGATGCGAAGATAACGGGCGGGAGGTCAGGAGCCCCTGCGGCGCTGCTCCATGGCCTCAAGGCGACGGCGGGTGAATCGGCGGAACAGGAACATCGCAAGGGCGATGGCCGGGAACACCCACCACTGGAGCGCCTCGCGGCCGGGTTCCAGGATGGTCATCCAGATGGCGACCAGCCCGGTACCGATGGCAACGGCCAGCCAGAAATGCTCCATGAAACGGGCGAGCTTGTTCATTGTGGCGGCAAGGTATCACCCGATGCCAGTTGGAGCGTGCCTGTCACGCGCTTCACCCTGTACCGACTGAAATCCTCGGCAGCCACAAGACCCTGGCCATGGATGATGTTGTCGCCCCGCTGGATGCGCACGGGCTTGTCGGTGTAGATGCGCGCACTATCCTGGTACCAGATGATCTGTTCGGTATCGAGCCGTTCGCCCCTGCCGTTCACGAACACCACCTCACCGCTCGCCTCCATGCGCCGCTCCTTGGGAAGGACCACCCCCCTGCGGGCCGTAAGAACGCTCCCCGGCTGCCCGATGCTGTCGAAGAACTCAAGCCGGACACCCTCCTCAAGTGCGGTACGCTGGGGTTCCCTCACCCATTCACGGATGACCCCCGCGGCCAGTTTGTATTTGGGGCGCCCCTGCTCGGTGTATACCTGTTCGGAGCCGATCGTGACCCGCTCCGGGGCGTCATCGGCCACGGCCACGGCTGCCACCTGGTCAAGGTCATTGGCGCAGGAAAGGAGCATTCCCGCCAGCAGGGCGGGAATGCTCCACGGAACGGTCCGCCCGCTGCGGCGCATGGGCCTTACTTTCGGGTGCGCACCGTGGTGGTCTCGCCCAGTCCACCGCATGCCACGGTGACGGACTTCCCATCGGTGAGCTGGTAGAAGAAGGCATCCTGCTGGGTGGGGAACCGGGACGACATGGATGCCATGCGGTCTCCCGCCTTTTCAGCCACGCTTGCATCGAGGCTCCTGGCCCGCTGGTAATAGTCGTGGGCCAGCCAATAGGCACCCCAGCTGTCAGGCGCTTCGCATGAGGCGGCCTGGGCTGCGATGGCATTGCCGATGAGGATCAGGGCCTCCCCACTCTTGGCATCCAGCTGCAGCACCTGGTTGGCGAAGCTGCGCGCCTGTCCATGGCTGCCCGTGGCACTGGCCACCTGCCCGGCCTTCAACAGGTATTTCATGCGATCCGCACACCCCGTGCACAGGTCCACTGCCTCCTTCATGTAGCGCAGGGCATCACCCATGTCGTTCTGCCTTGCCAGGTACAGGCCCAGGCTGTAGGCACTTTCGCTGCTGGGGTTGGCCTTGTGCACATCCTCCGCAAGGCTCCTGAACACCTTTTCCTCGGTGCAATCCTTGCCGTTGAGCACCTTCAGCAGGCGCCCCTTCATGGCGATGTCATCGGGGTTCGCGGCCACCATTTCACCGACAATGCGGCCGATATCGGCACACTCGGCCACCTTGAAGAACAGGCTGTTCACGAGGTCGCGGGCCTTGCCGTAGCGCTCGCGCGCATCCTCCTTCAGGCCGGCATCGGCCATGCTGGCCTCGATATGGCCTGAAACCACCACATACTCCTGCAGCAACTGGTCCTTCGTGGCCTCACCCTTGCCGTAGAGACAGCTGAGGGTCTGGTAATAGGTGCTCAACACACCGGCCTCGCTCTTGGCGCCGCCGAGCTCCACGCTGCGCCTGAGGATGTCATGTGCCTCCCGGCAGCGCTCGGGCGCATTGCGATACAGGTCGGTCCCCTTGCGGCCCAGCACGAACGCCTCCTCCCCGAAGTGGGTGATGCGCATGTCGTAGACCAGCGACAACGAGTCGATGAGGCGACCCTTCCGGGTGGGATCCTTCTCCTTGTCGATGAAGGCCGTCAGGATCTTCACTCCGTTCTGGTAAACTCCCTTGCTGGAGGCAGGGCACACACGCACCACCTCCTTCCAGGGAGCATAGGCATCCTTCTCGCCGCCGGGCTGTTTCATGAACTCCTGGTACAACGAGAGGTTCTGCACGCAGGCCACACTGTCCTGCGGTGTTGCGCCGTACTTGCTCTGGGCGCTGGCGACCTGGCCGGCCACCAAAGCCACTGCCACGCTGCCGATGGTGATGCTCCGTTTCATTCTATGCGTCGTTTCTTGAACCATTGTTCCCTCAGATCCGGTGTGATGGCCACCCCCACGAAAAAGTCCGCGTAGCGCTCCCGAAGGAGGCCGTTGGACCGTTCGCCGCGCTCGCCAAGCTCCATGCCGAGGTTGAGGCGGCTGCGCGTGGAACTTCCCATCACAGGGAGTGACATTCCAAAGGACATGCCGATCTGTGAAAGTTGTCGTCCCTCCACCACGAGATAGTCGTTCAGGTAACGGATACCGGCGCGGTAGATGGTGCGCTCCCAGAAGCTTCCTCCGATATCGCCTGCCGGCCTGTAACTGGCCCCGATGGACAGCTGGGACAGGTCGGCAAGATCGGTGCGTCGCACCCCGTTCTCCTCCAACCGGCTCCAGCTGCGGCTGCGGTGCTCGGCCGAAAATGACCAATGGTCGTTCTGCAGTGCAAGTCCCAGGCCCACCGCGGCCGGCAGACCGATGGACCCCGTTTCGTCCAGCACGAAGAGCGCCGTGTCGAACGCGATCTCGGTACCAATGGCGCTGTAGACGAAACTGTTCACCACCTCGGTCCGTTCGGCGGCAAGGTCCGCGGGAAGCTCCACGGCAGCACCGAGCGTGTACCGCCAGCCACGTGCCTCGCGTGACCGGTGACGCACCAGCATGCCCTGGAACTGCATGCCCACGGACACCACGCCATCATGGACATAAACGGAGCGCTGTGCGTTGCTGTGGTAATAACCGTCGGTGGGGTAAACGGCCTGCCGCGTCTCCACCAGGGAGCCGAACAAATGCGAATAGTTCACACCGCACGATAGATGGTGGCCGTTGCCCAGGCTGTCGCGGTGACCTACGAACGCCTTGGAAACCCCGGCATGGACACGATTGAGGCCGCCGGATCCCGTGTAGGTGTACACCACATCACCCTCCCCCGAGGCCAGGGATGCGGTGGTGGAGATGCGGTATCCGACCCTGCTGTAGGGCGACAGGCCCAGTGCCACGCCCCACCTGCCCTGGCCGAAAGGCACCCCCAACGACAGGCCGAGCAGATCCGTCCTGCGGCCCGTGCCGCTGATGGCCTCGCCCTCCACCTTGGCGTTGCGCACAGCCGCACCCGCCTCGAACACCGGACGCACAAGGCTGCTGTAGGAGGCCGGATTGGAGGGGTCAACGCCGAACGGATCGTTGTACGCGATGCCCAGCCCACCCATGCTGCGGCGCACCACCTGGGTACTGCCCAGCAGGTCGCCGAAGCCATAGGCTGAATAGGGGGAGCCACTACCCTGCTGCCCCTGTGCCAGCGTCAGCACCGGCAACAGAAGCAGGGGGAGCAGAATGACCGAGGATCGCATGGAGGCCTTCAAGGGTGAGCCAGGGGACGGCAAAGATGCCACTTTTCAGGGCGCGGGCCGCCCACAGGCCATCGCCTCCGGTGATCACGACGGCCGCATCCGGGGTGCCGGACACAAACGCTTCGATCATGGCGCGCAACTCACCGAGGGTGCCATGGAGGACACCCGACCGCAGGGCGTCCTCCGTACTGCGGGCAATGAGGGGGGCCGGTCCATCGAGGTCCACCATTGGCAACCGGGCGCTGTACGCATGCATGCAACGCACGCGCATCTGCAGCCCGGGTGAGATGCCCCCCCCTTGGAAAACCCCATCGGCGTCCACCAGGTCATACGTGATGCAGGAGCCCGCATCAATGGCAAGCACGGCCCTGCCTGGGAAGCGGCGATGGGCTCCCACTGCGTTCGCAGCGCGATCGATGCCAAGTGTGTGCGGTGTGTCATATGCGCTGGGGATGGGCAGCGGTGATCGGGCATCGATCAGCGTAACGGGGGCAAGAGCACCCAGCTCACCGGCCGCTGAAGTGATATCCACTCCCACCGAAGCAACCCCGATGCGCTGCGGTACCCGGCCTTCAAGGAAGGTACGAACCGCACCCATTCCCAGGTGCGGATACCGTTCCACGCGCACCGGCCTGCCCCCCTCGAACAGGGCCATCTTCACCCGGGTATTACCCACATCAATGATCAGTTCCATGCAGGGCGATGGTGCGTATGGTCGCTTCCGTATATATTTGCGACCCCGTTCGGCAAAGGTGTCCAGCGCCGCCGACGTTCACAAATGGTGCCTTAGCTCAGCTGGTAGAGCAACGGATTGAAAATCCGTGTGTCCCCAGTTCGATCCTGGGAGGCACCACCAAGGGAAGCCCCGGCAACGGGGCTTCCTCCGTTATCCGGCATGGGCTTCAAGCCATGCCCTGACAGCGGCCAGGTGCACCTGTTTCACCGGCTCCCGGAGCGTCCGGTTGGTGGCGGTGAAATAACGATGCCCCGAAAGGAAGCGCTCCTGAACCATATTCCATTCACGTTCAGTGGCCAGTACGCCATAGGCGCGCAGTTCGGCGAACAGGGTGTCGCCGATGGGGGCGAAGTCGGTCCTTCCAAGGTAATCGAGGTCTGCGTCACAGAGCACCTCGGCCAGCAGGTCCTTGGGGGCCTGGGGTATCCTGGTGGCTTCGATCAGGCCACAGATGCGCTCCACCTGGTCCGCATTGAAGCCGAAGCGGGGAAGTTCAGCCCGCACCAATGCACAACCGGCCTCCTCGTGGTCGGTGTCACTGGTCACGAAACCGGCATCGTGGAACAGGGCTGCCACCTTGAGCAGCACCAGGTCCTCGCCACGGATGCCCTCCTGCTCGGCGATATCGATCGCGCTCGCATAGACGTCCAGGGTGTGCAGGAGGCTGTGATAACTGCGCTGGGCCGGGAGCTCATCCCTCAACCGCTGCAGGATATATGTGCGTGCTCCTTCCGCGTCCATCGGTCCTGTGGCGAGCCAAGATAAGGCACTTCCGCGTCCCGCTACCTTAGCACCATGAGCGATCGTCCCCAACGCCGCACCCTGGTGCTCTTCTCCGTGCTCAGCATGTATGTGGTCCTGCAGTTCACCTGGTGGGCCCTGCTGTTGCTTCGGAAGGATCGCGCCGCGCAGGAGCTTGCCGCACAACTGGAGGCGCTGGGTGCCGAACCGTCGGGCCTGCTGGATCCCGCACGCAGTGCCCGCATGATCATGGGCGAGGCGGCCGTGGTGCTCCTGATCCTGGTGGCCATCCTGTGGCTCACGTTCAGGGCTCTGCGGCGAGACCTCGGGGTGGCCCGCACCCAGCGCAATTTCCTGCTGGCCGTGACGCACGAGCTGCGCAGTCCGATCGCCGCCATCAAGTTGCAGCTGCAGACCCTTGCGCGCCCCGGGCTCAGCGATGCGCAGCAGGCCACCCTGCGGAACACCGCGCTGGGTGAGGCCGAGCGACTCTCCGGGCTAACCGACAAGGTGCTCTTGGCGACCAAGGCCGATGACGGCCTGTTGCCCCTGGAGCCCACCGTGCTCGACGTGGTGCAGGTGGTTGGCGGCGTGGTGGACCGCGCCCGTAATGGAAGCGCCCGGGCACACGCCGTGCTGTTGGAGGCACCCGCGCAGCTCCGCACGACCATGGACCAGCAGGCACTTCACAGCATCGTGGACAACCTGGTGGAGAATGCGGCCAAATACGCACCGCCAGGTTCCACCATCTCGGTGCATGTGGAGCCGCTGAAGGACCAATGGCGGCTCTCCGTCAGTGACCAGGGCCCGGGCATTCCGGTGCACGAGCAGTCGCGCATCTTCGAGAAGTTCTACCGGGCCGGCAACGAGGAAACCCGCACCGCCAAGGGCACCGGGCTTGGCCTGTACATCGTGCAGCGCCTCGTGCAGCGATGCGGCGGGGTGATCACCGTCAGGTGCGGGGCACAGCAGGGGACTACCTTCGCAGCCACCTTCCCACAGCGCTGAACCATGTCGACCAATAAAGTTGCACTCGTGGTGCTCGATGGATGGGGCATCGGTGCCGGCGACGCCACGGATGCCGTTCGCATGGCGCGAACCCCGTTCATGGACGGGCTGGTGCGGGACCATCCGCATGCAACACTGCTAACCGATGGCGAGCACGTGGGACTGCCGGCCGGCCAGATGGGCAACAGCGAGGTAGGGCACATGAACATCGGCGCAGGGCGCATCGTGTTCCAGGACCTTGTGCGGATCGACCGGGCCATCCGGGATGGTTCACTCGCCCGTGAGCGGGCGCTGGTCGACGCGCTCGAGGCGGCGCGCCGGCCCGGTGTGGCCCTGCACCTCATGGGCCTGCTTTCCGATGGTGGGGTGCACGCCATGCGACACCACGCTGAAGCACTGTGCAGGATCGCGGTGCAGGCCGGTGTCCCCAAGGTGTTCGTGCATGCGTTCACCGACGGCCGCGATGCCGATCCGCGGAGCGGCAAAGGGTACATGCAGCGTTTCCTGGCCGCCATGGAGGGTCTGCCCGTGCAGGTGGCCAGCGTGGTGGGGCGGTACTATGCCATGGACCGCGACAAGCGCTGGGAGCGCGTGGCCCGCGCCCATGGGCTGCTCGTGCGCGGGGAAGGCATCCACGTTCCGGACCCATTGGCGCCGTTCGACCGCAGCTATTCCGCGGGGGTCACCGACGAATTCGTGGAGCCCCATGTGATCCGTGGTGAGGATGGCGCGCCGGTGGCCACCATCCGTCCGGGCGACGTGGTCATCTGCTTCAACTACCGCACGGACCGATGCCGGGAGATCACCCGGATGCTCACGCAGTCGGCCTTCCCGGAGCAAGGCACCACACCCCTGCAGCTGCACTATGTGACCATGACGGAATATGACCCCACCTTCAGGGAGGTTGATGTCATCTTCCGCAAGGATGACCTGGCAATGACCCTGGGTGAGGCGGTGGCCAATGCAGGCCTGCAACAGATCCGCATTGCCGAGACGGAGAAATACCCGCACGTCTCCTTCTTCTTCAGCGGTGGTCGCGAGGCGCCGTTCGCGGGAGAGCAACGCATCATGGTGCCATCGCCCAAGGTGGCCACCTACGACCAGCGCCCCGAAATGAGCGCCCAGGGCATCGTGGATGCGATCGTGCCGGAACTGCGCAAGGCGGAGGCGGACCTGGTGGTCCTGAACTTCGCCAATCCGGACATGGTGGGCCATACCGGAGTGTTCGACGCGGTGGTGAAGGCCGTGGAGACCACGGATGCGTGCCTGGCACAGGTGGTGCGTGCGGGCATGGAGCAGGGGTACCGCTTTGTGATCATCGCCGACCACGGAAACGCGGACCAGGCCCTGAACCCGGATGGCAGTCCCAATACCGCACACAGCACCAACCCGGTGCCGGTCGTGGTGGTGGCACCCGGCATCAGCGTCATTCGGGACGGCGTGCTTGCCGATGTGGCGCCGACCGTGCTGGACCTGATGAACGTGAAGAAGCCCGCCGAAATGACGGGCTCCTCCCTGCTCGTTCGCTGAGCGTCAGCGCAACACCGTGATGTGGCCCGTGTACGGCTTGTCACGGTCCTCCACCACGAGTTCGTAGAAATAGGTGCCGTCCGGATGGCCATCGGCCTTCCACCTGCGCAGGTAGTCGCTGGATTCGAAGACCAACTGGCCCCATCGGTTGAAGATGCGCAGGGTGTGGGAGAGGTACTGAAGACCCTCGATCACCAAGGCCTCGTTGTATTGGTCACCGTTCGGGCTGATCACGTTCGGTATCACCACGTCGCAGACAAGGTCCACGCTGATGGTGGTCTGTGCCGACCGGTTGCAACCATCGGTCGCGGTCACCACATAATCCGCATCCACCTCCGTGGAAAGCCATGCGCTGGTGCCGGTATAGCCGTTGCTCCAGGAGATGTCCAGCGTGCCGACACCCCCGGAGGCCACCACGATGCTCAGGATCGAATCATTGGCGCAGACAACGGTCGTATCCTGCCCAAGGACCAGTATCTCCGGAGCATCCAGGATGGTCACATTGAGGAAGGAGTCCGCCGAGCGACCGCAGGCATCGGTGACAGTGGCCGTTATGGTGGCCACCTCCTGGTCATCATCAACCCCATCCTCGAGCGGAGCGAACGGCACCTCGATGGACTGGGTTCCGTTGGGAAGCAAGGCGGGATCGGGCAGCACGTAATCCGCACCGGGGGTTGCCTCCCCCGAACCGCCGAAGGTGATGGTGAGGTCACCCTGCACGCCGGGCGCACGCGTCACCACCAACGTGGTCTGTTCGCAGGCTTCGAGCACGGAGGACGGCCCATCGATGGTGAACAGCACAGGCTGAACGGGTTCAAGGTCCACCACGAACGTGGCAGTGGTGGTTGAGCCGCAGGTATCGGTCACTGTGGCCGTGTACGTGGTGTTCGCCAGGGGGGAGACCGTCAGTGTCGCTCCCGCGGAACCATCGGACCAGATCACGCCATACGGTGCGAAACCGCCGGAAATGACGGGCGTGAACACAGCCGTGCCTTCGCAGGGGATGGTTGCGGAACCACTGGTGGCCTCGACCGGGGCGGAGGGCACGATCTGGAAGACGAACTCAGTGGAATCCGGTTCGCCGGAGCAGACCGAACGGATGATGAGCGTGACGGCGAGCGTCTCGGGCCCATCGTCGTCCACCGGGCAGTTGAAGGTGATGGACTGAACGGTCTGTCCGGGGAGGAAGACCAGGGATTCCGGGAACAGGGGGGTGTGGTCGACCCCGGGTGTGGAGGTGCCACCGATGGATATCTCCACCACGTTCGTATCGGGCAGGGCCTGCGCGAGGGTGAAGTCCATGGTAACAGGGTAGCAACTTTCCTGGATGGTGGTCGGCCCCACCACCCCGATGCCGGGGCTAAGGGTGGGTATCACGGGGACGGGCGGTTCTGCCTCCACGTCAACCACGAACTGGGTTACCGATGTGGTTCCGCAGTCATCCGTGACGACGGCGCTGTACACCGTGCTCACCAGGGGCGCCACCGTCAACTCCGCCCCCTGTGCACCGTTCGACCACACCACTTCGTAAGGCGGATACCCCCCGTTGATGGTGGGGGTGAACACGGCCGTATCCAGGCAGGGAATGGATGTGAAGCCTCCCACGGTGACCAGCGGTGCACTGGATTCAATGATGAACTCGAACTCGTTCACCACCTGGACGGAGGAGCAGATGGATTGGGAAACAAGCGTAAGGATGATGGTCTCCGGACCGTCCGGATCGATGGGGCAGTTGAAGGTGAAGGACTGGATGGTATCACCGGGCAGGAAGACGAGCGAATCCGGGAAACTGGGAACGTAATCGACGCCGGGCGTGGCGGTGCCACCCACCGTGATGAACACCACGCTGGTATCACCGTCCCCCTCCTGCTGGATGAAATCGATGGTCACGGGGTAACAGCTCTCCAGGATGGTGTTGTCGCCAACGATACCGGGACCGGGTGTGAGCGTGGGGATGAACGGCACGCTGCTGAAGCTGCCCGCCTCCAGGAACACTCCTGAGTCGAAGGCCGTGTCACCACCGTCCGCGATGGCCATCTTGATGTGGTAGGTCTGGCCGCAAACGACCTGCGCACGGGCGGTCAGCACCACGGTCTGTCCATCGAACTGGACCTCCACGCTTCCCGCGTTGTCCTCGTAATAGATATTGTTCGCCGTCCAGTTGGGATCGAGGCTCTGACAGTTAACCAGCTGGCCATTGGCACCCACCGTACCGTTGTTCACCGTGTTGATGGATACCGGCACCGTGGTTCCCGGCACCAGGGCCAGGTTGATGGCACCGTCGGAGAAGGGTCCGGCGATCCCGGGCCCGCTCAGGAAGAAGCCGAAGACATCGTTCACCGTGCCGCACACATACTCGTTGTATTCCTCGGAGGCGAACACATAGCGGAAGGTGATGGAATCGCCCACCGGAACGAAATCGAACTCCAGGATGGATGCATCGTTCGTACTCACGCCGGCCAGGACCTCCAGGTCGGGGTCACCGAATCCGAAGTTGCCTCCCCCGAGCGTTGAGCCACCGGCATTGTTGGGTCCCAGCGCCACCTGGACATTGCCGCTCGAAAGCAACACACCCGATGCGAGCCCGATGCTGCCGGCCGCACCTGAGAACGACCCCGCCTGCTCATCGATCGCAGTGCCCGGGCCACCATTATAGGTCACATTGCTCACCGTGACACCCGCTCCCAGCAGGACGTCCTGAACGAGCTGCAGCGGTGTCTGGGCATTGTTGACGGCAAGTTGCGCCCTGGCGGATCCACCTGCCAACAGGGTCAGGGCCACCAGGGAAAAAGAGACGAGACGAATGCTCATGCGTTAGGGTGCACTTGTGGTTCCACGTAGGAGGGTGACGTGGCCGTAACCCTCCAACGGGGCGAAGTAAAGGCCTGACACGCGATACTTGTACACGTAGACCCCTGTACTGGCCACACCGGAGCCGTTCACCGAGCCGTCCCAGGGCATGTTCACATCTGCGGAACTATGGATCAACTCCCCCCAACGGTCGAATATCTCGAGCTGATACTCGTAGATCTCGGCCCCCACGGGAAGGAACAGGTCGTTGATGCCATCACCATCGGGCGTGAACGCATTGGGGAAATGGAACTGGGCCGGCGGCTTCAACAACACGGAATCCCTGCTCTGGCAGCCATCCGGGGTGATGATGGACAGTGTAACCCAATGATCATCGGTATCCAGGTAGCTGTGGTAGACCTCATCGCCCCGGTAGCGCGTCCCATCGCCCATGTCCCACAGCCATGTGCGTGCATACGGCTCCGATGCCGCCTGCAGGTACCAGTCGTCCTGGCCGCGGTTGGTGACCACGATGTCGATGACCACACGCTCCACTTCGATGTCAATGGCACCGGAGGCCTGCCAGCCGCAGCGATCGACCACATCCACCAGGATGCGAACATCCTCCGTGGGCGCCTCCCAGCGAACGGGATCCGCATGGATGCTGTCCATCCACGCAATGGTGTAATAGCCGGAACCTCCGGTGACCACGGCCTGTACCAGGAGGCTGTCGCCCAGGCACAGCCGCTGGTCCGGTGGGAGGGTCACATTGAGCGGTGCGTACTGGGGAAGGATGGTGCCCACCGTGGCACTGCCGGTGTTCGCGCACTGATCGACCACTTCAATGGTGTAGAAGGCCGTGGAAGGCACCGGAACCGTTATGGACAGGCCGGACCCCACCGCAGCACCCGTCGCATCGCGCCAGGTGCGGTTGAACACGCCGCTGCCACCGGTGATGGAGAGGATGCCGACGGTGGCCGTATCACCCGGACATACCACGGTGGCGTCACCCGTGGTGGTGATGACAATGGGATCCAGCGGCTGTGTGCTCACGAGCACGCTGTCCGTTGCGGTGGATCCGCAGCCATCCGTCACCACCACCGTGTAGTACTGCGGCAGGCCGAAGGGCACCTGGATGGAAGCCGTGTTCCCGAGCTGCGTGGCGCCCAAGCTCCATTGGTACGCATACACCCCATTGCCCCCGGCAACACTGGTCACCTCGATGGGGGAGGTTCCCAGGCAGGGCACCTGCACGGGATCGGAGGCCGTGATGGCGAGCTCATCGTAGACCGGCACGATGGTGCTGACGGTATCGACACCCGTATTGCCGCATTGGTCGGTGACCTCGATCGTGTATGACGCGGTCACCGGCACGGGCACGGTGATGGATGTTCCGATCCCCACCTCAACTCCGGACGCATCACGCCAGCTGTAGGAGAGCACACCACTGGCACCCACCACGGAAGCGATACCCACCGTGGCATCGTCACCCGCGCAGACCACGGTCACATCGGCGGTCGTTGTCACCACGATGGGGTCCGCTGGCAGGGTGCTCACCAGAACGCTGTCCTGGGTGCTTGCTCCGCAACCGTCCGTAACGGTGACCACATAGTACTGCGGGGGACCATAGGGAACGACGATGGAAGCAGTATTGCCAAGCGGAACGCCGTCCAGTGTCCACTGGTAGGAATACACGCCGTAGCCACCGGTCACGCTAATAACCTCGATGGGTGCGGTTCCCAGGCAGGGGATGGCGGTGGGTGCGGAAACGGTGGTCTCCAATGGGAGCGGAACGGGCAGGTTCACCGTGATGCTGTCCACCACGGGCACCACGCCGCAGATGTCATCCACGGTGAACACATAGGTAGTGGTCTCCTCCGGGGTCACTGAAATGCTCGGACCCACCTCCCCGTTGGCCCATGTGATCACGTATTGACCGATGCCACCGGAAACGGCGGGTGCCAGCACATGGGTCTCCCCGCATTCCCCGTTGATGTCGTTGCTGATGACCTCGATCGGAGGTGCGCTCTGGATCTGGAAGGTGAACACGGTCTCCAGGACGAGGCCGGCGCAGGCCACCAGTTCCTCCACACTGATCACGAGGGTCTCATCACCGTCCGCATCGAGCGGTGCATCCAGCATGAACGTCAGTGACTCAACTCCGGGATCGAAGATCATCTGGTTGGGGAGCGCAGGCAGGAAGTCAACCCCGGCAGTGGCCGTGCCGCTGTACAGGTAGTTGACCGTATCGCTCGTGGACAGGTCGCCGAGGCGGGTGAACACAAGTTCGTAGGGACCGCAACCCTCCAGCAGGATGTCGCCGTTCACCCCGTACCCGTTGGAAAGCGTGGGCTGCACCTGGCCCGTGCTGGTGAAGCTTCCCGCCTCGAGGAACACCCCGGAGTCGAAGGCGGTGTCACCTCCGTCCGCAATGGCCATCTTGATGTGGTAGGGCTGGCCACACTGGACCAATGCGAAGGCGGTCAGGATCACCGTGGTACCGTCGAACTGGATCGTGTTCCCGGTCGCGTTGGACTGGTAATACACGCTGTTCGCCTGCCAATTGGGGTCCAGGTCCGAGCAGTTCGCCTCGGTACCGCTGAATCCTACCGTGCCATTGTTGACGGTGTTGATGGATACAGGAACATTGGTTCCCGGGATCAGGGCGATGTTGACCGCATTGTTGCTGAAGGGGCCGCTCAGGCCGGGACCACTGAGAAAGAACCCGAACACATCATTCACGGTGCCGCACACGTATTCATCATATTCCTCCGAGGAGAACACGTACCTGAATTTCAGGGAGTCGCCCGTGGGGATGAAGTCGAACTCGAGGACCGCCTTGTCGTAATTCGTAAGCCCGTTGAGCAGGGCGAGGTCCGGATCACTGTTGAAGAGGTCGAAATTCCCGCCGCCCTCGGTGGCCCCGCCCACGTCATTCGGCCCCAACGCCACCTGGATATCGCCGGAGGCCATGATGATGCCCGATGCGAGTCCGATGATGCTGGAGGAGCCGTCGAACGAACCGATCTGCACGTTGGTGGCGTTGCCGGAAGCACCATTGAACGTGATGTTGCTGGCAGTGACCCCGCCGCCGAGGAGCACGTTCTGGACCAGTTGAGTGGGGGTCAATGCATTGCTGACCGTCAACTGGGCGATGGCGGGTGCAGCGCACACCAGGCACAGCGCGATGAGCAGGGTCCTGACAGGGGTGACGTGGCGCATGGCGAGGTGAAAATAGACGATCCTCCTGGAAGAAGACCCACACACCCCCGAAAAGGTTGCCCGGACGGGGAAACCCCACCGGCGGGTCGGGCCTATCTTTGCACCCCATGAACGCCCCGATGAGTACCATCGACACCTACATCAAGGCCAACGAGGACCGGTTCCTGAACGAGTTGCTCGACCTGCTGCGCATCCCCAGCGTAAGCGCGGATCCCAAGTACAAAAGCGACGTGGCGCGTTGCGCGGATGCAGTGAAACAGCGGCTGCAGGAAGCCGGACTGGACAATGTGGAAGTGTGCCCCACGGCAGGTCACCCCATCGTGTACGGAGAAAAGATGCTGGACCCAAAGCTGCCCACGGTGCTGGTCTATGGCCATTACGATGTGCAGCCCCCCGATCCGCTGGACCTCTGGCACAGCGGTCCCTTCGAACCGGTGATCAAGGACGGCATGATCTATGCACGCGGAAGCGCCGATGACAAGGGCCAGTTCTACATGCATGTGAAGGCCATCGAGGCCATGATGAACAACGGCGGCCTGCCCTGCAACGTGAAGGTGATGATCGAGGGCGAGGAGGAGGTGGGGAGCGACAACCTTGGCGTGTTCGTGTCGAACAACAAGTCGAAACTGGCGGCCGATGTGGTGCTTATCAGTGACACCTCGATGATCGCCAACGATGTACCCAGCATCAACACCGGACTTCGCGGGCTGAGCTATCTGGAGGTGGAAGTGACCGGCCCCAACCGCGACCTGCACAGCGGGGTCTATGGCGGAGCCGTGGCCAACCCCATCAACGCGCTTTGCGAGATGATCGCCAGTCTGCACGACGCCGATCGCCGCATCACCATCCCCGGCTTCTATGATGCGGTGAAGGAGTTGAGCAAGGCTGAGCGTGACGCCCTGGCGGAAGCCCCCTTCGACGAGGAGGCCTACAAGAAGGACCTGAAGGTGAACGGGCTGCGCGGCGAGAAAGGCTATACCAGCGAGGAGCGCAGCAGCATCCGTCCCACGTTGGACGTGAACGGCATCTGGGGCGGCTACATCGGCGAAGGTGCCAAGACCGTACTACCCTCCAAGGCCTACGCCAAGATCAGCATGCGCCTGGTGCCCGACCAGAAGAGCGACGCGATCACCAAGCTGTTCAAGGACCACTTCGAGTCCATTGCGCCTCCGGGTATCGAGGTGGTGGTGAAGCCCCACCACGGTGGTGAAGCGGCCGTGACCCCCATCGACAGCCCCGCCTACCTGGCGGCCAGCAAGGCCATGGAGGAGACCTTCGGCAAGAAGCCCATCCCCACCCGCGGCGGAGGCAGCATCCCCATCGTCGCACTCTTCGAACAGGAACTGGGCCTGAAGACCGTCCTCCTCGGCTTCGGCCTGGACAGCGACAACATCCACAGCCCCAACGAGAAGTACGGCGTCTTCAACTACTTCCAGGGCATCCGGACCATCCCGCGGTTCTTCCAGCACTTCGCGGCCAGCGGCTTCAAGGCCTGACAGCGCTATGGCAGCTGCCCTTCCAGGCACATGACCATCCCGTTGCGAACCTTCGTGAGCCCACTGGCGGCAGCCCTTCTGCTGGCGGCCTGTTCCTCCTATGAGGACGTGGAGCTCCGCGACATCCGCAACGTGGAGCTGCTGCAGATGGACAACCGGCGCATCTCCGTTCGTGTGGATGTGCAGGTGAACAACCCCAACGGCTACCGCATCCATGTGGAGGACCCCGACGTGGACCTGTATCTCAACGACACCCCTGTGGGCAAGGGCTGGCTGGACTCGGCGGTGGTCCTCGAAGGACGGGCGGAACGGGTGTACCCCGTGTACCTGCACGCGGATCTGGAGGGGGGGCCGTTGCTGATGGTGCTCCTGGGGGGGGCGCTCAGCGGGCGGATGAAACTGGGTATGAAGGGCACGGTACTGGGCCGCAGCGGCATTCTCCGCAAGCGATTCCCCTTCCAGGTGGAGGAGACCATCGACCTGCGTGGATCACGACCCTGACACGAAGGGCTCCTTGCGCACCACCACGGGAACACCCAGCAGCCCCGACGCAAGGCTGATGTGCATGCTGTTGCCCACGATGGGATAACTGTCACGGTGCGACCAGCGCGCAAGGTCATGCTCCTTCAGGAAATCGTCGCGGTAGGTATACACCAGGAAACCGTTCACCTGCCGCACCTCCAGCACCTCATGGTCGGTGACCACCTCCGGGCCATGACCGAGGTAGTTCAGCCAAAGGAGCGCTGACAGCAGGATCGGTCCCACGGCGAGCAGGTTGAAGAGGAACCACTCCAGCCGTTCCATCCCCAGCCTGAGGCCCGCACGGGCATAGCCAAGCAGGTTGCCCCCGAAGGCCATCACCAGGAAGATGCGGAAAAGCAGGCCGGGGTCGATGAGGGTCCATGGCACCACGCTGACCATGCTTCCCAGCAGGATGAAGATACCGCAGACCATCAACGTGCCCGGCCACCGCTGGTCGCGCACGAAACCTTTCACCCCGGGCTGTTGATCGCCACCTCGCGGACGGGGCGACGGGGAGCCCACGATATCGTTCCTTTGGTGTGCCATGCATGCGAAGGAAGGACATCGGCCCATAACGGCCAACAGGACCGGCTGGCAGTGCATTCGGCTGACCGCTGTCGTGCTGGTGCACCTGGTGGCATCCATCCTGATGATGGCAACGTGCGTCCATGCGCAGATGGTACAGGTGCTGCCCGGTACGGACGACCCCACCGAACTGCGCTTCAATGCGGCCTTCATCGCACGGAACGGCATCGCATCGGTGAGCGGCGAACGATCCGTGAAGCGGGACAACAAGCCCATGCAGCCTCAGTCCGAACGGCACCACTACCACTTTGACGACGGGGGACGGACCGTCCATGCGAACCATTCCTATGGCATGCCCGGGACCGGACGGGACACCACTTCCACCTCGGTGACATACGATGCGGAGGGACGCGAACGTGAACGCCTGCGCAATGACCTTTCCGGGCATTTTCTCCTGAGCATTGAGCGCGACGGGCAGGGCCGTCCGGTACGACAGACCTACAGCCGTGTTGCCAACCTCAACAGCGACCGCTACCGATTGCAGCCTGGCACGGTCACAGCCATAAGCGACGAGCACTATCGTCATGAACAGCTCAACGACAGCACGGCCCGCCAGTTGTTCCTCAACGAGCTGGGACTTGCCTACCGCGAGCAGCTGCGCTTCACCGATGCACGTGGTTACCTGCGGCGCATCGAGGACCGCTACCTGGTGAGCAACAGGAGTTCGCGCATCACCTTCGCCTATGATGAGAATGGCCGCCTGGCAGAGCGGGTGGAGCAGCCGGACATGGCGAGCGCGCGCACCACGCGCCGCACCTGGAGCTACGATCGGGCCGGCAACGTGCTCTCCGGCCAGCTTTGGCACGATGGGGTGCAGGTGCAACAGGAGGAATACCTCTACGAGGAGACCACCATGTTCCTGAAGGCCCGGTTGACGCGCGACCTGCAGAGCGGGGTGATCCACGTGGTGCGATACACCACCGCGCACCGCTGAAGCATCTTCTGTTTTCGACATCCTGGATCCGACCACGGAGATGTGGTCGCCGCCCTCAGTCCTTGCGTTGGGCGCCCACGTTGGCCGCCTTGCCGTACGTCGGCACCAGGTAGGCCAGGTCATCGAAGGCACCTGCGGCGAACCGCTCTTCGGCCAGGGCGAGCATGTGGCGGGCGGAGGGCACGATGCCTGGCAGGTGCGTGATGTGCGGGGCCGACCGCCACAGGTCGCCGGCCTTGTCCGCACCATCGCCGAACACCACACGCGGCTCAGCTCGTTCCACCCACGCCGCATCGAGGACGAATGGTACGACATCCCCTGTCGTAGTTCCATCCGCCGCGCAGGGCTGGGTGAACACCTCCATGCGCCGCGCATCGATCATGGGCCAAAGCGTGCCGGACAAGGCCGATCCGCTCATGCGTGCCGCCGCGACCAGCACCGCCAACGTGGGGATGCCGATGATGGGCCGTTGCAGTGCATAACAAAAGCCTTTGGCCGCACTCAGGCCGATGCGCAGTCCGGTGTAGCTGCCCGGACCGGTACCAACAGCGACGGCATCAAGGTCGCGAAGGGACAGGTCCACCGCTCGCATCACCTCATCCACAAGGACATTGAGGCGTTCGGCATGGCGGAGCTGCGCATCGTCCACCTCACGCAGGGCGAGCAATTCGCCATCGCGCCCAACGGCCACGCTGCATAGCTTGGTGGCGGTTTCCAGGGCGAGGATAAGGGGCATGGTTCGCAACCGGTGTCACCGGCCGGCAAAGATCGCCATCACAGCGAGACCGGCAGGCCCTGCAGGATCTCCAGGCTCTTCACCGCCATGAGGTAGCTGTAGCGCGCGTTGATCACGTCCGCGGCGCTGCGGTTGGCGGCATTCTTCGCGGCATTAAGCTCAACGGCATTGATGGCACCTGCCGCAAAGCGTTCCCTGGCATGGCGCAGCGCTTCATCGGCCGCTTCGGTGGCACGCCGGGCACTCTCGTACTGGCGGAAAGCGGAGCGTTGGGCCGTGATGGCGTTGAGCACCTCACGCTGCAGGGCGACGCGCTGCTGTTCCAGCTGGTTCAAGGCCTGCTCCTTGCGGATGCGCGCCTGATCCACCTGGGTCCGGTTCCGCATGTTGTTGAACAGCGGCACGCTCAGGGTGAAGCCCAGGGACTCGTTGAGGTTGTCGTCAAGCTGTGTGCCGAAGGGCTTGGTGCGCGTCTCGAAATCCACCGTGGGCTGAAAGACCTCTTCTCCGGAGCCGGTGAATCCGATGAGTGCGGGTACCCCGATGATGGGGTCTCCGATGGCCTCGAAGTTCCGGCCCGAATAGCCTGTCCCTGCGGACGCACTGAAGACCAGGCTGGGCATCACGCCGGACCGCGCCACCGCGATCCCACGCTCGGCACTCTCAACGTTGAGTTCGGCCTGTGCGTAGGCGGGGTTGTTGCGCAGCACCTGTGCGAGCACCGTCTCCACCGGCTGTGTGGGTTCGATGATGGTGATCAGCTCCACACCCGGTGCCATCACATCGAGGGAGGCAGCCTCATCCGGGGTCAGTTGCATGAGGGACGCCAGATCGAGGAAGGCGAGGTCGAGCTGGTTGAGCAGTTCGGTCCGCGTGAACTCCTCCTGCGCACGCTGGGAAACGAGGTTGAGCACCTCGGCTCGGGGGCTGAGACCGGCATCCACCAGCTGCTGCACCCGGTCTATCTGCTGCGTGGTCGTGGCGATCTGCGCTTCGGCCACGCGCACCCGTTCACGCAAGGCAAGCACGTTCAGGAATGTATTGGCCACCTGGGTACGGATGTCGTTGCGGGCCGCCTCCACACCCTTCAAGGCAGCGGTCTCCTGCAGGCGCGCCTGGCGCAGGGTGTTCTGCCGGCGGAAGCCTTCGAAGAGCGACAGGTCACTGCTGAGGAAGAAGTTGTTGGTGCGAACCCGGTCCGTGGCGAAGGTGTTCGTGAAGCGGTCCACCACACGGCCATAGTTGTAACCGTGCGTTCCCGCTGCGTTCAGGTTGGGTAGAAGGTCCCAATGGGCCTGCTCGGCGGTGCTGCGCGCAAGTTCACCATCGAGCACCGCATTGCGCATGGTCAGGTTGCGCTCCTCGGCACGCTGCACGCACTGCTCCAGCGTGAGCGGCTGCTGGGCCTGCAGGCTGCAATGGCATAGCAGGAAAATGGTCAAGGTCGTCATACGCATGCCGGCACCAGGGAACCTGAATGGCTCCACGCTCCAAAACTATCCCGTCAGGGACGCACCAGCATATGCAAATGACGAACGGATGAGC